>NZ_JBHVGL010000005.1:251740-316963 GCF_042800875.1 Kitasatospora sp. NPDC057595 | reverse complement strand
CTGCAGGGGGGACCCTGTGGGAGAGTAGGACGCCGCCGAACAAATTTTGAGAAGAACCCCCGCCGGATTACCGGCGGGGGTTCTTTGCGTTTACCCAGGAATTCTGCCGCTCAGTGCAGGACGTCGAGGGCGTTGTCGGCGTTGTTGACGAAGTAGACGGCGTCCTGGTCGAGGTCCAGTGCGAGGCCGAAGAGCGCGCCCGCGCCGGGCGGGGTGCCCTCGTTGTTGATCTGCTTGACCGCCACCTGACGGCCGGCCGGGGTGGTCTCGACGATGTTGCCGTCCCCGCCGTTGACGGTCAGGATGTCGCCGCGGGGCGTGAGGGCCAGCCCCAGCAGGCCGTTGAGGGCGCCGCCCGACGTGATGACCCGGCCGATTCCCGCGCTGTCCTGGCGGGTGAGCGCGTTCGGGATCGCGGTGATCCGGCTCAGCACCGTGTCGGCGACGAACAGCGTTCCGTCGTGGCCGAGGCCGACGCCGGTCGGGCCGACCACCAGGGCCGCCGGGTCGGTCCGTTCGGGGAAGCCCGAGCCGATCTCGGTGGTGGCGACCCGCTGTGGCAGGTCGTCCTTCTCGATGCACAGGGTGATCCGCAGGACGGTGCCCTGGTCGACCTGCGCGCCACCGCCGGCGACCGTGCCGTTGAGGACGTTGGTCACGAACAGGTCGCTCTGCTCGCCGGAGCTGACGGCGGTCAGGTCCCACGGTCCGTTGATGCCGTCCCCGGCGATGGTCTCGCGGACCGTGCCGTGCTTGTCGAGCACCAGCAGACAGCCGGCCTGGGCGGTGGCCGACGTTCCGTCGGCGGTGGGGAGGCTGCCGACCACGACCCAGCCGCCGGGCAGGACCGTCAGCGCCGTGGTGAGCCCGACCCCGCCGGGGCAGGGACCGGGGAGGTGGGCCGGGTCGATGGTGGCGAACGTGGTACGGGTGCCGCCCGGGGTGATCTGCACCAGGGTGGTGCCGAGGCCCTGCAGGTTGGCCGAGTTGTTGAAGTTGCTGATCAGGACGTTGCCCCGGTGCAGGTCACCGATGCTCTCCTGGATGGTGAACGTGCCGTACGGGTTCACGTCGCCGTTCTCGGGGACGGTGGACGCGACGGTGGACACGGTGTTCAGCCGGTCCAGGAACGGCGGCGCTTTTGCCGCTCCTGCCGATCCTGCCGCTCCCGCCGGGGACGCGACGGCGGTCAGCGCGAGGGTCAGCGCGGCGGCGGCCAGCGTGCTCGAACATGCCCGAAGCTTCATGCGTACTGCCTTCTGGAAGGCGGGCCGGACCGATCGCGCCGACCCGCGGAAGTGCTTCGTGTACCCCCCGGATCGCCACGCTAGACAGCGGTCGGCGTCGACGCGCGACGGCATCGGCCAAATGCCGGTCACACCGGGCGGCGGCCATCGGCGGTGGGGGAGAGAAGCGGTGGGCAGGCGCCGCGGGCGCGGGTGGGATCATGGGGGATCCCGCAGAGGTGCCGGGTGGTGGAGCCGTGGGAGGGAACCGGGAGTGGAGCGTGGGCAGCGGGGAGACCGGAAGCCCCGGGTCGTGGTCGCGGAGGCCGAGCGGCTCCTCGCGTCCGCGCGGGTGGTGGTCGGCGACCACCGGGGGGCCGTGGACGAGGTGGGGCGGGCGGCGGCCGCTCTGCGGGGGCGGCTGGTGCGCGGTGAGCTGGACGCCATCCCGGTGGCCCGGCTGAAGGACGTGACGGACGGCCGGCTGCGGGTCGGTGCGCTGGAGGCCGCCGGCATCACGACCGTGGGGCAGGTGCGGGACGCCACGGTGTACTCGCTGCAACTGCTCCCGGGCATCGGCGCGCAGACGGCCGCGCAGACCCTCGCCGCCGCCGGGCAGATAGCCGCCGCGGCCGAGCGGACCGTGGCGGTGCGGCTGGACGTGGACGACCAGGACGCGCTGAGCACGGAGCTGGTCGTCGCACTGCACCGGTTGGTCGTCGCCGGGCCCGAGGCGACCCGCGCCGACGGGGTCGCACGGCGGGTCGTCGACGAGGTCGCCGCGCTCGTCGAGACGGCGCGACCGGCCCGGGGGTTCGTCCGCGGCCTGTTCGCCGGGCGGCGGCGCAGGCAGGAGGCGTTGCTCGCGGTCGACCGGCTGGACGAGCTGCTCGCCGAGTTCGAGGAGCAGGCCGTTCCGCTGCTGTTCGCCCAGGCGTCCGCGGACCTGCTGCGTCCGCCGGCCTCCGCGGTCGAGGCGTGGACGGACTTCGAGCACCGCTCGGCCGAGTTCTACGCCGTGCTCGCCGCGATCGGCGAGCCGGGCCCGTCCGAGGTCGACGCAGCCGAGGGGTTCCTGCCGGAGGAGCTGTCCGACCAGGTCCGGGCCGAGCCCCTGGACGTCAGCCGGTGCACGGTCTCGCTGCGCGGCTACCAGGCGTTCGGCGCCCGCTTCGCGCTCCGGCAGAAGCGGGTGATCCTCGGTGACGAGATGGGCCTCGGGAAGACCGTCCAGGCGATCGCCGCGATGGCGCACCTGCGGACGCGGGGGAGCACCCACTTCCTGGTCGTCTGTCCGGCGAGCGTCCTCATCAACTGGACCCGGGAGATCGAGTCGCGGAGCACCCTGCGGGCCTACCGGGTGCACGGGCAGGAGCGGGAGGCGGCCCTGGCCGAGTGGCTCGACGCGGGCGGCGTCGCGGTGGTGACCTTCGACGGCCTGCGCCGGCTGGAGGTGGCTCCGGACCGGGCCGTGGCCATGGTCGTGGTGGACGAGGCCCACTACGTCAAGAACCACGCGGCGCAGCGCTCGCAGGCGGTGGCCCGGTGGACCGACCGGGTCGAGCGGGTGCTCTTCCTCACCGGCACCCCGATGGAGAACCGGGTCGAGGAGTTCCGCAGTCTGGTGCACTACCTGCGGCCCGAGCTGCTGCCGACGATCCACAGCGGGTCGGCCGCCGCGGGGCCGAAGGCGTTCCGCAAGGCGGTCGCGCCGGCGTACCTGCGCCGCAACCAGCAGGACGTGCTCGCCGAGCTCCCCGAGGTCGTGCACGTCGACGAGTGGGAGGACCTCTCGCCGACCGACTTCGCGGCGTACCGGGCAGCCGTCGCCGAGGGCAACTTCATGGCCATGCGCCGTGCCGCGTACGCGGATCCCGCCGGGTCGGCGAAGCTGCAGAGGCTGCGGGAGATCGTCGAGGAGGCCGCCGCCAACGGGCGGAAGGTCGTCGTCTTCTCGTTCTTCCGCGAGGTGCTGGCCACCGTCGGGGACGCGCTGGGCGGGCGGGTGTTCGGTCCGATCGACGGCGGCGTTGCCGCGGAGCGGCGCCAGGACGTGGTGGACCAGTTCGCCGCGGTGCCGGGTCACGCGGTGCTGCTCGCCCAGATCCAGGCGGGCGGCGTGGGGCTGAACATCCAGGCGGCCTCGGTGGTGATCCTGTGCGAGCCGCAGGTGAAGCCGACCATGGAGAGTCAGGCCGTGGGCCGGGCCCACCGCATGGGGCAGCTCCGGCGGGTCCAGGTGCACCGGTTGCTCGCCGCCGACAGCGTCGACCAGCGGATGCTGGAGATCCTGCGGGCGAAGAGCCGGATCTTCGACGAGTACGCGCGGCGCAGCGAGGTGGCGGAGACGACGCCGGAGGCCGTGGACGTCTCGGAGCAGTCCCTGGCGGTGCGGATCGTGGAGGAGGAGCAGTTGCGCCTGGCCGCCGCGGCGCGAGACGCGACCGGGGGCGCCGCCGGAGGCTGATGCCCGCAGGCGCCCCGTACGGCGGCGGCGAGCGGCCGGTCCTCGTTCACCCGAGCGGGCGGATTGTCAAGCCCGCACCGGATCCGGCCGTTCGGCAGTAGCCTCGGCGTTGGTGACGACGGCCGTGGAGGCGTGAATTGGGGGCGACGGTGGCCGAAGGGGAGTCCGCGGCCGGGGGTGACCGGGGCGACGGTCCGCTGCACGAGCGCGAGGCCGAGATCCGGTCGGCCCGGCAGGCGGTCACGGCGCTGACCCGGCCGGTCGCCGGTACGGCGCTCGGGGAACTGCTGGTCTTCACCGGCGCGGCCGGGCTGGGCAAGACCGCGGTGCTGACCGAGGTGCGACGCGAGGCGCGGCGCGCGGGCTGTGAGGTGCTGTTCGCCCGGGGCGGGGAGCGGCAGCGCCACGAGCCGTTCCGGGTGGTGCGCCAGCTGCTGCAGCCGGTGCTGGCGGCGCTGTCCGAGCGGGAGCGGGCGCAGGTGTTCGGGCCCTGGGAGGACATCGTCGGACCGGCGGTGGGGCTGCTGCCGCCCGGCGGGCAGCTCGATCCGCAGGGGGTGCGGGACGGGCTGGACTTCGTGCTCACCCGGCTCGTGCAGCGGCGCCCGCCGGTGGCCGTGATCGTCGACGACCTGCACTGGGCCGACCCGGAGTCGCTCGGCTGGCTGGCGAGCTTCGCGGTCGGCGCGCGGGAGCTGCCGGCCCTGCTGGTGCTCGCTTGCCGCGACGAGTTCCCCGACGACGCCCTGACGCTCCAGCGCGGTCTCCTCGCCCGGGCCGACCGGCGGCACGAACTGCGGCCGCTCCAGCCGGCGTCGGTCGCGCGGCTGGTCCGCGCCGCCCTCGGCGCGCAGGCGGAGGACGCCTTCTGCCGTCACGTCTGGGCGGTCACCGCCGGCAATCCGTACGAGACCACCGCCCTGCTGCGCGAGGTGGCCGACCAGCGGCTCGACCCCGTCGAGGAGAGCACCGTCCTGCTGCGCGAACTCGCGGCGGGGACCCGTGGAATGACGCTCCGCCACTGGCTGGAGAAGATCGGCCCGACGGCGATGCGGTTCGCCTGGGCGGCGTCCATGCTGGGCACCGACATCCGCCCGGAGCTCGCCGCCGTCATCTGCGCCCAGGGCCCGGAGACCGCCGCCGAGTCGGTCCGGGAGCTGCGCCGGCACGGGGTGCTGATCGGCGCGCCGGGTGGCCGGCTGGAGTTCGTCCACCCGCTGATCGCCGCCTCGGTGTACCAGTCGATGCCGCCCGCCACCCGCACCGGGATGCACGGGGTCGCCGCCGTCGAGACCGAGAACGCCGGTCTCGGCCTGCTGACGGCGTCCCGGCACCTGCTGGAGACCCTGCCCGAAGGGGACGGGGACATCGTCCGCAAGCTGCGCCAGGCGGCCCGCGAGCACCTGGCCATCGGTGCGCCGGAGGCGGCCCAGCGCTGCCTGCGCCGCGCGATCAGCGAACCGCCCGCCGACCGGGACCGGGCCGAGGTGCTCTACGAACTCGGCTGCTCGGCGCTGCTCACCGACCCGGTGACCACGGTCAACCAGCTGCGGCTGGCACTCGCGGACCCGTACGGGCTGGGCCCCGATCTGCGGATCGACGCGATCTTCCGGCTCGCCCAGGCCCTCGCCCACAGCAACCGGCTGGGCGACGCCGCCGCGGTGTGCGCCGAGGCCGCCGAGCGCACGCTTCCCGGCCCGGGCCGGCTGCGCCTGGAGGTCGCCCACTTCATGTTCGCCGCGTTCCAGTCCGAGGACGAGGACGGTCCGGGACGCTCCCGCCGGCTCGCGGAGTTCGACCGGATGCTGGAGACGGTCGGGATGGCGTTCAGCGACGTCGGGGCGGACGGCCGGGACGCCGCCGCCACCGCCCATGCCGCCGGTCGTGGTGCCGGTGCGGACGGCGGGCGGCCCCCGGAGCGGAACCTGTTCGAACACAACGGCCTGGCCCACGCGGTGGCGGTGCTGCGCTGCTGGGACCTCACGCTGCGCGGCGTGGACCACGAGCAGGCGATCGCCCTGGCCGAGTCCGCGCTGCCGGGCGGGCGCCTTCCCCACAGCCTCGGCTGGACCAACACCGTCTGGGGCTTCGAGCTGCCCGGGATCCTCGGCATCAGCTACCTCTACGCCGACCGGGTCGACCGGGCGGAGGAACTGTTCACCGAGGCGGTCCGCGCGTACGAGGTGGCCGGCTGGAGCGGCGGCCACCTGGGCTTCGCCTACCTGCTGACCGGCATGCTCCGGTTCCGCTGCGGCGCGCTGGCGGAGGCGGAGGACTACCTGCGCCGGGCCCTGCGGCTCGCCGAACGGATGGGCCGGGGCGGCCCGTTGCACTGGGACACGGTCGGGGCGCTGGCCGAGACCCTGGCCGCGCGCGGCCGGGTGACCGAGGCACTGGAGCTGGCCCGCGAGCACTCCTTCGGCCCGCCCTACCCGACGGTGATGGTGCTGCCCGACGCCCCCACCCTGTACGGCCGGCTGCTGCTGGCCCGGGGCGACGCGGCCGGCGCGGCCGAGACGCTGACCGCCGCCGGCGCGGCGCTGGACGCGCGCGGCTGGCGCAACACGGTGTGGGCGCCGTGGCTCGGGCACCTGGCGCGCGCGATCGCCCCCGAGCAGCCGGACCGGGCCCGCGAGCTCGCCGAGGAGGCGGTCCGCCGGGCCCGGGCGACCGGGACGGACTCCGCCGTCGGCAGCACGCTGCGGCTCTGTGCGGCGGTGCACGACCGGCCGCGCGCGGCCGAGCTGCTCGGGCAGGCCGTCCGGCACCTGGAGCGCTCGCCCGCCCGCTACGAGCACGCGCTGGCGCTGGTCGATCTGGGGGAGGCGCTGGGTGCCACGGCGGCGGCCCGTCGGGCGCTCGCCCGGGGGCTGGAGCTGGCGGCCCGTTGCGGCGCCGACGGCCTGGCGGCCCGCGCGGGGGCCCTCCTGCACGCGGGTGCGACGGGCTGAGCCGTACTGAGCCGTGTTGAGTCGCGCGGAGCCGCGCGCCGGGCCACCCCGGGTGCGCGGCGGAGGTGTCAGAGGAAGTAGAGGCGGTTCAGGGGGACGGCTTCGGCGGGCTCGGACCGCAGTGCGGTGCCGTCGAGGCTGACCGTGCCGTGGCGGGCGTCGACGAGGACCTCGCCGAGGCGGGCGTTGCGGACCAGATCGCGCGGGCCGATGCCCCGGGTGTGGCGGACGGCGACGCGCCGGCGGCGGGTGGTCATGGTGTCGTACGGGCGGGCTTGGCTGCCCGCTTCGGCGGCGGCGTGGCTGGTGAAGGCGACCGAGAGATCGGCGGGGGTGGCGCCGTGGGCCCCGAACAGCGGGCCCAGGACCAGGGGCTGGCAGGTCTCGGTGGCGGCGTTGGGGTCGCCGGTGACCCCGTAGGCGGGGAAGCCGGCCTTGAGGACCAGCTGCGGCTTGGCGCCGAAGGAGGCGGGCTGCCACAGCACGATGTCGGCGAGCTTGCCGATCTCGATCGAGCCGACCTCGTGCGAGAGCCCGTGGGCGATGGCCGGGTTGACGGTGAGCTTGGCGATGTAGCGCAGCACGCGCTGGTTGTCGTCGTCCCGGCCGTCGCCCTCCAGCGGGCCGCGTTCGGCCTTCATCTTGCCGGCCATGGCGAAGGTGCGGCGCACGGTCTCGCCGGCCCGGCCCATGCCCTGGGCGTCGGAGGAGGTGATGCCGATGACGCCCAGGTCGTGCAGCACGTCCTCGGCGCCCATCGTGCCGGCCCGGATCCGGTCGCGGGCCATCGCGGCGTCGCCGGGCAGGTCGGTCTTGAGGCCGTGGACGGAGACGATCATGCCGTAGTGCTCGGCGACGGCGTCCCGGCCGAACGGCAGGGTGGGGTTGGTGGAGGAGCCGATGACGTTCGGCACGCCCGCCATCTTGAGCACGTTGGGGACGTGGCCGCCGCCGCAGCCCTCGATGTGGAAGGCGTGGATGGTCCGGCCCTCCAGGACGCGCAGGGTGTCCTCGACCGACAGGCACTCGTTCAACCCATCGGTGTGCAGCGCCACTTGGACGTCGTACTGCTCGGCCACCGACAGCGCGGTGTCCAGGGCGCGGGTGTGGGCGCCCATGTCCTCGTGCACCTTGAAGCCGCAGGCCCCGCCCTCCGCCAGGGCCTCGACGAGCGGGGCGGGGCGGGAGGAGGAGCCGCGCCCGAGGAAGCCGATGTTGACCGGCCAGGCGTCGAAGCTGTTGAAGGCGTGCCGCAGCGCCCAGGGGGAGTTGACGCCGACACCCCAGGCCGGTCCGAACTCCTGGCCGATGATCGTGGTGACGCCGGAGGCGAGCGAGGCCTCCATGATCCGGGGGGACATCAGGTGGACGTGGGTGTCGATGGCGCCGGCGGTGGCGATCAGGCCCTCGCCGGAGACGATCGCCGTCCCGGTGCCGACGACCACGTCCACGCCGTCCAGGGTGTCGGGGTTGCCGGCCCGGCCGATCGAGGCGATCCGGCCCTCCCGGATGCCGATCGAGGTCTTGCGGATGCCCTGGACGGCGTCGATGACGAGCACGTTGCTGATGACGAGGTCGCAGGTGTCGCGGACGGCGGCGGCCTTGAGGTGCAGGCCGTCGCGGGCCGTCTTGCCGAAGCCGACCAGGAACTCGTCGCCCGGCCGCTGGGAGTCCGACTCGACGCGGACGACCAACCCGCTGTCCCCGAGCCGGACCCGGTCGCCGGTGCGCGGGCCGTGCACGGCGGTGTACTCGGACGCCTCGATGCCGTTGCTCATGTCCGGTCCTCCTGTCGGTCGTCGTCGTTCGCGCCGGGGCAGCCCTGCTCGGCCGTCCCGAGGTAGCCCCGCTCGGCGGCCCGGCGCAGTGCCTCCTGCCGGACCGGCGGCGAGTCCAGCGGCCCGTCCACCAGCCCCGCGAAGCCGATCGCGACGCGTTCGCCGCCGATCGGCACCAGGCCGACCTCGACGGTGGCGCCCGGGTCGAAGCGCACCGAGGAGCCGGCCGGGACGGCCAGGTGGGTGCCGTAGGCGGCGGCGCGGTCGAAGGCCAGGCGCGGGTTGGCCTCGAAGAAGTGGAAGTGCGAGGTGACCGAGATCGGCACCCCGGAGGTGTTGCGGACCGCCAGGGTGAGCGTCGCGCTCGGCCCGGGATCGACGCGGTCGTCGAGGAGGACGGCGCCGGGTGCTGCCGGGCCGAGGCCCGCGCCGCCGAACGGGTCGGCGACGACGGCGAGCCGGGTGCCGTCCTCGAACACCGCCTCGACGTGGATCTCGGTGACCAGGTCCGGTACGGCGGGCAGCACGTCGGCGGGGGAGAGGACGGAGCGTCCGCAGGCCACGGCCTCGGCGAGCCGCAGGCCGTCCCGGGCGGCCTCGCAGACGGTGTCCGAGATGACCGCGGTCGCCTCGGGGACGTTGAGGCGCAGGCCGCGGGCGCGGCGGGCGCGGGCGAGTTCGGCGGCGGTGAAGATCAGCAGCCGGTCGCGCTCGGTGGGGGTCAGCTGCACGGGGGTCCCTTCTCCCTCGGTGCCGGGTGGTGCGGTGCTCGGTGGTGCGGTGCTCGGTGGTGCGCTGCTCGGCGGTGCGGTGCTCGGTGGTGCGGTACCGAGCGGGCGGCGGGTCAGCCGGCGGGCTGGTCGTGGGTGGAGCAGTGGATGCCGCCGCCGCCGGAGGCGAGGGTGTCGATCTGCAGCGGGACGATCTCGCGCCCGGGGAACAGCTCCCGGAAGACCTCTTGGGCGTGGTCGTCGGCCCGGGGGTCGCCGAACAGCGGCAGGTAGACGCCCTTGTTGCCGACGTAGAAGTTCATGTAGGAGGAGACGAAGGCGTCGCCGCGGCCGGTGATCCGGTCCGGGTCGGGCTGCGCGACCTCGATGACCTTGAGCTTCTTGCCGGTGGCGTCGGTGGCCTCGGCGAGGACGGCGCGGGCCTGGTCGGCGGAGCGGGACCAGACGTCCGCCGGGGTGCCGGGGAAGGCCCGGTCCAGCAGGACGACGCCGGGGGCGGCGAAGCGGGCCAGACAGTCGACGTGGGCGTCGGTGATGTCCTTGCCCCTGACCCCCGCGAGCCAGACGATCTTGCTGAGGCCCAGCGCCCGCTTGAGCTCCGCCTCGATCTGGTCGCGGGTGCGGCCCGGGTTGCGGTTGTCGTTGACGATCGAGCTCTCGGTGATCAGCAGGGTGCCCTGGCCGTCGGTCTCGAAGGAGCCGCCCTCGGCGGTGAGCGCGGTCTCGATCCGCTCGGTCCCGTACTTTTCCAGGACGGTGCGCGCCACGCGGGCGTCGTTGCCGTGCTCCTGCTTGCGGCCCCAGCCGTTGAAGTTGAAGTCGACGCCCTTGACCTTGCCGCCCTCTTCCACGAAGACCGGCAGGGTGTCGCGGGCCCACAGGTCGTCGACCGGGACGCTGAGCAGCTCGACGTCCGTGCCGCAGGCGTTGCGGGCGGAGGCCTCCTGGCCGGGACGGACGAGCAGGACCACCGGCTCGCGCCCGCCGATGGCGCGGGCGACCGCGGCGATGTCCTTGCGGACGCCCGCGAGCTCGTTGCCCCAGACGTTCTCGGAGGCCGGCCAGGCCATGAAGGTCCGCTCGTGCTTCTCCCACTCGCCGCCGAGCCGTCGCCCCCGCTCGGGGGCGGGGACGGGGGCGGGGGCAGCCGTGGCGCCGGGATCGGCGGCCGTGGCGGAGGCGGACGGGGCCGCCGGGTCGGCCGGATCGGTCAGCTCGTCGATGCCGGGCAGGCAGGCGCTCGCGCCGAGGGCGACCAGGCCGGCGCCGGCGAGGGAACGCAGCACCGTGCGGCGCGCGAGGGGGGAGTGGGACACGGTGGCCTCCGGTGGGGCTCGGGGTGGATCGGTCCGGCGCGAAGGCGAGGGGCTCCGGGGGAGCGGTGCGCACGGGCGCCGGGCGGGCGGCGGGCGGACTCGCCCGGCATCGCCTGGACTGAACTGTCGCACTGACTGAAAAATCAGTCAAGCTCAGGGCCGGCGGGCGCCACGGACCCCGGCCATCGGGGCGCGTAGGGCGGAGAGCGCTCAGCCCTTGCGGCGGTAGCGGTCCAGCGAGACGGTGACCGGCCCGTCCGCTCCGGCGGCCGACAGCACCCGGACGACGGCGAGGTCCCGTCCGTCGGCGGAGCGGACGCAGAAGGCGCCGCGCGGCCCGAGGGCGCTGAACGGCACCTGCCGGGACGGGCGGGTCGCGAGCCCCTGGAGGCAGTCGGGGACGCCCAGGCCGGCGTCCCGGCCGATGAAGGCACCGGCGCTCTCCGGGACGAGGAACTCGCCCTCGCCGCGGCCGACGTACCAGGTGGCGCTGTCGGCCGGGACCACGGTGCCGGTGGAGAGGTCGAACTCGTAGCCGGAGTCCGCCGAGGTCAGCTCGGCCCCGCGGGAGAGGGCGGCGTAGTCGGCGGCCGGCCCCGTGGCGGCGGCCGGCGGGGTGGTGGCCGCGGGGGTGGGGGCCGAAGCGCCGGGCGTCGCGGCGGTGGGCGTCGGCCGGGCGGGGGCGGAGGATCCGCCGGGCACCGGGGTGCGGGGAGCGGCGGAGCCGGGCACCGGGGCCTCGGCGGCCTCCACGGCGTCCAGGTCGTCGATCAGGAAGAGCGTCGCCGCGGCGCCGACGGCCAGGGCGACGCCGGCGGTCAGCGCCGTCCGCCCCAGGGCGCGTCTGCGACGGCCCGTCCCCCGGTCGGCGGTCGGCACGGCGGGCACCCCGGGCACCTCGGGCACCCCGGGCACGGCGGGCGCCGGCGGCGCCTGGGGCGCGGGTGCCAGGGTGGTGGCCGCGAGGAGGGTGGGCGTGGCCGCCGCCTCCCCGGCCGGTACCCGCGGCAGCTCGGCGTGCCGGGTGATCTGGCTGGTCAGCGGGTGTGGCAGCCAGTCCTCGCCGAACCGCAGCCGCCCGCCGACGGCCGGGTGGTCGCGGGCGGCGGCGATCACCTCGGCGGTGGTGGGCCGGTCCTCGGGCCGCTTGGCGAGGCAGCCCAGCAGCAGTGGGTGCAGCGACTGCGGCACCCGCTGGAGGTCCGGCTCCTCGTGCACGGCCCGGTAGAGCGCCGCCGCGTCCGGTCCGTCCCCGAACGGCGGGGCGCCGCCCGCGACGTGCACGGCGAGGGCGCCGAGCGCGTACACGTCGGTGGCCGGGCCGGCGGGCAGGCCCATCGCCTGTTCGGGCGCCATGTAGGCGGGCGATCCGATGCGCAGCCCGGTGCCGGTGAGGGCGGTGGCGTCGGCGGCCCGGGCGATGCCGAAGTCGATCACCCGGGGGCCGTCGGCGGCGATCAGCACATTGCCCGGCTTGAGGTCGCGGTGCACCACGCCGGTGTCGTGGATCGCCTGCAGCGCCTCGGCGATGCCGGCCGTCAGCAGCAGCACGGTCCGCTCGGGGAGCGGGCCGAAGTGCCGCACCACCTGCTGGAGGGACGGGCCCGGTACGTAGGTGGTGGCCAGCCACGGGGTGGCGTCGTCCACCCCGGCGTCGACCACCTGTGCGGTGTACAGCCCGTGGATGCGCCGGGCGCTGGCCACCTCCTGGGCGAAGCGGGCCCGGAACTCGGGGTCCCCGGCCAGCTCGGGCCGCACGACCTTGAGCGCCACCGGGCGGCCGCCCGGGGTGTACGAGAGGTAGACCCGGCCCATGCCGCCCGCGCCGAGCCGGGCGTAGAGCAGATGGCCGCCGACCTCGCGCGGGTCGTCCTGGCTCAGCCCCTGGAAGACCGGCTGGAGGGGGAAGGGGGATCGGTCGGCGGACATGCGGGCTGCCTCTCTCGGCGGTCACGGAGTGGGGCGCGCGCAGGGGGGTCGGCCCGGAGGCACGGGCGTGCGGGTGCGCGGCCTCGCAGAGTTTAGAGGTTTTGTCAGGATCGGCCGAATCCGGTCCCCCGGCGGCCGGATTCGCCCCGCCCGGCCCCGCGGAGCGCGCCCGGTCAGGCGCGCTCCAGCTCCGCCGCGACGGCCTCGCGCAGCAGGCGCCGGGCGTGCTCGACCGGCAGGGAGTCGCTGAGCCAGCGCACGCTCAGGCCCTCGACGAGCGCGGTCAGCCGCTCGGCCGCCGCCGCGTGCGCCGGGGCGGTGCCGCCCGGGTCGGCCCGGGCGAGCAGTTCGGCGATGTCGTGCACCCAGGTGTGGGTGGCCCGTGCGAGGTCCTCGCGCAGCTCCGGCTCGAACACCGCCGTCGCTCTCAACTCGCCCCAGGCGGTGCTGTTCTCCCGTACCTCCGCGGTGTCCTGGAGCTCCAGCAGCAGGACCTGTTCCAGGTCGGCGCGGGGGTCCTCGGTCCGGGGCGCGGACGCTTCCTCGGTGGTGTAGCGGTCGGCGCGGTCGCTGATGTGGTCCAGGGTCCGGCGCAGCAGGCCGGCCCGGTCGGTGAAGTGGTAGTAGATCAGCGAGGTGGACACTCCGGCCTCGGCCGCCAGCTCGCCCACGCGCAGTCCGCGCACCCCGCGGCGGGCGATCGCGCGGGTGGCGGCCTTGAGTATCTCTGTCCGACGGTCCGACATGGGCGTCCACCCTAGAGCCTCTCCGGTGGCCGGGGCCACTGTCCTGATGATCGTTTCAGTATTGCTGCCCGATCTGTTGCCCAAGTATTGACTGAATTTTCAGTTCGATGGAGGATGCGGGACAACTTCGGCCCGCGCACCGATCGCGCCGGGCCGGCCGGCCCCCAACGGAAGAGGTTTCCCGTGACGTACCGCATGCCCGCCGAGTGGACCGAGCACGAGGGCTGCCTGATGGCCTGGCCCGTGCGGCCGGACCTGTGGGGCGACACGCTCGACGAGGTCAAGCAGGAGTACGCGGCCGTCGCCCGCGCCGTCGCGGCGTTCGAGCCGGTCACCATGGTGGCGCCGCCAGGCCACGGCGAGGAGGCGCGCGCCCACTGCGGCGCCGCCGTCACCGTCGTCGAGCTCCCCCTCGACGACTCCTGGTTCCGCGACTCCGCGCCGATCTTCGTCCTGGACGCGGACGGCCGCCGCGCCGGCGTCGACTTCCGGTTCAACGCCTGGGGCCGCAAGCACCACCCCTGGGACGCCGACGACCGGATCGGCGGCCTGCTGCTGGAGCACCTCGGCACCCCGGCGATCCGCTCCGAGATGATCCTCGAAGGCGGCGCGATCACCGTCGACGGCGAGGGCACCCTGATCACCACCGAGCAGTGCCTGCTGCACCCCAACCGCAACCCCGGGATGACCCGCGAGGAGATCGAGGCCGAGCTGAAGGCGCGCCTCGGCGTCACCAAGGTGATCTGGCTGCCCTACGGCGGCGCACTGGACACCGAGACCGACGGACACGTGGACGGCGTCTGCGCCTTCGTCGCGCCCGGCCGGGTCGTGGTGCAGCTCCCGGCCGATCCGGAGCACCCCGACTACCTGCGGATGCGGGCCAACCGGGCCGTGCTGGAGCACTCCACCGACGCGCACGGCCGGCCGTTCGAGATCGTCGACCTGCCGCAGTCCGCCTTCGTCGAGGTCGACGGCCACCGGGTGGAGGTCGGCTACCTGAACTTCTACCTCGCCAACGGCGGCGTCGTCGTCCCGGTCGCCGACCACCCTGAGGACGCCGGGGCGCTGGCCGTGCTGGCCGCCGCCCTCCCGGACCGCAAGGTCGTCGGCGTGCGCGCCCGGGTGATCGCCCACGGTGGCGGCGGCATCCACTGCATCACCCAGCAGCTCCCCGCCGCCGGCGCCTGAGCCCTCGCCGGCGAACGGAGAACACCCTCATGACTCCCCCCGCACCCGCGAGACGCCGCCCGCCGCGGCGCTGTCGCGCCCTGACCGCCGCCCTGCTCGCGTCGGCGGCCCTGGTCGCGTCCTGCGCCGGCCCGCCGCGCACCGACGCCGACCGCCCCCCGGTCCGGCTGTCCGCCGACACCCCGCCCGCGAAGGGCGAACTCGACTCCTTCAGCTGGGCCTCGTACGCCGAACCGCCCACCCTCGACTACCTCCAGGCCTTCGACTACCCGCAGAACACGGTGCTCGCCAACGTCTGCGAGAGCCTGATGCGCTGGACCCCCGGGCTCACCGTGGCCCCCGGTCTGGCCGAGCGGGCCACCAACCCCGACCCCCTCACCTGGGTCTACGACCTGCGCCCCGGCGTGCACTTCCACGACGGCTCGGTGATGACCGCCGAGGACGTCGTCTACAGCCTCGGCCGGCAGATGAACCCGGACAACGCGGCGGCCTGGGCCCAGGTGTTCCAGAACGTCGAGTCCGTCACCGGCACCGGCCCGCTCCAGGTCACCGTCAGGCTCAAGCAGCCCGACTCCCAGTTCCCGCAGTACATGGCCACCGCCGCCGGCACCGTCGCCGCCAAGGCCGGGGTCCAGGCCGAGGGCCGCGACTACGGCACCGGCGGAGGCCTGCACTGCACGGGCCCCTTCGCCCTCGCTGCCTGGGCCAAGGGCCAGTCGATCGAACTCCGGCGCTTCGACGACTACTGGGGCAGCAGGGCCAAGGCCAAGAAGGTCGTCCTCCGCTTCCTCACCGACTCGTCCGCCCGCATCAACGCCCTGCTCACCGGCGACGTCGACGGCGGCTACCTGATCCCGACCGAGAGCTACGACCGGCTGCGGGCCGGCGGCTCCGGCACCCTGTACTTCGGCGAGGGCCTGAGCACCGTCAACCTCAACGTCACCAGCATGGACGGGCCGCTCGGCGACCTGCGGGTGCGCCGGGCGCTCTCGCTGGCCCTCGACCGCTCCGGCTTCGTCCGCACCGGCCTCGCCGGAGCCGGCACCGTCACCGGATCGCTCACCACCGGGGCCGCCTGGGCCGGCGCCCCCGAGTCCGTCCGGACGACGGCCTTCGCGCACCTCACCCCCACCACCCAGGACATCGACCGGGCCAAGGCCCTGGTCAAGGAGGCCGGCGCCGAGGGCGCCAGGATCACCGTCGCCACCAGCAGCATCGGCCAGGACGTCTCGCTGCTCGCCACCGCCGTGCAGGCCGCCGGCGCGCGGATCGGGCTGGACGTGCGGCTGCGCACGATCGCCCCGAACGCCTTCACCGCGCTGTTCACCGACCCCCAGGCCCGGGCCGGCCTGGACGCGTTCCCCGAGACCTACTACGACTCCATCACCGACCCGCTCGACCTGCTGGTCAACTTCAGGACCGGCGCCTACCAGAACTTCGCCGGCTTCAGCGACCAGCGCTACGACGACCTCGTCGACCGGGCCACCGCCGCCTACGACCCGGCCGAGCGCGGCGCGATCGAGGCCGAGCTCCAGCGGACCGCCTCCGAACAGCTGCTGTGGATCCCGGTCGCCGAGTGGCCCACCACCGTGTTCCTCAACAAGCGCATCACCGGCGCCCCCACCACCATCGCCTACCTCTACTACCCGTGGGCCGCCGACGTGGGGGCCGCCCAGTGAGCTTCCTGCGCTTCGCCGCCCGCCGGCTGGCCGGGATGGCCGCCACCCTGCTCGCCGCGTCCTTGGTGGTCTTCGGCGCGATGTACCTGGCGCCCGGCAGCCCGGCGAGCTTCCTGCTGTCCGGCCGCTCGGCCTCACCGGCCGCCCTCCGGGCCGTCAACGAGCAGTACCACCTCGACGACCCCTTCCTGCTGCGCTACCTGCGCTGGCTCGGCCAGGTGCTCCAGGGCGACTTCGGACGCTCCCTCACCTACCGGACCGACGTCTCCACGCTGCTCGCCGACCGGCTGCCCGCCACCCTGACGCTGGTCGCGATGGCCCTGCTCGTGGTCGTCGTCATCGGCCTCGCGCTCGGCTGGATCGGCGCGGTGCGCGGCGGCGCCACCGACTCGGCGATCCTGCTCTCCACCACGCTCGCCGTCGGCACCCCCTCCGTCGTCGCGGCGGTCCTGCTGCAGGGCCTGTTCGCGGTCCAGCTGGGCTGGTTCCCCACCGGCGGCACCGGCGAGGGCTTCGGCGACCTGCTGTGGCACCTCACCCTGCCCGCGATCGCCCTCGCCCTGTACCTGATCGGCATGCTCGCCCGGGTCACCCGCTCGGCGATGCTGGACGCGATGGAGGGAGAGCACGTCACCGTCGCCCGCAGCCGCGGCGTGCCCGAACGCGAGGTGATCCGCCGCCATGTGTTCCGCAATTCGCTGGGCACCGTGCTGACCACCGGTGGACTGATCGTCTCCACCCTGCTGGTCTGCACGATCCTGGTGGAGTCCGCGTTCAGCGTCGGCGGAATCGGCCAGCTCCTCGAACTGGCCACCACCACCAAGGACTTCCCGACCGTCCAGGCCATCTCGCTGATCATCGTCGCCCTGTTCATGACCGTGAACCTGGTGGTCGACCTGCTGCAACCGCTGGTCGACCCCCGGGTCACCCTCGGAACGCGGAGGGCCGGGGCATGAGCGCCGTCCTCACCCGCAGGCCCGGCCTCGCCCGGCTCAGGGCCACCCGCGCGCCCCTCCACCTGGCCTGCCTCGGCATCGTCGCCCTGGTGGTGCTCGCCGCGCTGCTCGCCCCCTGGCTCGTACCGGACGACCCGAACGCCGTCGACCTCGGCGGCGCCCTGGCCGGCCCCTCGCCCGAGCACCCGCTCGGCCTCGACGCCGCCGGCCGCGACACCCTCGCCCGGCTGCTGCTCGGCGCCCGCACCTCCCTGCTCGGACCGCTCGGCGTGGTCGTCTTCTCCACCGTCGCGGGCGTCCTCGTGGGCCTCGCCGCCGGCTGGCGCGGCGGCCGGCTCGACGCCCTCCTCTCCCGGGGCACCGAACTGGTCTTCGCCTTCCCCGGCATGCTGCTCGCCATCCTGATCGTCTCCGTCTACGGGGAGGGCCTGCTCGCCCCCGTCACCGCCCTCGCGATCGCCTACCTTCCGTACGTCTCCCGGCTCACCCGCTCGCTGGTCGTCGCCGAAAGCGCCCGGCCGTACGTCGCCGCCCACCGCGTCCAGGGCCACTCCGGCGCGCAGATCTGCCTGCGGCACGTCCTTCCCAACATCGCCCCGACCGTCCTCGCCCAGTCCACCATCAACTTCGGATACGCCCTCATGGACCTCGCCGGCCTGTCCTTCCTCGGCCTCGGCGTCCCCGCGCTCACCCCCGACTGGGGACGCATGGTCTTCGACGGCCAGACCGCGATCCAGCACGGCTACCCGCTCTCCGCGATCCTGCCCTGCGTCCTGGTCGTGCTCACCGTCGTCGCCTTCAACGTCGTCGGCGAGCGCTGGGCCGACCGCGTCGCCCGGAGGACGCCGTGACACCGGAGGAGCCCGTGAACGCCCTCGACATCCGGGGCCTGCGGCTGCGCCTGCCCGGCACCGCCCGCCCCGTCCTGGACGGCGTCGACCTCACGGTCGCCCCCGGCGAGACCGTCGCCCTGGTCGGCGAGTCCGGCTCCGGCAAGAGCCTCACCTCCCGCAGCGCCCTCGGCCTGCTGCCGCCCGGCGCCACCGCCGGGGGCAGTGTCCTGGTCGACGGCGAGGACGTCCTCGCCATGGGTCCCGACCGGCTGCGCGCCCTGCGCACCGGCCGGGCCGCGATGATCTTCCAGGACCCCCGCGCCGCCATCAACCCGCTGCGCCGCATCGGCGACTTCCTCACCGAGGGGGTCCGGCTCGGCGGCCGGACGGGCACGGCCGAGGCCGAGCGGCGCGCGGCCGAACTGCTGGACGCCGTCGGCCTCGGCCCGGAGCTGCTGCGCCGCCACCCCGGGCAGCTGTCCGGCGGCATGCTGCAACGCGTCATGATCGCCGCCGCGCTGATGGGCGACCCGGTCCTGCTGCTCGCCGACGAGCCCACCACCGCGCTCGACGTCACCAGCCAGGCCGAGGTCGTCGCGCTGCTCGGCCGGCTGCGCGAACGCTTCGGCACCGGGCTGCTGTTCGTCACCCACGACCTGGGCCTCGCCGCCGCGATCAGCGACCGCGTCCACGTCATGTACGCCGGCCGGATCGTCGAGAGCGGCCCCGCCGGGGCGCTGTTCGAGCAACCCCGCCACCCCTACACCGCGGCGCTGCTGGCCGCCACCCCCGCCCTGGACGCCCGGCCCGGCCGGCTCGCCGCGATCGAGGGTCAACCCCCGGACCTTCGGGAGGAGTTGACCGGCTGCGCGTTCGCCGCCCGCTGCTCGTTCGCGACCGATCTGTGCCGCGCGGAGAGCCCGGCGGCGCACCCGGTCGCCTGCCACCACCCGCTCGAAGGGAGCCGTACCGATGGCTGAGGCCGTACTGGAGGTCACCGGGCTGTGCCGCACCTTCGGCACCGTCCGGGCGGTGGACGACGTCTCCTTCACCCTCGCGGCCGGCGGATCGCTCGGCATCGTCGGCGAGTCGGGATCCGGCAAGACCACCACCGCCCGGATCGTCGTCGGCCTCGAACAGGCCGACACGGGAAGGGTCCTGGTCCGCGGGCGGGAGCGCGGCGGGCGGGCCCGGGGGAGGGGCGAACGCCTCGCCCGCGCCCGCGAGGTGCAGATGGTCTTCCAGGACCCGTACCTCTCGCTGGACCCGCGCACCAGCGTGGCGGCCGCGCTCCGGGAGACCCTGCGGCTGCACACCCCCGGCACCGACCACGCGGCCCGGATCCGGGAACTCCTCGACCAGGTCGGCCTCGGCGGCAGGGCGGCCGAGGCGCTGCCCCGGCAGCTCTCCGGCGGCCAGCGCCAGCGCGTCGCCATCGCCCGGGCGCTCGCCGTCGAGCCGGCCGTGCTGGTGCTGGACGAGGCGGTGGCCGCGCTGGACGTGTCCGTACAGGCGCAGGTCCTCAACCTGCTCGCCGAGATCCGCGAACGGACCGGCGTCGGCTACCTGTTCATCACCCACGACCTCGGCGTCGTCCGCTGCGTCACCGACGACGTCGTCGTCATGCGGCACGGGCGGATCGTCGAGGCCGGTCCCACCGGGGAGGTGCTGGACGCCCCGCGGCACCCCTACACCCGGCTGCTGCTGGAGTCCGTCCCCCGGCCCGGCTGGGATCCCGAGCGGATCGCCGCCGCGCGCCGCGCCCTGTGAGGCCGCCCCCTGCCGGGGACGGCCGGGCCGTGGATTCCCCCCGAACGGCTGATGCGTGCCGCGCCGGGTCCCGCCCCGGTCGTCAGTAGCCTGCGGGAACCCCGCCCCACCGACCGGAACGAGGCTCCATGGCTCATCCACGGCCCTCCCGTCGCTCGTTGCTCCAGTCCGGGGCGGCGCTCGCCGCGCTGGCCCTGGCCGGCGGCTGCTCCTCCGACAGCGGCGAGGAGCAGCCGTCCGGTCCGGCCGCTACGGTGGCCACCACCCCGGCCGCCACGACGGACACCGGATCGGCGGCCCGGCGCGCCATGCCGGCCGAGTCCGCCCCGCACACCCGCACCTTCATGGCCTGGCCGGCCCTGGAGGAGGTGTGGGGCGACCAACTGCCAGGCGTCCGGCAGGACATCGCGGGCCTGGCCCGGGCCGTGGCCCGGTTCGAGCCGGTGGTGCTGCTGGCCCGCCCCGACCAGGCCGAGCAGGCCCGCCGGGCCTGCGGTTCCTCGGTGGAGGTGCTGGACCTGATGGTCGACGACCTGTGGGCCCGGGACACCGGGCCGACCTTCGTCACCGGCCCGCAGGGACTCGCCGGGGTCGACCTCGACTTCAACGGCTGGGGCGGCAAGCAGACCCACGCCAACGACGGCCAGGTCGCCCGCGGCCTCCTGGCCCACTACGGCATCACCCGTGTCCAGGCGCCGATCACCGGCGAGGGCGGCGGCATCGAGGTGGACGGGGAGGGCACGCTGATGGCCACCGAGAGCTCCTGGGTGAACGACAACCGCAACCCCGGCGTGTCCCGCGACCGGATCGAGGCGGCCTTCAAGGAACTGTTCGGCGTCGAGAAGGTGATCTGGTTCCAGGGCGTCGCCGGGCAGGACATCACCGACTGCCACGTCGACGCCCTCGCCCGCTTCGCCGAGCCCGGCACCGTCCTGCTGCACCGCCCCGCCGCCGACACCCCGCCGGACGTCTGGACCACGGCCTCGGCGCAGGCGCGCCAGGTGCTGCAGTCCGCGACCGACGCCAAGGGGCGCCCGCTGCGGGTGGTCGACCTGCCGGAGCCGGACTTCGAGCTGATCCAGGGCGGGGGCAAGGACTTCCTCGCCACCTACGTCAACTACTACGTCTGCAACGGCGGCGTGATCGTCCCGCGCTTCGGGGACCGGGCCGCGGACGACCGGGCGGCCGGGGTCATCGGCGACCTGCACCCCGGGCGCACGGTCACCCAGGTCGACATCAACCACATCGCGGCGGGCGGCGGCGGCATCCACTGCGCCACCCAGCAGCAGCCCGTCGCGCCCGGCGCCGGTCCGTCGTGAGCGCGCCCGGTCCGCTCACACCGTCGAGGACAGGGCGTCCAGCAGGGTCCGCAGCACCAGTCGGGCGTCCACCGCCGCGTCCAGCGAGCCGATGGCGGCGAGTCCGTCCACGGCCGCGCCGAAGGCCTCGCCGAGCGGAACCGGGTCGGCGGCGCTGCCGCGCTCGTCGACCAGGCACCGGAACAGGCGGACGAAGGAGGACCGCCAGCGCGCGTACTCGGCCTCCAGGCTCGCGTGCACGCGTTCGTCGTCGAGGGCGAGCCAGTGCAGGGCGGCGTGCAGGCGCGCCAGGTCGGGGCTCTCCGGCCGGGTGAGCAGGGCCAGCACCCGCTCGGACCGTTCGGCGTGCCCGCCGGGGCCGGCCACCGCCTCCTCCAGCGGGGTGATCCACTCCGGGCGGATGTCCGCCACGACGGCCACGATCAGGTCGGTGCGGTCGGCGAAGTGGTAGTGGCACATCCCGTGCGACACCCCGGACAACGCGGCGACGTTGCGGGTGGTGAACCGGCCGGCGTCGCCGCCCGCGAGCAGGGTGCGGGCCGCCGCGACCAGCCGGGCCCGGGTCTGCTCGCCCTTGGCGGACGCGCGCGCCCGGCCGGTGCCGCGCGGTCCGGAGGCCGTAGCCGGAACTGTGCCTGTCGCCCGAGTCGCCATGGGCGCCACTGTAACGACCGGGGGAGTGCGGCAGGGGCGGTTCGGGGCCGATCTCCGTCCGAAGTATTGACCGAGCGCTTGGTCAGTTCTAGCTTTTCGGTCAACTGCTCGACGAGCACAGCACTTTGAGAGGGAGGCAGTGATGGACGAACGCTTCGAACCCGGGAAGCCGTTGGACCGGAACCTCGGCCGCCGCCGGTTCCTGGCGGCCACCGGGCTCGCCGTCGCCGGAGCCGCGCTGGCCGGCGCGGCCGGCGGCCCGGCGCAGGCGGCCGCGCGCCGGACCGCCGCCGCTCAGGCCGCCGCCGGCTTCCGGGTGCCGCTGGACACCGCCCGGCACACCCGGACCTGGATGGCCTGGCCGGACAGCAGCACCATCTGGCGCGGCCGGCTCGCCGCGGTCCAGGCGAACATCGCCCTGATCGCGAAGACCGTCGCCAAGTACGAGCCGGTGACCGTGTGCGCCAACCCGGCGAGCGTCGCCAAGGCCCGGTCGATGTGCGGCTCGGCCGTCACCGTCATCGGGGACATCCCGGTCGACGACTGCTGGATGCGCGACACCGGCCCGGTCTTCCGCACCGACGGCGCGGGCGGCCTCGACACGATCGGCCTCAACTTCAACGGCTGGGGCAACCACCAGAACCCGCACGGCAACGACGCCCTGGTCGCCCGGCGCCTCGCCGCCCACCTGGGCCTGCCGTTCACCGCCGCAGGCCTGGTCGCCGAGGGCGGCGGCGTGGAGACCGACGCCGCCGGCACGCTGATGGCCACCCGCAGCAGCGTCCTCAACGCCAACCGCAACCCCGGGATGTCCCAGGCGCAGGCCGAGGCCGCGCTGTGCGCCGCGTTCGGCGCGTCCAAGGTGATCTGGTTCCCGGGCATCGCGGGCCAGGACATCACCGACGACCACGTGGACGCCACCTCCCGCTTCACCGGCGGCGGGGCGGCCGTCGTCCAGAGGCCCGTGGCGAGTGACACCGACGTGTGGGCCGAGGACCAGCGCCAGCAGTACCGGGCCCTGACCGCGGCCACCGGTGCCCAGGGCACGCCGTTCGCGGTCAGCCAGATCCAGGGCCCCGACTACAACCTGATCCGCTCCACCGACCCGAACTTCGTCGGCTCCTACGCCAACTACTACCTGTGCAACGGCGCGGTGATCTCCGCGCAGTTCGGTGACACCAGGGCCGACGGCGCCGCCAGGGCCACCCTCGCCCGGCTGTTTCCCGGCCGCACCGTCGAGCAGCTGAACATCGACGCCCTCGCGGCGGGCGGCGGCGGCATCCACTGCGTCACCCAGCAGCAGCCCGAGGCCTGAGGCCGTGGGGCCGGTCCCGGCGCGCACCCGGGCCGGCCCCGTCGGCTACGGCAGCGGCTCGTGCATGGTCGAGCAGTGGATTCCGCCGCCGCCGGCCATCAGGCGGTCGACGTCGAGCTGCACCACCTCGCGGCCGGGGAAGGCGGCGGCGAGCGCCTCCCTGGCGGCGGCGTCCTTGCGGGCGTCGCCGAACTGGGTGGTGATGACACCGCCGTTGACGAGGTGAAGTTGAGGTAGGAGTCGACGAACTTCGAGCTGCGGGAGCGCACGGTGTCCGGGCCGTGCACGGGGACGACCTGGAGGCGGCGGCCCCGGGCGTCGGTGGCGGCGGACAGCAGGGCGAACTGCTCGCGGGCGTCCCGGGCCCAGGCGTCGTTCCGGTCGGCGGGCGGCAGCTGGACCATCACCACGCCGGGGCGCACGAAGCGGCTGGTGACGTCGACGTGGTCGTCGGTGATGTCCTGGCCCTTGATGCCCGGCAGCCAGATCATGGTGTCCGCGCCGTAGGCCTCCAGGACGGCGTCCTCGATCTCGTCCCGGCTCATCCCGCGGTTGCGGTTCTTGTTGACCAGGCTGCTCTCGGTGGCCATCACGGTGCCGTCGCCGTCGGTCTCGATCGCGCCGCCCTCGCCGACGAAGTCCGCGTAGGAGTGGCGCAGCCCCCGGCGGGCGGCGAGCCGCTCGGCGACCCGGGCGTCGTCGTGGTGGACCTGCTTGTTGCCCCAGCCGTTGAAGTTGAGGACCACGGCGTCCAGGCCGCCGTAGCCGTCGCGGCGGAACACCGGGGCGATGTCGCGCATCCACAGGTCGTCGGTGGGGATCGCGGTGATCACCTCGACGCCGGAGCCGCACATCGACCGGGCCTTTCCCGCCGTCCAGTCGTCGGGGGCGCACATCACCACCGGCTCGAACTCGGCGATCGTCCGGGCGATCAGCGCGATGTCCTGCTGGACCCCGCCCAGCCGCAGCCCCCACACGCCGCGCCGGGACGGCCAGGACATCCAGGTCCGCGCGTGCGGGACGTCGTCCGCCGGCACCCAGGGGAAGGGCTCGGTGGACCGGTCGTCGCGGTAGTGGCTCATGAGGGTCTCCAGATCGTGCGGCGGTGCTGCTCCAGCGTCGCACTGACTGAAAAGTCAGTCAAACCGACAGGCCGCGGTACCCCGGCGCATTGGTGAGCGGGGAGGTACGCGGTGCGACGGCCCGGCGGTCGGTCCCCTCAGGGCCCGAGCCGGGCCACCTCGGTGTCGATCGCGTCGGTCATCAGTGTCCGGGCGTGCGCCAGCGGCAGGCTGCCGCTCAGCCAGCGGGTGCTCAGCCCCTCCAGCAGCGCGGTCAACCGCTCCGCCGCACCCGCCAGCGCGACCGCCGAGGATATCGGCTGCACCGCGCCGAGCAGCTCGGCGATCTCCTGCACCCAGATCCGGGTGGCCCGCGCCAGGTCCTCGCGCAGGGTCTCGTCGAAGACCGCGCTCGCCCGCAGCTCGCCCCAGGCGGTGCTGTTCTCCCGCACCTCGACGGTGTCCTGGAGTTCCAACAGCAGCGTCTGCTCCAGCTCCTCGCGGGCCGTCAGCGGTGGCGCGTCCGCGGCGCGTTCGGTGGTGTACCGCTCCGCGCGGTCGTTGATGAACTCCAGCGTCTGCTTGAGGATCCCCGTACGGTCCTTGAAGTGGTAGTAGATCAGCGCCGTGGACACCCCCGCCTCGGCGGCGAGCTCCTCCACCCGCAGCCCGCGCACCCCGCGGCGCGCGATCACCCGCGCCGCTGCTTCCAAGATCGACGTTTTACGACTGGCCATGATCCGCCACCCTACCCCGGGCCGTGTTCGGTCCGTCTGCTGAAGGTCCCGTCAGCCGGCGGCCCTCAGGCGACGGCCGCCGGGTGCCAGTCGGCCGGGCCGGTCGGGGGGAGGTGGCGCGGGAGGCCGTCGGTCCAGCGTTTGGTGCCGTCGGGCAGGACGGCCAGGGCCTCGAGCCCGGGCTGCCGGGAGACCCAGGCGAGGGCGCGGTCCGGGCCCATGGCGAAGGCGGCGGTGGTCCAGGCGTCGAGGCGGGCGATGCCGGTGCCCGGGGCCCCGACCAGGGTCAGCGAGGTCAGCCCGGTCGCCGGCCGGCCGGTGTGCGGGTCCACGATGTGCGGGCCGCGTTCGGCGGTGCCGGAGGTGGCCACGGCGAGGTCGCTGCCGCCCAGGACGGCGGCGAGCAGCCCGGGCTGCCACGGGTGGGCCACCCCGACACGCCACGGGCCGCCCGCCGTCTGCACGTCCCCGCCGCCGCTGACGCAGAACCGCCGCGCGCCGTCGCGGCGCAGCATCCGGGCCGCCTCCTCGACCGCCCAGCCCTTCACCCAGCCGCTGGGGTCGAGCCGGCCGCCCGGCCGGTGGGTGAAGTAGCCGTCGGTCCGCTCGGCGGCCTCCCGGCAGGCGTCCAGCACCTCGTGGACCTCCGGGGCGCAGGCGTCGAGGCCGAGTTCGCCGCGGTCGAGGCGGCTGATCTCGCTGTCCGCCCGGTAGGTGGAGAACCGCGCGTCGATGCGGTGCAGCCGCTCGGCGATCCGCCGCAGCGTCGCCGGGGTGCCCGGGCCGGGATCGCGGACGACGAAGGAGAAGACGGTGCCCATCACGGGTTCGGCGTGGCGCAGCACGGGGCGGTTCACCGCCCGGCCCGGTCGAGCGCGCTCTGCAGCGAGCGGACGTAGCCCTGACTGGTGTACGTCGCGCCGCTGACCACGTCGATCGCGGCGCTCTGGGCGGCGGTCGCCTCCCGGTTGAGCAGGGGCAGCGCCGAGCCGTTGATCTCCCGGTCCCGGCGGTTGTCCGTCGGGTACTCGACCACCTCGACGCCGGTGATCCGGCTGCCGGAGAGGGTGACGCGGACCTGGACCGGCCCGTAGCGGGTGTTCACCGCGTCGCCGGTGACGCTTCGGGTGCCGCCGCCGGTCGTGGCGGTGGCTTCCGGGGACGGCACGGCGGTGCCCGACGGGCCCGTGGCGGCCCCGGGGGCCTCGCTCCCGCCCGAGCCGATGACCGCGGGACCGACGGTCCGCAGTGAGTCGAGGGACAGCAGCAGGACGATTCCGGCCGCGCTGGCGGCGCTGCCGACGACGGCTCGGCGCATGACGGTGACTCCTCGGGGTTCGCTTCGGGCACGTGGGCTGGCTGCCGGGGCGTGAACTCGACGATCGGGACATGGACGTGGGGGCCGGTACGTGGACGCGGGCTCAGAACGTGAACGACTCGCGATGGATGCGCCCCCGCCGCACACCGGCGGCCCGCAGCGAACGGACCGCCTCCGCCGTCATCGCCTCCGGCCCGCACAGATAGACCTCGTGGTCGGCGAGGTCGGGGACCAGCCGGGCCAGCGCGGTCCCGAGGTCGCCCACCTGCGCCCGCGACCCGGTCAGCTCGTGGACCCGGGCGCCGCGCCGGCGGGCCACGTCCGCGAACTCCGCTCGGAAGAGCAGGTCCTCCGGCCGCCCGGCCCGCTGCACCAGGGTGAGCTCGCCGGGCATCGTCTCGAACAGGGCCCGCAGCGGGGTGATCCCCACGCCCGCCCCGAGCAGCAGCACCCGGCGCCGGCGCAGGCCGCGCGCCGTGAACGCCCCGTACGGTCCCTCGGCGCGCACCCGGGTGCCGGGGCGCAGCGCGGCCACCGCCGCACTGTGGTCGCCGAGGCCCTTGACGGTGAAGCGCAGGAAGTGCGGGTGCGGCGCGGCGGACAGCGAGTAGGGGTTGGCGGCCCAGCGCAGGCCGGGTGCGTCGAACTGCAGCCGGAAGAACTGGCCTGCCTCGGCCCGCAGTTCTTCCAGCCTCCGGCCGCTCAGGTAGAGCGACACGACGCCGGGGCCCTCGGGGCGGACCTCGGCCACCGTCAGCCGGTGGCGGCGGTCGCGCAGCCACGGCCGGACCAGCCGGTACCAGCCGAGCAGGCCCGCGGTGGCCAGGTACAGGGCGCACCAGGCGGCCGTGGCGAGGCCGCCGCCGAGGTCGGCGCCGGTGGCCAGCTGGTGGCCGAAGGCCAGGGCCACGGCCAGGTAGGTCGCCAGGTGGAGGTAGTACCAGGTCTCGTAGGACAGCCGGCGCCGGGCGGCCCGGGCGGACACCGCGCCGGTGCCCAGCATCAGCAGGGTGGCCGCGGTGGCCTTGAGCATCTCCGGGAAGTGGAGGACGATCTCCATCCCCTCGCCGATCAGTCCCCTGCCGTCGGTCAGGGCGTACCCCCAGACGACGGTCAGCACGTGCGCGCTCACCAGGGCCACCAGCCACCGGCCGCCGCGGGCGTGCCAGCGGGTCAGCCGGTCGGCGCCGATCCCGCGCTCCAGCGGCGGCAGCCGGGCGACCAGGAGCAGCAGAACGGGGGCCGCGTACCCGGCGAGCAGCCCGCTGACCCGGCCCGCGGCGGTGGCCCAGCCGGCCACACCGGTGACCGCGGTGGTGCCCGTCCACCACAGGGCGACGGCACCGGCCGCGCCCGCGGCGAGCAGCCCCAGGACAGCTGCCGGTGCGGCGGCGCGCGGACGGCGCGGTGCGGCCCGGCGGCCCGGGCGCGGACGGCGCGGGCGTGGTGGGGCGATGGTGGCCATGCGGATCTCCTCACTGCCGGCGGCGCGGGGCCGCCGGGGTGATCACGATGGCACCGTTGGCTCTCAGCCGGCTCTGAACCGGCGCGCGTTCCCCCCGGTTCGCAGGGCATCGCAGCAGCTCACAGGGGGTTTCCCGGATCCCGGGGCCGTCGCGCTCTCATGGCTTTCTCACCGGGCCGTGGCCACAATGAGCGGCGAGCACGGCAGAACAGCGGGAACCGAGGGAGCAGCATGGACGACACCGCCGATCCGCGCGCCTGGCGGATCCTCGTGGTGGACGACGAACCCGATCTGGTCGAGGTCGTCTGCGGCGCGGTCCGCTACGAGGGCTGGCGGGCCCGCGGCGAGGGCACCGGCCTGGCGGCCGTCCGGGCCGCGGCGTCCTGGCGGCCGCACGCCATCGTGCTCGACATGATGCTCCCCGACCTCGACGGCCTGGAGGTGCTGCGCCGCGTCCACCGGGAGCAGCCCGAGGTCCGGGTGCTCTTCCTCACCGCCCGGGACACCGTGGAGGACCGCATCGCCGGCATCGCCGCGGGCGGCGACGACTACGTGACGAAGCCGTTCAGCCTGGCCGAGGTCGTCGTCCGGCTGCGCGGGCTGCTGCGCCGGGCGACCCCGGCGGGGCTGGCGCACCCGCCGCCGGAGCACGCGCTGGTGCTCGGCGACCTCGTCCTCGACGAGCGGGCGCGCGAGGTCAGCCGGGGCGGCGACACCATCGAGCTGAGTCCCACCGAGTACGCCCTGCTGGCCCATCTGATGCACCACCCGCGGCAGGTGCTGAGCAAGGCGCAGATCCTGGACGCCGTCTGGTCCTACGACTTCGGCGGACAGGCCCACGTGGTGGAGCTGTACATCAGCTACCTGCGCAAGAAGCTGGACGTCGGCCGGCCACCGATGATCCACACGGTGCGCGGGGCCGGCTACCTGATCAAGGCGGCCGCGTGAGCGCCGTGCCGCGCGGCCGGGCCGCCCGGCTGGTCCCGCGGACCCTGCGCGCCCGGCTGATCGCCGGACTGCTGGTGCTCCTGGTGGTGACCTGCGCCGCCGTCGGACTGGCCACCACCGCGGCGCTGCGCCACTTCCTGGTGGACCGGCTGGACCAGCAGCTCGCCGACACCGGCGGACGCTACGCGGCCAGCCTGGAGCACGCCGGACGGGACGGCGACACCAGGGCCCAGGCGCCCGGCACCTTCGGCGCCCGCCTGGTGGACGGCCGGGTCACCGCGGCCGGCGTCGTCGACGGCGACGCCGACGACGCGGACGAGCCCAACGCGGACGACCGGCTGGCCCTGCCGCCGGCCGAGCAGCACGCGCTGGCCGCGCTCGTGCCCGGCGGCCCGGCCCGCACCGTCGACCTGGGTGGCACGGCGGGGGACTACCGGGTGCGGGCCACGGCCGGCCGGGACGGCGACGTGCTGGTCGCCGGGCTGCCGCTGCGCCCGGTGGAGGACACCGTCGACCGGCTGGTGACGCTGGAGCTCACGGTGTTCGCGCTGGCCGCCGCCGGGGCGGGCGTGGTGGGGGCGCTCTGGGTCCGCTGGGCGCTGCGCCCGCTGGACCGGGTGGTGCGGACCGCCGAGCGGGTCGGCGCGCTGCCGCTCGCCAGCGGCGCCGTGACCCTCGCCGAGCGGGTCCCGGACGAGGACCCGCGCACCGAGGTCGGCCGGGTCGGCATCGCCCTCAACCGGATGCTCGACCACCTGGGTGCCGCCCTCGCCCGGCGGCACGCGGTCGAGGAGCGGCTGCGGGCGTTCGCCGCCGACGCCAGCCACGAGCTGCGCACCCCCGTGGCCGCCGTCCGCGGGCACGCCGACCTGGCTCTGCGCCACCCCGGCGAGGTGCCCGAGCCCGTGCGCCACTCGCTGGAGCGGATCAGCGCGGCGGCGCACCGGACCGGGACGATCGTCGAGGACCTGCTGCTGCTCGCCCGACTGGACGCCGGCCGGCCACTGGCCGAGGAGGAGGCCGACCTGACGCTGATCGCCCTGGACGCGCTCGCGGACGCCCGGGCCGCCGGGCCGGAGCACGACTGGCGCCTCGTCCTGCCCGAGGAGCCCGTGCTGGTGCGCGGGGACGCGTACCGGCTGACCCAGGTGGTGGCCAACCTGCTGGCGAACGCCCACACCCACACCCCGCCCGGCAGCGAGGTCGAGCTCAGCCTGACGCGGTCGGCCGGGCAGGTCCGGCTGGCCGTCGCGGACAACGGCCCCGGGATCGCGCCCGAGCTGATCGACCGGGTCTTCGAGCGCTTCGTCCGCGGCGACCGGGCCCGCTCGCGTGCGACCGGGTCGACCGGGCTGGGCCTGTCCATCGTGGCGGCCGTGGTCCGGGCGCACGGCGGCGAGCCGGAGGTGACCAGCCGGCCGGGACGCACCGTGTTCACCGTCCGGCTCCCGGCCGTGGCGCAGGCCGGTGGGTCGGCCTGCGCGTCGGCCGGGACAGAGCCCGTGGCGCCGACCGGTGCACCGGCCGGTACGCCGTCGGGTGCGCCCGGCCGTCCGGCGCCCGCCGACGCGGCGGATCAGGCGAAGATCCGGGCGTAGAGCTCCTCGATCTCGGCGGCGGTGGGGACGGCGGGGTTGTTCGCGGGCGAGCCGGAGGCGAGCGCCTGCTCGGCCATCAGCGGGGTGAGGCGGGTCCAGGCGTCCTCGGCGATGCCGTAGCTGCGGGGGGTGGGGACGTCCAGGTCGCGGCAGAGCGTGCGCAGGGCGTCGACCAGCCGGTCGGCGGCCGCCTCGTCGGAGTCGGCGGCGGTGGCGGCTCCCAGCGCGCGGGCGCAGTCGGCGTACCGGGCGGGGGCGGCGTGCACCGAGAAGGCGGTCACCGCCGGGAACAGCATCGCGTTCGACAGGCCGTGGGCGACGTGGAAGTGCGCGCCGATCGGGCGGCTCATGCCGTGCACCAGGGCGACGCTGGAGTTCGAGAACGCGATGCCGGCCTGGGTCGCGGCGAGCATCATGGCCTCGCGGGCCGCGGCGTCCGAACCGTCCGCGTAGGCGCGACGCAGGTGGCGGCCGATGGTGCCGATCGCGGTCAGCGCGAGGCCGTCGGAGAACGGGTTGGCCTTGCGGCTCACATAGGCCTCGACCGCGTGGGTGAGGGCGTCGATGCCGGTGTCGGCCGTCAGCCGGGGCGGCATCGACATGGTCAGTTCCACGTCGACCACGGCGGCGATCGGCAGGAACGCCGGGCCCGGACAGAGCATCTTCTCGTCCGTGGCGCTGTCGGTGATGACGGTGAACTGGGTCGCCTCCGAGCCGCTGCCCGCGGTGGTGGGCACCGCGATCACCGGCAGCGCCGGCCCCCGGTTGACCCGCGGCGCCTTGTAGTCCCGCATCTCGCCGCCCCGCACGCCCAGCAGGGCGAGGGCCTTGGCGGTGTCCATCGGGCTGCCGCCGCCGAACCCGATGACCGAGTCGGCCTCGTGCTCCTGGAGCGCCTTCACCCCCGCGACCAGGGAGTCGGTGGTCGGGTCGGGCACGGTGTCGGCGAACAGCCGCGGGTGCAGTCCGGCGTCGAGCAGCGTCGCCGTCAGGCGCTGCGCGGCGCCGCTGCCGACCAGGAACGCGTCCGTCACCAGGAGCGGGCGGGCCAGCCCCAGTTCCTTGAGGACGTCGCCCAGTTCGGCGGCGGCGCCGCGGCCGACGCGCAGGATCCGCGGCAGGGAGAGGCCGGCAACCATGGGGCACCCCTCGACGGTGGGAGGAAGACCGGCCGGTGTTCCGGCCGGGGAGGCTTTCGACTGTGACGCCCGCGCGGGTGTGCGTTCAATCGCCAATCACGCAGACGGCGTGTGCGCAAATGCAGATACGCTGACCGCGTGCGCTCCCGCTCCCGCCCGGTCGGCGACCGGCTCCGTGCGGACGACCTCCGCTACCTGCTCGCCGTCGCCCGAACGGGCCGGCTGGTGAGCGCCGCCGACGCGCTGGGCGTGGACCACACCACCGTGTCCCGCCGCATCGCCGCCCTGGAGAAGGGCCTCGGCGTGCGGCTGATGGAACGCGGCACGGAGGGCTGGGCGCTGACGGACGCCGGCAAGGCCGTCTGCGAGAGCGCGCGGGCGATCGAGGACGCCCTGGTCCGCGTCGTCGACGCGGTGTCGGGCCAGGACAGGCCGTCGCTGCACGGCACCGTCCGGGTGAGCGCCCCCGACGGCTTCGGCACCGCCTTCGCCACCCCGGCGCTGGCCCGGGTGCGCCGCCGCCACCCCCGGCTGCAGGCCGAACTCATCACGGCGACACGGGAGTTGCCACTGCGTCCGGCCGGCTTCGACCTCGCCCTGACCATCGGCAGGCCACCGCGCAGCCGACTGGTGACCGAGCACCTCACCGACTACGCGCTCGGCCTGTACGCCGCCGACGACTACCTCGCGCGATGCGGCAGCCCCGGCTCGGCCGCCGAGTTGAGGGAGCATCCGCTGGTCTTCTACATCGAGTCGATGCTCCAGGTCGGCGACCTCGACATCGAACGCCACCTGCCGGGCATCACGCCCGCCTTCTCCTCCACCAACGTCTTCGCCCAGGTCGAGGCCACCCGCCTGGGGGCCGGCGTCGGTGTGCTGCCCGCCTTCCTCGCCGAACGCGCCGGGCTGCGGCGGCTGCTGGCCGACGAGGTCGACATCCGGCTGCCGATCACGCTCGCCGTACGGCGGGAGGCGGTGACCCTGCCCGCCGTCCGGGCCGTGCGCGACGCCCTGCACCGGGAGGTCGCCGACCGCGCCGCCGAGCTGCTCCCGGAGCCGGCCGGGGACCGCTGGTCGCAACGGCCGGGTCGTACCCGTCGTGACGCTGCGGAGGGTCTCGGTGACCGATCCGTAAGGCCGTCGTAGGGTGGGGCCCACCGAACGACGGCTCGATCGAGGATGGCCCGGATGGCACGAACTCCCTTGTCCTGGTTGGCAGGACGCTACACACTCGGACCGCGCAGCATCCGGGCGGCGGCCGTGGCCTCGGTGGTGGCGGCGATCGGCATCATCATGACCGGCGGCGTCGTCCGGGTGACCGGCTCCGGCCTCGGCTGCCCCGACTGGCCGATGTGCACCGACAGCACGCTCGCGCCGACCGCCGAGATGGGCCTGCACGGCGCGATCGAGTTCTCCAACCGGATGCTCACCAGCGTGCTCTGCGTGGTGGTCGGCTGGGTGATCATCGCCGCCCGGCTGCAGAGCACCCCCATGCCGCGGGTGCTCCGGGGCGGCTGGGCGCAGTTCTGGGTCGTGGTGCTGAACGCGGTGGTCGGCGGCGTCACCGTCTGGCTGAAGCTCAGCCCGTACATCGTCGCCGCGCACTTCCTGGCCGCGATGCTGCTGCTCACCACGGCAGTGGTCACCTGGGACGCCACCCTGCACGCCACCTCGGGCGAGGCGGCGGACGCCGCACCGGACGACCGGCGGAGCGTGCCGTCCGGGCGGGCCCGAGGTCTGGCGACGGCGCTGATGGCGGTCACCGCGGTGATGGTGGTGGTCGGCACGGTCACCAGCGGCACCGGCCCGCATGCCGGCGACTCCTCCGACGTGCCCCGGATCGGCCTGGACTGGACGACGGTGACCGTGGTGCACGGCGTGCTCGCGGGGGCCGTCCTGGTGCTCGCGGCGCTGCTGTTCGCGGCGCTGCGCCCGGACCCGTCCGGTGGTGGCGCCCGGCGCCGCACGGCGCTCTTCCTGGTGGCGCTGGTGGCCCAGGGCCTGCTGGGCGTGGTGCAGTCGCTGACCGGTCTTCCCGAGGCGGCGGTGATCCTGCACCTGCTCGGCGCGGCCATGGTCTGGGTGGGCGCGCTGCGGGTGCTGCTCGCCGTCCGCCCGGCGCGGCGGCCGGTCCCGGCCGGACCTGAGACGGCCGGACCGGAGACGGCGCTCCCGGCACCGGGCGCCCGGACCCCCGAGCACGCGGCCTGAGCACGCGGCCCGCGCACGTGTGGCCCGAGCGCACGCGGCTCGGGGGGCCCGGCGCCCGCGCCGCGTCGCGGGGCGGGGGTCAGCGGTGGGCGGCGCGGGCCGCGGCGTCGACCCGGTCGGCGGAGAGATAGAGGGTCAGTTCGCGGTCGGGCCGGGCCAGTTTGGCAGCCGCCCAGTGGAACGGGTTGCCGGCCCCGCCTCCGCCCGGCGCGGCTCCGCCCCCGTCCGCCCCGCCACCGTCCGCTCCGCCACCGCCCGGCGCGGCCGCGCAGTGGGTGACCAGTGCCTCGACCAGCCCCCGCGACTCCGGTGCCAGCAACCCGGCGAGCCGGGCCGACGCCGCCTCCGGTCGCGGGGTGTAGTGGTTGAACGGCAGGTAGAGCGCGGCGTCCTCGGGCCGCCCGGGGCACCGGGCGGTCAGGCTCCAGCAGAGCGTCGGCCGGATCCCCGGCGCCGCCAGCGCCTGCGGCCCGGCGACCGGGAGGGCGGCCAGCAGCGCCGCGGTGCGCCGGCGGGCGGCCGGGGAGAGCCGGGCCATCCGCTCCTCCAGCAGCTCGGCCGACCGCTCGGTCACGGTGGTGTAGAACTTCGCCCGGGCGGCCGGCGACTCCACCAGGTCCAGGGAGAACACCGCCGGCATCGGCACCTCGATGCTCGCCGGGTCGTTGCGGCGCAGCCACCGCCAGGCCTCGCCGTGACCCAGCCGTTCCAGCGCCTCGCCGACCAGCTCCCGGTTGCGCGCGCGGCCCTGGGCGAGGGTGTCGAAGTAGACCTTGACCCCGGAGAGTCCGCCGGGCCGGACCGAGGCGGCCAGGCAGAGCCCGAACGAGGCCTGCCGGTCGACCGGGCGGAAGAGGTCGTACAGCGCCGTCGCCCGGCCGGTCGAGGCGAAGCCCCGCCGCTCCAGGGCGGCGAGGATCCGCCGGCCCTGCTCCCAGCTGCCGAGCGCCGTGGTGTCCCCGGCCGGGGGCAGCGGGCGCAGGAAGATCCGCAGCTCGGGCGCGCCCCCGCCGAGCACCACCGAGTACTCGAACGGCGCCACCCGCGCGGTGGGATCGGCCGAATCGGAGCAGCGCGAGTCCCGGTGGCCCCAGCCGTCGAACAGCAGGGGCACGGCGTCGTCGACGGCCGCCGCGACGTCCGGGCCCAGGCCCAGCGTGCCGCTCAGCAGGCGCAGTCCGCGTGCGGCACGCCCGCCGAAGCCGTCCGCCGCCGGTGACGCGTCCGCCCGTGTCCGCCCACGCGTCGCGGTGGCCGGGGGAGCGGGGCGGGTGCCGGGGCTGCCGGGGCCGCTGGTCATCTCAGCGGCCCCCCGCTCGCGGCCCGGCCGGCGCGTAGGGAGCGGTGTCGATGCCCGGGTACAGCTCGGCCAGACGCTCCAGCGACTGCTCCGTCCAGTAGCGGTCCCCGGGCGGGGGGAAACCGAGCAGGTGCCGCTGGCGGGGCGAGAGCCCGACCATGAACTCGCGGAAGTCGTCCCAGCCCGGGGAGGCCGGCCGCATCGACCACAGGTGCTTGTCGGTCCACCGGGCCACCGCGGCGTGGACGTTGAAGAAGAGGGCGAGCCGCCGCCCGTGGGTGCCCAGGTAGCCGGCGCCGCGGTGCACGATGTCGCCGACGAAGAGCAGCACCGAGCCGCGCTTCGCCTCGATCGGCCGCTGGCGCTCGTACAGTTCGGGGTAGCTCTCCTTCTCGTAGGAGGCCTTGCCGGTCGCCGTGAGCAGCGGTACGCCGAGTTGCTCGGCCCGCGCGACCACGTAGGTCGGGCCGGTGTCGACCGTGACGTCGGTCAGGTAGACGATGCCGAACAGCCGCTGGTAGACGCCGTCGGCGCGGGGCGGCAGCAGGCTGCTGGCCGCCCAGGCGTCGTTGTGCAGCGTCTGGTCGATCGAAGGCCCGTACGCCGTACCGTACTTGGCCTGGATGAACGAGCTGGTGAGCCGCAGGTCGGTGTCCCCCAGCAACTGCTCGGCGACGTCGATCACCCGGGGGTCGAGGGAGAGCCGGTTGAGGGCGTTGGAGGAGAACGGGAACGGCACCGCGTGCTTGAGCGCGGCGACCTCCTCGGCGGTGGCCCGGCCGTCCTCCGGGTCCGGGAAGTAGCCCTCCATCGCGGCGACCGCGTCGGTCAGGGCCTGCCCGGTCACGAAGTCCGGGACCAGCGCGTAGCCGTTGGCGGCGATCTCCTCGGCGATCGCCGCGGCGTCCAGGGTTGCCATCGTCATTCCCCTCCGTCCACGGGGGCCGCCCGTCCGGCCCGGGCGGGCCGGCGGGTGACCAGGATGTTCTTGTGGAAGCCGTCCAGCCGCAGCGGCTCGCCCACCGGCTTCCCGTCGACCTCGATCCAGGCGTGCGCCGCGAACGGCGCGAGGTTCACCCCGGAGACCCAGTCCGCCCAGCCGCCGCGCGCACGCACCAGCAGGACGGCGGCCAGCGAGCGCTCCAGGCAGTACTGGCCGGCGCAGCGGCCGCTGACCGCGACCACGTCCTCGCGCGCCTTGAACGCCTCGGCGTAGGAAGCCGGCCGGGCGCCCGCGCTCAGTCGGCGCAGCAGCCGCTCCAGCCGGTCGGGGCTGGCGGCGGCGGCCAGCAGCCGGCCGGCGGCGACGGCGAGCAGCGGCACGATCCGGCGGTGCGGCGGCAGCCAGGCACGCGGCTCCGGGGTCATGTGCAGGGTCACCGGTCCACCACGATTCCGGCCGCGCGCAACTGGCCGAGCAGCCGGCGGACGTCGTCGGGAATTCTCTCGCGGGCCGCCGGAAACCTCGCCAGGAGGGTTTCCGTGATTTCCTCCGGGGATTTCCTGGCGGATAACAGATCGAAAACGTCGGCGCCGATCCGGTTGAGCCGGAAATAGCGCCCGGATTTCTTGTCGAGGAGCACCGCCGCCTCGCTCTCCCGGACCAGCGCGACATGCTTCGCCACCCGCGGAGTCACGGTGCCACCGGATAGCTGTCCACCAGAATTCCTCCCGGTCCCCTCGGTGCGTCCGCCGTCCGCCCGGCCACCGTGCGCAGCCAGGCCTCGGCGCCGAGCGTCAGCTCCAGCGCCGCCGTCTCGTGCTGGGGGCGCATGGTGTCCCGGATGCTCGCCCGCAGCGCCTCCGGGTCCACCAGCCCGTACGCGGCGAGCAGCGGCTCCTCGACCATCGCGAGCAGCTCCCGCCGGTTGCGTTGCAGGCCGCGGTAGACCGACATGCTGAACTCGCCCTTGGTCGAGCGGGACAGCGCCCCGCTCCCGGTCGCCCCCATCGCGGCCTTCAGTAGCGGTTTGTAGCCCCGGCCCGGCAGTGACTCGCCGCGCGGGACGGCCAGCGCGGCCTCCAGCACGTGGTCGTCCATGTAGGGCAGCGACAGCAGGACCCCGCAGCGTGCCATCAGCTCGCGCAGCGGCCCGAGCCGCTGACCGCCGATCCGCTGCCCGGCCACCGCGGTGTGGGTGGCCCGGTCCGGGGCCTGCGGGCGGGCCGCGGCGGAGCGCTCGCGGGCCACCTCCCGGATCGCCTCGGCGGCGTGCGCGGTGGCCCAGGGCGGCAGGTGCAGGGCCGGACCCCAGCCGACGGTCGGCCCGTCGGCGTCCGGGCGCGGCAGGTGCAGGGTGCGCAGTTCCTCGGTGAACCACGCGGCGTACGTCCGCCGGTCGGCGAGCGACCGCACCACCTGCGGCAGCGTCCACCGGCGCAGCCGGGCGAGCGGACGGATCCCGCGCAGTGCCGCGACCGGCGCGCTCCGGTAGAGGTCGGCGTAGTAGGAGGGGGCGACGGTGAACAGCTCGTCGCCGCCGAAGCCGCCGAGGTGCACGGTCGCGCCGGTGGCGGCGAACAGCCGGGACATGGCGGCCTTGCGGGTGCGGTTGCGGATCAGGGTGTACGGCTCGCCCAGGCCGTAGGGCACCTCGGTGGCCAGGCCGGTGGCGGTGGACCAGATGCCGTCGTACGGGCCCGGTACGTCCTCGGGGCCGAGGACGGTCAGCTCGCGGCCGATCTCGCGCGCCGCGAGGGCGGCCCAGCGGGCGTCGTCGTGGTTGGGGTCGACCGTCTGCTCGACGAACGAGCGGAACGCCGCGCCCTGGCCGGCCAGCAGGTAGCAGAGCGAGGTGGAGTCCATGCCGCCGGAGAGGTCCGCGGAGAGGCCGGCCGCGGTGCGCACCCGCACCGCCACGGCCTCCTCCAGGGCGGCGCGCAGCAGCGGCGCGCCCTCGGCGAGCGGCAGGTCCCCGGCCGGGGGCCGCCACCAGGGCCGGGGGTCGGCGTGCTCGGCGGTCAGCCGCAGCCGGTGGTCGGCGGGCAGTCGGCGCACCCCCGTCCAGTGGGTGCCGTCGGTCAGTCCGTAGTCGAAGCCGGGGTGGACCAGCCCCCAGGCGGCCATCTCCGGCCGCGGGGCGCCCCCGCTCCAGTCGATCAGGGGCTCCACCGCGTCGGCCGCCGCGTAGCCGCCCTCGGGATGGCGGGCGTAGCAGACCTGCCGCAGCCCGGAGGCGGTGCCCTGGACCCAGAGCGCGTCGCCGTCGGCGCAGATCAGGTGGAAGCTGCCCGGGAGGCGGTGTGCCGCGGCCAGCAGTCCGGGCACGTCGTCGTGCCGGTCGAGCAGCCGTGCCAGGTGCCCGGCGTCGGTGTCGAACTCGCCGAACAGCGCGAGCCGCCGGCCGGGCGGGCCGGCGACCACGAGCCGGGCGTGCGAGGCGTCCGTGACGATCCACGGACGCCCCGACGGGTGGTGCACCACCCGCACGCCCTCGGCCGGCACCGGGATCCTGGGCGACGGACCTTGGGCCTTCTCGGGGAAAGCGACGAACCAGGACGTGCCCACAACCCCTCCTTCACCGGCCTGTTTCACGGGGTGGGATCAGATGATCGCCACGCCCTCACCGTCGTTGCTCGCCCAGCCGTACCAGGTGGTCACCTCGTTGAATTCACCGACCGGCAGCAGCGCAGGAGCCTCGTACTCCATCTCCTCGATCTCCTTCATTGATATTCACCTCCTCCGGCAAAGTTGACTGGAGCTAATCACGGTTCGGTAGCGGGGGCAAGAGTGCGTACAAGTCTCATCCATTTCCCGGTTTTCGGACGCACGAATTCCGGAAGGCCGGGCGATGGTAAAGCAGCGGCCATGTGCCGGGAGTGTCTGCGCGAACTCCGACCGGAATCCGGGGGAAACGTTCGCCGGGCCTTCGGGGGTCGTCCACATCCGGACCGATGGTCTGCCGGTTGCGGGGGAGTCCTCTCGGCGCGGGCTCCGGCGGGCGCGTGGACCGGTTGGCCCGGCGTCGGACTGACGCGGCGTCCGGGTGGCGGTGCGTCGCCCCGGACGGCGAAGGCCCTCCGATGGGTCAGGTGACGGTCCGCCAGCATGACAGAAAGTAATGATGTGTGCACATAGTGTTTTCATGACAAGAGATCTTCGCGGGCCGTCGCGCCTTCTGGAACGCACGGCCCGCCTCGTGACGGCAGCGACCATGCTGGGATTCCTCAGTGCCGGCATCACCGGACTACCGGCCCGGGCCGTACCGGCTCCGCAGAAGGCGCCGCCCGCCAGCAGCGGCGGGCACGCCGCCGCCGGTGAGCGCGTCCTGGCGACCGGTACCCCACTGCTGCAGGAGACCTTCACCGGGGCCACGGCGGACTCCCGCTTCACCGCCGTGGGCACCGCGTGCCTCACCGGTGCGCCCGCCGGCGCGTTCACCCCCGGCAGCCACCCGCTCGCGGGCTGCCCGGCGGTCGAGGTCGGGCCGGTACCGCCGGTGAACGGCGCGCCGCACGGATACCTCCAGATCACCGACTCCGGTTTCGACGAGGCGGGCGCCGTCCTGTTCGACCAGGCGCTGCCGGCCGGCAACGGTCTGGACGTCTCCTTCGACCAGTGGCAGTACGGCAGCACCACCCCCGCCACCCCGGCCGACGGCATCTCCTTCTTCCTGGTCAACGGCGACACCGCGCTCACCCACCCCGGGGCCTTCGGCGGCAGCCTCGGCTACGCGCAGAAGCTTCCCGACGACAACCCGAACCTGACCTTCCTGCCCGGCGTCGACCGCGGCTACCTGGGTGTCGGTCTCGACGTCCTCGGCAACTACTTCGGCGACTGGGAGCACCGCGGCAACGGCTGCGCGACCCGCTCGCCGGCCGGCACCGGCTTCCGCATCCCCGCGCCGGGCGCCAACATGGTCACCGTCCGCGGCCCCGGCGACGGCACCACCGGCTACTGCTTCCTGACCGCGACGACCAGCAACTTCACCACCTCCGGCCCGTGGCCCTCGACCCTGCCGGGCACCCTGCAGGGCCCGCTGACGGTGCTGCCGCCCGCGGTGACCCCGGCGCAGGCCGAGACCCTGCTGGAGCCCTCGCGCCGCCGGGTGAACGTGCACCTGACGCCGGCGCCCTCGCCGGTGCTGACGGTCGGCGTCGACTTCAACGACGGCACCGGGCCGCACCAGGTGCTGTCCACCCCCGCCCCGACGCCGGTTCCGTCCACCTACAAGTTCGGCTTCGCCGGCTCGACCGGCGCGTTCACCGATGTGCACCTGATCCGCAATGTGGTGGTCGGCACGGACCAGCCGCTGCCCGAACTGAACCTGGTGAAGCAGGTCCGCGAGCCACTGCCCGGTCTGATCACGGTCGGCACGCCGGTGCCGTACGACTTCGTGGTCACCAACGCCGGGACCGTGCCGATCGACAACCTGGGTGTCAACGACCCCAAGGTCGGACCGGTCAGCTGCCCGGTGTCCACGCTCGCCCCCGGCGCGACCGTCACCTGCACGGCCACCTACCTGGTGACCGCCGCCGACGCCCAGTCCGGCCACATCGCCAATACGGCCGTGGCCACCGGGACGGCCGACGGCACCCCGGTCGAGTCCCCGCCGTCCATGGAGAACGTCCCGGTCGTGGCCCCGCCGGGCATCGAGCTGACCAAGCACGTCGACGCCCCGGGACCGTTCGCGGTCGGCGAGACCGTGCCGTACACGTATGTGGTCACCAACACGGGCGGCGTCCAGGTCGACGCCGTCGGCATCACGGACGACAAGGTCACCGGCATCACCTGCGCCGCCACCACGCTCGCCCCGGCCGGCAGCCCCGGCGACAGCACCACCTGCCACGGCAGCTACGTCATCACCCAGCCGGACGCCGACGCCGGCGAGGTCACCAACCACGCCGTCGCCAACGGCACGGCCAACGGATCCCCGGTTGTCTCCCCACCGACCCAGGCCACCGTCCCGGTGGTGTCCACGTCGAGTCTGGGTCTGACGAAGCAGGCGAGCACCCCCGGTCCGGTGAGCGTGGGTGACACCATCACCTACACGTACACGGTCACCAACACGGGCGTGACGACGCTGAACGGCGTGAAGGTCACCGACGACCACGTCACGCCGGTGGACTGCCCCACGACGACCCTCATTCCCGGGCAGGTCATGACGTGCACCGGTGGCTATGTGGTGACGGCCGCGGACGCGGTGCTGGGGCACATCACCAATGTGGCGCTGGCGAGCGGTCTCAACCCGCTGGGGCTGCCCGTCGAGAGTCCGCCGGCGGAGGTGACGGTGCCGGTCACGGCTGTGGCGAGCCTGTCGTTGGCGAAGGAGGCGAACACGCCCGGTCCGGTGAACGTGGGTGACACGGTCACGTACACGTACACGGTGACGAATACGGGTACGGCTGCGGTGCACGACCTGACCGTGACCGATGACCGGGTGTCGCCGGTGACCTGCTCGGCGACGACCCTGGCCGCCGGTCAGAGCACGACCTGCACCGGTACCTACGTCGTGACGAGCGCCGATGCGGTGGCCGGTCACGTGCTGAACGTGGCGACGGCGAACGGCTTCAATCCGCAGGGTGAGCCGGTGGCGAGTCCGCCGGCGCAGGAGACGGTGCCGGTTGTGTCCGTCGCGAGCCTCTCGCTGACGAAGAAGGCCGACACCGCCGGCCCCGTCAACGTGGGTGACACGATCACGTACACGTACACGGTGACGAATACGGGTACGGCTGCGGTGCACAACCTGACGGTGACGGATGACCGGGTGTCGCCGGTGAGTTGTGGGGCGACCGCGCTGGCCGCAGGACAGAGCACGACGTGTACCGGTACGTATGTGGTGACCACTGCTGATGCGGTGGCCGGCCATGTCCTGAACGTGGCGACGGCGAACGGCTTCAATCCGCAGGGTGAGCCGGTGGCGAGTCCGCCGGCGCAGGAGAACGTCCCGGTCGCGTCCACGGCGAGCCTGTCGTTGGCGAAGCAGGCGAACACGCCCGGTCCGGTGAACGTGGGTGACACGGTCACGTACACGTACACGGTGACCAACACGGGCACGGCGACGGTGCACGACCTGGTCCTCACCGATGACCGCGTCTCATCGATCACCTGCTCGGCGACGACCCTTGCCGCCGGTCAGAGCACGACCTGCACCGGTACCTACACGGTGACGGCGGCGGACGCCGTGGCTGGCAGCGTGACCAACCACGCCACGGTGAAGGGTCTCGACCCGCAGGGCGAGCTCGTCCAGAGCCCGCCGGCGGAGGAGACGGTCACGGTTGCGTCCGTCGCGAGCCTGTCGCTGACCAAGAAGGCCGACACCGCCGGTCCCGTCAATGTGGGCGACACGATCACCTACACCTATACCGTGACCAACACGGGTACGGCTGCGGTGCATAGCTTGACCGTCACCGATGACCTCGTGTCCCCGGTGACCTGCTCGGCGACGACCCTCGCGGCCGGTCAGAGCACGACCTGCTCCGGCAGCTACGTCGTGACGAGCGCCGATGCGGTGGCCGGTCACGTGCTGAACGTGGCGACGGCGAACGGCTTCAATCCGCAGGGTGAGCCGGTGGCGAGTCCGCCGGCGCAGGAGAACGTTCCGGTCGCGTCTGCGGCGAGTCTGTCGCTGACGAAGAAGGCGGGCACTGCCGGTCCGGTGAACGTGGGTGACACGGTCACGTACACGTACACGGTGACGAATACGGGTACGGCTGCGGTGCACGACCTGACGGTCACCGACGACCGTGTCTCGCCGGTGACCTGCTCGGCGACGACCCTCGCGGCCGGTCAGGGCACGACCTGCTCCGGCAGCTACGTCGTGACGAGCGCTGATGCGGCGGCGGGACACGTCACCAATGTGGCGACGGCGAACGGTCTCAACCCGCAGGGTGAGCCGGTGGCGAGTCCGCCGGCGCAGGAGACGGTGCCGGTTGTGTCCGTCGCGAGCCTCTCGCTGACGAAGAAGGCCGACACCGCCGGTCCGGTGAATGTGGGTGACACGGTCACGTACACGTACACGGTGACGAATACGGGTACGGCTGCGGTGCACGACCTCACCGTGACCGATGACCGGGTGTCGCCGGTGACCTGCTCGGCGACGACCCTCGCGGCCGGTCAGAGCACGACCTGCTCCGGCAGCTACGTCGTGACGGCCGCCGACGCCACAGCCGGCAGCGTGACCAACCACGCCACGGCCAACGGGCTGGACCCGCAGGACCGGCCCGTCCAGAGCCCGCCGGCGCAGACCACGGTGACGGTGAAGGGCGTGACGTCGAGCCTGTCGCTGACCAAGGAGGCCGATACACCCGGCCCGGTGCACCCCGGTGACACGATCACGTACACCTACACGGTCACCAACACCGGCACGACCACGCTGACCGACCTGACCATCAGCGACGACCGGGTCTCGGACATCAGCTGCGCCGCGACGACCCTCGCTCCCGGTCAGAGCACGACCTGCACCGGCAGCTACGTGGTCACCGAGCAGGACGCCAAGGAGGGGCACGTCACCAACCGGGCGACGGCCAATGCCTTCGACCCGGACTGCCGGCCCGTCCAGAGCCCGCCCGTCGAGCTCTGCATCACCGTCGAGGAGTGCCCGCCTCCGCCGCACCACGGCTACGAGTCCGAGCGTCCTGAGTACCTCGACTACATCGACCACCTGGACCACTTCCGCTACTTCGGCTTCCTCGCCGAGGCCGCGTGACAGGCGGGCGATCCGGGTCGATAGCCGACCCGGGTCCGGCAACCGGTCCGTCGCCGTCGCTCCGGCGGCGTCGGGCGGTGCCTTCCCGGGGCCTCTTCGGCGATGTCGCACGGCCCCCTCCGCGCTCCCGTCCTGACGGGGCGCGGAACGGGTGACCGAGCACGGCCGGGCTCCCGCTCCAGATGCAGCGGCCCCACCGGTGATCCGCCCGGTGGGGCCGCTGCGGCGCCCTGGTTCCCAATGGCTCGAAGCCGGAATCCGGATTGCCGCCGGGCCGGAACCCGCGACCATGGAAGCTGGCGAGGAAATGGCTGGAGTCGAGCTCTCCGAGGAATCCCTTCCCGACTTCCATGAAAGGTTCCTGGGATTCGAGGACGGCGTCGTCTCCCGCATCTCCATCGTCCTCCCGAGGGACGGCAATGCCGGCCGGACCGTCGAGGTGGAGGTCCAGGCCATGGAGGAGACGAGTCCGGGAGGCGAAGGAGGGCGCGCCCAGCAGGTCGAATGGAGGCTGGTGAGGATCGCCATGCACGGCATCGATGCCTATCGGCTCACCGAGACCCATCGGTACCCCCTGCAGGTTCTCTCCGACGGTTTGAAGATCGGCTTCGCCGGCGGCTTCTTCGTGCTCGACCTGGACCCGGGGCCGGACGAGTGGTCGGCGCGGGCGATCCACGACACGGCGAACAGCTACTCCAAGCAGTACGTCGTTTCGCAGCGTTGCTCGTTCGAGGTCCTGGACGGTCCCTTCATCTAGCGCTCCCCGTCGACCGTCCCTGAGCGCTGGACCGCAGGGCCCGGATCCGCCGGGCGCATCCGGGTCCGTCGGTGGGCGGAAGCGGGACCTTCGGCCCCCGTCCGGGGCGGTTGCCGACTTCTAGTGTTTGGCCCATGGAGAGCGGGACGAGGGCGGGCGACTCCGGTGCCCCCTGTAACACCGGGTTCCCACCCGGCGCCAGGCCTGGCCTCATCCACTCACCCGACTCCCACCGTCCGATGCACAGCGCGTCCCGCACCATCCGACCCGCACCGCCCGGAACCCGTGGAGGACACCATGCATGACCGGACCGCCGAGTGGCTCGCCGCCGTGAAGGCCGACCTCGGCATCGACCTCGACCTCGACATCACCGAACTGCTCGCCATGACCAGGGTCGTCGCCCACGGCGTCGCCCGGCCCGCGGCCCCGCTGACCGCGTTCCTGGTCGGCTACGCGGCCGCCCGTGCCGGCGGCGACGAGGCGGCGGTCCTGGAGGCCAACCGCCACGCCGCCGAGCTGGCCGACCGCTGGACGGCGATCGAACGGCACGAAGACCTGCAGCCCGTGTGACCCTGCTGATCCTTACCGCCCCCGCCGGGCAGGGCACGCCGCACCCGTGCGGCGTGCCCGGGCGCGCCCGTGACGCCCCTTCCGTTCACCGGTCCGGCCGTGGTCCGAGGCCCGGCCCGCTATCCGGCGGCCAGTTCGGCGGCGAAGCGCTCGGCGGCCTCCGCCAGGCCGCGCGCGTACTGGTCGAGGTGGGCGTGGTCCCCCAGGAAGCGGCGGGCGGCGGCGAGGTCGCCGTCCAGCAGCTCGGTGACGAGCACCAGGGCGTCGGCGGGGTACATGTAGTGATTGGTCAGCCAGCGCTGGACCGCGGGCATGCCCTCGCGGGCCAGGACCTCCCGTTGCCCCTCGATGACGGGTGCGAGCCAGCGCGCGCGCAGCGCGTACTCGCCAGGGCCCGCGAAGGTGGTGGCGAGTCCGGCCAGCAGTTCGGCCGGGTACTGCTCGACCGGTCCGGTGAAGTCGGGGTAGTCCTTGGCGAACTCCGACCAGTCGGCTTCGAGTTCGGCGATCCTCCCGGGGAGCAGCGGCCACCGGGCGTAGCCCGCATCGGACCGGGTGAAGACCTCGCGCAGCAGGTCGTAGGACATTTCGGCGGTGCGCGAGAGCAGAACGGCGTCGTAGAGGTCCTTGCCCTGCGGATGGGAGTCGAAGATCAGCCAGAGGATCTTCCAGGCGAGCGAGAGCTCCGGCGTCGCGGCGAGCAGCGGGCCGTCGACGCCGGGCAGGTCGCAGGGCCGCGGCGCGGCGGGCAGGTGCTCGGTGAACACGAAGTCCAGCTGGACGGTGCCGCCGGGCAGGTCGGGGGCCGTCCACGGCAGCACCAGCCGGCGCCCGGGGACCCGGCCGTACGTCCAGATGTCGTCATCGACGGCCCGGTCGGCGTGCAGCCGCACCGTGCCGGAGCGCGCCTCGGCGCCGGCGGCGAGCTCGGCGAGCATCCGGCCGGTCCGCTCGTCCTCCAGCAGCCAGTCCCTCGGCTGCACCACGAAGTCCAGATCGCCCGGCTCCCTGGCCTGTTCGCCGTACCAGGCGCGCAGCAGGAAGCTGCCGCGCAGGACGAGGTGCTCCGCCCACGGCGAGGCGGCGACGGCGGACAGGACGGTGCTCAGCGCCTCGCGGCGGGCGGTGAGCCAGCGCTCGGCGAGCCGGGGGTCGTCGAAGACGGGTTCGCTGGGCCGCAGGGCCCGGGCGTAGCCGGCGAGCGCGGGGTCGAAGACCGGCTGCTGGCGCACCGCCTCGTCGTCGATCGGCCGGATGGACCGTGGCAGGTCCCGCTCCTTCCGGACGTCCTCCGGCGGGGGCTGTCCGGGCAGCAGCAGGCCCTGCCACGGCCCGTACTCCAGGCCCTCCCAGGCGAGGGGTTGCTCCTTGGTCATCGGGGATCTCCTTCTGCGGTGCGGTCGTGGTCGGTCAGCCACCCCGCGTCCAGCGCCTCGTCGCTGTCCACGGCGACGAACTCGCGTTCCACGGAGGCGATCAGGTGGCCGTCGGCGGCGAGGTCCGTGAGCAGTGCCTCCAGGCGGTGGCCCGCGGTGGCCAGGCCGACCCGGCGGCACCGCTGGGTGACGAACCACTCGCGGCGGCCGTCCTCGCGCACCCGGCGGGGATTGTGCGAGAGGTGGGCGCCGTGCCGGACGGCGAGTTCGGCGAGGCCGGGCGCCGGGGCGGGCCCGGGCAGCAGCAGTTTGACGTGGTGCTCGAAGTAGCGGGCCGGGCCGTGCGCGGCGGCGTCGCCGTCCTCGGCCGGGACGCCCAGGGCCCACGGAGTGGCCTCGATCTTGGTGCGCAGCACGGCGAACCCGGCCGCGGCCAGCCGCCGCGCTGTTCGGGCGGCCGTCGCGGCGACCTCGTCCAGCTCGCCGGTGGCGCGCAGGGTGAGCATCGGCTGGGAGGGCGACTCGCCGCGGTCGAGCAGGATGTGGGTGAACTTCAGGCCGTGGCCGGCGGCCCAGGCGGCCAGCGCCTCGGCGGCGCCCGGTCGCACGGTGAGGTGCACCTCGAAGTCACCCCGCAGGCCGGGGAGGGCCGGGGCGTCGTCGGGGTGGCGGTCGGTGCGGGTGACGAGCATGACGGCATCCTTGCAGGGGCCTGTGACAACGCTGCCGGGGGGCCGGTGCTCCGACGGTGCGTCAGGCCGGCTGCGGGTGGCCGGCGGAGGCCCGCGCCTCCTCGTCGGCCGTGAGCCGGGGGAGCCCGCGGCCGCCGTCGGTCTCACCCCCCGGCGGAGGAAGTCACCCCCGGTGCCGGCCGGCCGGGAGCGCCTGCCGACCGGGGATACTGGCCGGATGCGTACGTACTCGCCGGTCGCCGCGGTCGTCAACCTGCTGTTGGGGGTGCCGGCCGTGGTGCCGGTCTGGCTGCTGTGGTACTTCGCCGTCAACTGGCCGCTGGAGGCCCTGGGGTGGACGGTGGGGGAGCCGACGGAGAACGACGGCCCGCTGCCGTGGCTGGTCCTCGGCGGACCGGTCGTGCTGGCGTCCGCGGCGCTCTGGTGGCTGGCCAACCAGGGCCTGCGACGGCGCTCCGGCGGCGGCCGGGCGTACTGGCCGGTGAGCGCCGGGCTGACCCTGCTGCCCACCGGCGTGCTCATCGCGATGTCGTAGCGGGGGCGGTCAGCAGCGCGGTGACGGCCGCGAGCAGGGCGGTGGCGCCGGCCAGGAGCAGGACGGTGGAGGGGGTGGTGCGGTCGACGACGGCGCCGCCGAGCAGGGCGGCGATGCCGATGGTGGCCTGGAAGGAGGAGGTGAAGAGCACACCGGCGGCCTCGGGGGCGTGCGGGGCGGCGGCGAGGAACCAGTTGAGGGAGCAGACCGGGACGGCGCCGTAGGCGACTCCCCAGAGCAGCAGCAGGACGGTGGCGCCGGGGCCGGTGGTGCCGAGGACGGGCAGCAGCAGGGTGGCGGCGGCGAGCAGGGCGGCGGCCGTGGTGAACGCGGGTCGCAGGGCGCGGGCGGCGCGGTGGCCGGCGAGCAGGTTGCCGAGCAGGCCGGCGGCGCCGTAGGCGAGCAGCAGACCGCTGATCACGGCCGGTCCGGCGTGGGTGACCTCGGCCAGGAACGGCGTGACGTAGGTGTAGCCGCCGAAGTGGGCGAGGACGATCAGGAACGTCACCAGCAGGCCGGTGCGGGTGCCCCGGCCGGTGAGCAGTCCGCGCAGGACACCGAGGCCGGTGGTGGTGGCCGGCGGGGCCAGCGGGGGCAGGCAGAGCGACAGGGCGGCCAGGACCAGCAGGGTGAGCACGCCCATCGCGGCGAAGGCCGCGCGCCAGCCGGCGAGCGAGCCGAGCAGGACGCCGGCCGGGACGCCGAGGACGGAGCCGAGCGGGACGGCGGTGAAGATCACCGTGTTGGCGCGGGCCTGCCGGTGCGGTGCGACCAGACGCGGGGCGAGTCCCGAGCCGATCGACCAGAAGGCGCCGATGACCAGGCCGAGCGCGACCCGGGCCACCAGCACGGCCGCGTAGACCGGGGCGAAGGCGTTCAGCAGGTCGGCGAGGGCCAGCAGCAGCAGGAGGGCGCGGAGCACGGTGCGGCGGTCGGCGCGGCGGGTCGCCACGGTGACCACCGGCGCGGCCACCGCGGCGACCAGCCCGGGCAGGGTCATCGTCAGCCCGGCGGTGCCGTCGGAGATCCGGAAGGTGGCGCCCATCGGGGTGAGCAGGCCGACGGGCAGGATCTCGGTGGTGACGATGGCGAAGACACCCGCGGTGACGGCGAGGACGGCGGGCCACCCGCCGGTCCGGGACCGGGGCTCCGGCAGGGGTCGCGAGGTGACGGCGGCGGTGCGGGGCATGGCGGCGTTCCTGTCCGGGCGCGGCGGGTGATCGGTGCCCGAAGTCCACCAAGCGGACGGGGGGTTGGGCTGGCGAGAATCGGACGTCAACCGTTCCGGAGGCCGGTTCGCTCCGGCCTGCCCTGGACGGGTGGCTCTCACTGAGAGGTAAAATCGGACCATGAGTGCGGCCGCCCCGGACACGTCCGACACCGCGCTGGGCGAGGAGTTCTCCACCCTCCTCGCCGGCATCCAGCGCCTGGTGCGACGCCGGTTGCGCGAGGGTCTGAGCGAACCGAGGCTGCGCGGCGCGCAGGTCGAACTGCTGCGCCTGGTCGCGGACTTCCCCGGACTGCGGGTCTCGGACGCCGCGGAGGAGCTGTGCCTGGCCGGCAATTCGGTGTCCACCCTGGTCAACCAGCTGGTCGCGCTGGGCCTGCTGCGCCGCGAGGTGGACCCGGGCGACCGCCGGGCGGCGCTGCTGTACGCCACCGACGAGGCCGTCGAACGACTGGCGGCCTGGCGGGCCCGGCGCGAGGCGCTGGTCGGCGAGGTGCTGGCGGGGCTGTCGGCGGACGACCGGGCGGCGCTGGCGGCGGCGCTGCCCGCGCTGCGCGGCGTCGCGGCGGGCCTGCGCGGGCGGGCGGCCGAGCCGGGATGGGTGCCGACGGCCGGAGGGAGAGCCGGGCGATGACCTACGGACCGGACGAGGCGCCGGTGGCGGCGGTGGTCTGCCGCGGCCTGGAGTACACCTTCCACCGCGGCCGGCGGAAGGGCGGGGGCACCAGGGCCGTCGACGGCGTCGACCTGACGGTGCGGGCCGGCGAGGTGTTCGGCCTGCTCGGCCCCAACGGGGCGGGCAAGACCACCACGATCCGGGCTATCACCACCCTGCTGCCCACCGCCTCCGGCATGGTCCGGGTCTTCGGCCACGACGCGGCCCGGCGGCGGGTGGAGGTCCGTCGGCTGCTCGGCTACGTGCCGCAGCAGCTGTCCGCCGAGGCCGGGCTGACCGGGCGGGAGAACGTCTCCCTGTTCGCCCGGGTCTTCGACGTGCCGCGCGCCGAGCGGGCCGCCCGGGTGGCCCAGGCGCTGGCCGCCGTCGACCTCACGGAGGCCGCCGACCGGCTGGCCGGCACCTACTCCGGCGGCATGGTGCGCCGGCTGGAGCTGGCCCAGGCGCTGGTCAGCGCGCCGCGGCTGCTCGTGCTCGACGAACCCACCATCGGCCTGGACCCGATCGCCCGGGCCGGCGTCTGGGAGCGGATCGACGCCGTCCGCCGGGCCACCGGCATGACGGTGCTGGTGACCACCCACTACATGGACGAGGCCGACCGCCACTGCGACCGGGTCGCCCTGATGGACCGCGGCCGGATCCGCGCGCTCGGCACGCCCGGGGAACTGAAGGCCCGGGTCCGCGAGCAGGACCCGCGACTGCCCGACCCCTCGCTGGACGACGTGTTCCGCCACTTCTCGGGCCACGGGCTCTCCCGCGGCGGCCCGGGGGAGGGCGGGGAAGGAGACTTCAACGATGTCCGCCGAACCCGCCGCACGGCCAACCGCGTCGGCTGACGGGCCCGGGGCGGCGCCCGCCCCGCCCGACCTCGGCCTGCTGCTGGTGCCCCCGCCCGCCCGCACCGGCTGGCGGCAGGTGCCGGCCCGGGTCGCGGCGATGTGCGCGGTGGAGCTGCAGAAGCTGCGCCACGACCGCACCGAGGTGTACACCCGGGCGGTCCAGCCCGCGCTCTGGCTGCTGATCTTCGGCCAGACCTTCACCCGGCTGAAGGCGATCCCGACCGGGGGCATCCCGTACCTGGACTACCTGGCCCCCGGGATCATCGCCCAGTCCGCGATGTTCGTCGCGATCTTCTACGGCATCATGATCATCTGGGAGCGCGACTCCGGCGTCCTCACCAAACTGCTGGTCACCCCGACCCCGCGGGCCGCGCTGGTGACCGGCAAGGCGTTCGCCGCCGGGGTGAAGGCGGTGCTGCAGGCCGCCGTGGTGGTGGTGCTCGCGGCGCTGCTGGGAGTCGCGTTGACCTGGAACCCGCTGCGGCTGCTGGGCGTGGTGGCGGTGGTGGTGCTCGGCTCGGCCTTCTTCTCCTGCCTGTCGATGACCATCGCCGGCATCGTGCTGACCCGCGACCGGCTGATGGGCATCGGTCAGGCGATCACCATGCCGTTGTTCTTCGCCTCCAACGCCCTCTACCCGGTGGACCTGATGCCCGGCTGGCTGCAGGCGGTCAGCCGGGCCAACCCGCTCAGCTACCAGGTGGACGCGTTGCGCGGGCTGCTGATCGGCACGCCCTCGCACCTGCTGCTGGACTTCGGCGTGCTCGTACTGGCGACGGTCCTCGGCATCGCGGCCTCCTCCGCCCTGCTCGGCCGCCTCGCGCGGTGATCACCGGGTGGCCGCCGCGGGTCGGCGGGTCGGCGGGTGATCGGGGCCGCGCGGGGGGCCGGAGAGCTTCGCGGGGTTGCGCACGACGTACACGACGTAGCGGGCGGTGACGGCTGCCACGCGCCCGCCGCGCTCGCCGCCACGGCGGCGCGGCAGGCGGGCCGACCGGCGGGAGCGGTCGGCCACCGGGTCCGGTGGATCAGATCCGGTCGGCCGACCACGCCGGGTCGCGGCCGGTGAGGGCCAGCAGGAGGTCCTCGGCGTCGGCGCCCGGCGGTGCGGCGCGCGGCGGGTCGAACCGGCCGGAGCCGGCCAGGTCGCGGTAGCCGCGGAACTCGGCGAGCGCGTACCGGGCGGCGCCGGGCGGCATCCGCCCGCGCTCGCCCAGCGCCCGGGAGAGGTCCCAGCCGTGCACTACGGTCTCGGCGGTCAGCTCCCGGGCGTACCCGCCGGCGTCCCGAAGGCCGTACGGCAGGCGCACCAGGAAGTCGGGCGCTCCGGGGCGGTTGAGCGCGCGCAGGGCGCTCTGCACGGCCATCGTCCACACGCCCAGCGGGTTGCGGCCGAGCACATCGCCCTCGAAGCGGTGGCCGAGCTGCTCCGGGGTGTAGCCGGCGACCGCCTGGCACACCCACAGGTGCTGGGCCGCCAGATGGTTGACCAGCGTGCGCACGTCCCAGTCGCGGCACGGGGTCGGCGCCGTCCAGAGGTCCTCGGACACCGAGCGCAGCAGCCGGGCCGTTTCGGCTCCGGCGGCCGCGTACTGTGCGCGGACCTCGGCGTGGAATCCGGGTGGGTGGGGACAATCCATCGCCGGGCCTCCGTCTCCTGCCCTGCTCACTCCCAGTAAACCGCTACGGCGTGTGACCCGCCAGGGGGAGTGGGAACCCGTTCCGCCGGGGATCTCCGTCCACCGGCGCCGCCCGCCGTCACCGAACGTGGCGTCGATGAGGCGCTCTGGTGAAGCGCGGGGGCGCGACTGTAGTGTCCACGCCATGACGACCGCCCGGCGCCGGCTCGCCCTCACCGCGACCCTCATCGGCGCTCTCGCCGCCACCGTCCTCCCCGCCACCGCGGCCACCGCCGCCACCGCGCAGCCGGCCCGGCCGTCCTGTCGGACCGTCGACTCCGCGCCGCTCGACCGGGAGCAGGCGCGCACCGCGGATCCGCGGACCGTCGCCCTCACCGAACGCGGGGGCCTCGGCGACTTCGTCCGCCGCTTCCCCGCCGCGCTCTGCGGCGCGCGCGGCGCCGCGGGGGCGGGCCGGATCGTCGACGCCTGGGGCGAGGCGCTCTGGCGGGCCGGCGTCGACCGCGCCCAGAGCCGTCGCCCCGGCGGCGACCTGCCGGCCGCCGACGACCGTCCGCTGTACTGGACCAGGGTTGCCATGACCGTCCAACTCACCCGCTGGCAGCCGGACTTCGCCGTCGACGCGGCGGCCCTGCGGCAGCGCTTCGAGGACGCCTCGCGCGGCCTGGCCGACAGTGGCTTCGGCGCCCGCCCCGGGGTGCGCCGGATCCTCGTGAGCGGCTTCGACCCCTTCGGTCTGGACGCCGAGCCGCGCCGCGCCAACCCCTCGGGCTCGGCGGTCCTGCAGCTCGACGGACGGCGGATCACCCTCGCCGACGGCACCCCCGCCGAGATCCAGGCGGTGGTGTTCCCGGTCCGCTACGGCGACTTCGACCGGGGCATCGCCGAGCGCGCCTTCGGCCCCCGGCTCGCCCCCGGCCACCGCTCGGCCGACCAGATCACCACCATCAGCCAGGGCTACCCCGGACTCTTCACCCTGGAGGCCTGGGCCGGCCGCGCCCGCTCCGCCGACCCCTACCCCGACAACGCCGGCGTGCTCTCCGGCGGCACCCGCGATCACCCCGTCACGGCCCCCGGGCTCGGCCCCGGCGCGGAGTTCATCGCCACCAGCCTGCCCGCCGGGCCGATGACGGCCGTTCAGCAGCCCTTCCCGGTCAAGCTGAACACCACCGTCACCGAGATCCCCGCCGGGGCGACCGCTCCCGTCGACCGGGCGGACGGCCCGACCCCCGGCTCCCGCGCGGTCGCGGGCGGCGGCGGGGGCTACCTCTCCAACGAGGTCGCCTACCGCAGCAACCGGCTGCGCCTGGAACTCGCCCCGCAACTGCCCGGCGGCCATCTGCACACCCCCGTGCTGACCGGCCTTCCGGAGCGGACGGACGAGCTCACCGGGCCGGTCTTCGAGCAGAACGAGGCCGCCATCGGCGGCGAGGTGCTGGAGATCCTGCGGCACTCGGTGCGCTGACGAGGAGACGCGGCGGGGCCGAGGTCCGGGCTCCGGCGCCATGCCCCCCCGGCCGGCACCCTCGGCATCCCCGGCGTCGCCGGTATTCCCCGCCGAGGGGTGCCGGACGAGTGCCCGCCCGGCCGTCGCGCGACCGGAGGTTTTCCGGTTCGCGGGGCGCCCTGGAGGACAAATACCGCCGATTTGGTACAAGGTGTCCACTGCATGAGCATGGGCCTGCGCTCCACCGAGCGAGCAGGACCAGAAAGGCACCACACCCTCATGCAGACCAGCCCGGCCGTGACCCGGCAGGCACCCACGGCGCAGCCGTCCCCTGCGCAGCCGCTCCCCGGGCAGCCGTCCCCCGGGCCGTCGTCCCCGCCCCCGGCGCCGTCACCCCGGTCCGCCGTCCGCCGCTTCGGCCTGCCGACCGCGACCGCCCTGGTGATGGGCAACATCATCGGCGGCGGCATCTTCATGATCCCCGCCGCGGTCGCCCCGTACGGGACGGTCAGCCTGCTCGCCTTCGCCGTGCTCACCGTCGGCGCCATCACGCTGGCCCTGGTCTTCGGACGGCTGGCGCGCCGCGACCCGCGCACCGGCGGCCCCTACGTCTACGCACGCGAGGCCTTCGGCGACTTCGCCGGATTCGTGGCCGCCTGGTCCTACTGGATCACCACCTGGGTCAGCAACGCCGCGCTCGCCGTCGCCGCCGTCGGCTACCTCGCCGTGCTGTGGCCGGCCGTCGGCCACTCCACCGCGCTCGCCCTCGGCTGCGCGCTGGCCGTCCAGTGGCTGCCCGCGCTCGCCAACCTGGCCGGCACCCGGTACGTGGGCGCCGTCCAACTCGTGGCCACCGTCCTCAAGTTCATCCCGCTGGCGATCGTCGCGGTGGCCGGGCTCTGCTCCTTCGACCCGGCGAACCTCGGCCCCTTCGACGCGACCGGCCAAGGCTGGCTCGGCGGGATGACGGCCTCCGCCGCGCTCCTGCTCTTCAGCTACCTCGGTGTGGAGTCGGCCGCGATGAGCGCGGGCCAGGTCCGCGACCCGGAGCGCAACGTCGGCCGGGCCAGCGTGCTCGGCACCGCGGGAGCCGCCGTCGTCTACCTGCTCGGCACGCTCGCCGTTTTCGGCACCGTCGCCCACGAGCGGCTGATCCACTCCGCCGCGCCGTTCTCGGACTCCGTGAACGCCGTCTTCGGCGGCTCCTGGGGCGGTACGGCCGTCGCCGTCGCCGCCCTGGTCTCGATGACCGGCGCGCTCAACGGCTGGACCCTGCTCTCCGCCCAGGCCCCGTACGCCGCCGCCAAGGACGGCCTGTTCCCCGCCGTCTTCGCCAAGGAACGCCGCGGAGTGCCGGTCGTCGGCGTGCTGACCGGCGTCACCCTCGCCTCGCTGCTCACCGTCCTCGACTTCGCCTCCGGCGCCAAGGCCGCCTTCGACACCCTGGTGCTGGTCACCACCTTCACGGCGACCGTCCCCTACCTGCTCTCCAGCGCCGCCCAGCTCCGCTGGCTGCTGGCCGGCGACCGCGACCGGGTCGCCCCGACCCGCCTGGTCCGCGACCTCACCCTCGCCCTCGGCGCCTTCGCCTTCTCCGCCTGGCTCGTCGCCGGCGCCGGCTACCAGGCCGTCTACCAGGGCGTCCTCTTCCTGCTCGTCGGCGTCCTCGTCCACACCGTCCGCACCGCCCGCACCGCCCGCCGCCGGGCCTGACGACAACGGCACGACGCCGAGGCCCGCGCCGTCCGGTGCGGGCCTCACGACGTTCCCGGGGCGCGCGTCGGGCGGGGAGGGCGTCCGGGGCCGCGGCGAGCGCCCCCCGCGCCGACCGACGCCTCCCGGCCGACCGGCGTCTCCGTGCCGACCGGTGCCCCCCGGCCGACGCGATCGTCTCGGCGGGGCCGTACGGATGTCAGCGCCATCCGCTAGCTTCGCGATCACCAACCGGAGCGGGCGGAGGAGGGCGTCATGACCGGTCCCACGAACGGGACGATCGAGTGGGACGAGGTGAGCGCGCTCATCGCCTCACGGGTGCCGGAGGCGGTGGTCGACCGGCTGTCGACCGTGCCCGCCGACGAGCTGAGCCATCTGCGCACGCCGCTGCGCCGGCTCCGCACCGAGCTGCTGCGCGAGCTCTCCTCGGGCGACCCGCGGCGCTACTCCGCCGCGTACGACCAGCTCGCCGCCCTGCAGTTCGCCGGGGTCCTCTCCGCCGCCACCCCGGCGGAGGCCCTGGACTGGCTCACCGCGCGCCGGCTGCTCTCCGTCACCCGGCCGCTGCCCGGCGGCGGCTCCACCGATGCCGACGCCCGGGACCTCCTGCTGGTCCTGCTGCTGCCGCACCGCGGCGCGGCGTTCCAGCGTGAACTGGCGGTCCGGCTCGCCGAGTGGCTGCCCGCGCGCGGCGACGCCTCCCGCTGGCTGATCACCCACGGCCTCGCCGTCTGGTCCGGCGCCGAGGTTCCCGCCACCGACGGCTATCTGATCGGCTGGCTGCGTGAGGGCACCCTGATGCGCTACGACCACCAGGAGATCGGCGAGTGGTTCGCCGATCAGGGCCTGCGCCCGCCGGTGCCGCACCACGACACGCTGCTCTCCTGGCTGCGCGCCCAGCCCAGGCTCGCCGAGTTCGTCCGCCGACTGTTCGAGTTCCCGGACGTCGGCTCCGAGTTCACCGATCCCCACGCCGCCCGCTTCGGACCGGACAACGAGTGGCCCAAGGCGCTCGCGGCCCTGGCGGGCGAGGGGGTGCTCGACCGCGCCGAGCTGATCGACCGCTGCCTCGGCCGCCTGCTGCGCGGCGACCGGCCCGGCAACCTGCGCGGCTTCCTGCGGCTGTACGCGGAGCTGGCCCCCGACCCGGAGGAGGTCGCCGCCCGGGCCCGCGACCACGTCCGGCTGGCCGTCGACGGCGCGCCGACCGCCGCCAAGGCCGCCCAGGCGGCGCTGCGGTCGGTGGACACCCGGCTCGCCGCCGAGCTGTTCACCGAGCTGACGGCCGGGATCCTGGCCCGTCCGGAGAAGACGCTCGCCACCGTCCAACTGAGCTGGGCCGACGCGGCGCTGCGCCGCGACCCGGCCGGGGCCGACGAGCTGCTGCCCGCCCTCGCCGTGGCCTTCGCCCACCCGGCGCCCGCGGTCCAGGAACGCGCCCTGCGCCTCGTCGCCCGCCACCTGCCCGACGCCGCCGATCCGGCGGTGGCGGAGGCCGTGCGCGCCGCCGCCACCGCCCTCGGCCCCGCCCTGCGGTCGGACGCGCACGAGCTGCTGGCGGCCGCGCCCGCGACGGCCGAACCCTCCGTGGCGGTGGGGCCCGGTCGGGCCGCCGCTCTTCCGCCCGCGCCGGGCGGGCCGTTCGAGCTCGCCGAGCGGTTGTCCGCGGTGCTGGCCGACCGGACGCCCGACCCCGGGGAGTTCGAGGTGGTGCTGGCCGCCCTGGTCGCCGAGCACCACCGCGACCGGGCGGCCCTCGCCGACGCGCTCGCTCCGCTCGCCCGGGGCCGCGGCGGGGATCCGGTCCTCCTCGCGGGCATCGGCAGCGTCGGGGGCGCGCTGGGCTGCCTGCTCGACGCCCTGACCGGCCGCGAGCACCGGTCCGCCGCGCTCGGCGCCGAACTGCTCGCCCTCCGGGACCCGTTCCGCGGCCCCGCCCTGATCCCCGCGCTCCGCATCTTCGAAGCGGCGTGCGGCGTGGCCGACGCGCCGATACCGGTGCTCCTCGCCACCCCCACCGCCGCGGACGGCACCCTCGATCCGTCCGTGCTGACCGAACGGCTCGCGGCCCACCGGGCGGCCGGTGCCCGCCCCTGGCCCGCCGATCTGGCCCAGGCGCTGCTCCGGGTGCCGCCGCCCGCGCTGCCGGCGGTCCGTGCGGCGGCGGCCGGACTCGGCTGCGACCTGCCGCCCGACACACCGCCGCCCGCACCCGAGGGCTTCCACGTCCAACCCCCGGACCGGCCCGAGCGGGTCGACCCGAACGACTGGACCCCGCCGACGGCCCCGCGCATCGCCCCGCTCGCCCCCGCCCCGGCCGTGTCCGAGGGGGTGATCGGACTGCTCCACGCACTACCCGACCCCACCCGGGTCGGGTGGTGCGCGGCCGTGTTCCCGACGTCGGTCGGCCAGCTCGCCCAGCTGCCCTGGCTGGCGCCCTGGGACCCGGAGACCGTCGCCGCGCACGGCCTGCCCACCCTGGCGCTCCAGGTGTCCGATCCCGGCCCCCGCGAACCCAACTCCCTGTTGCCCCGGCTCGCGGAACTCCCGGGCGAACCGGGCCCGGTGAGCCATCTCCTGCTCGCCTACGGGATGACCGCCGCCCGGGCCGAGCACCGCACCGCGGCCCTGGACGCCCTGCTGGCGCTTGTCGCCCGCGGACGACTGCGGCCGGAGGCGCTCGGCGAGTGGCTGGCGGCGCTGTGGCGGCTGTCCGTCGCCAAGCCGAACCGGATCATGCCCGTGCTCACCGACGCCGCCCGCAGCGGCGCGAGCCGGCAGGTGTTCGCCGTGCTCGCCGCGATGCTCACCGACCTCGCACCCGACCCCGCGCGCCGCGGACTGCCGGCCGTCCTCACCCTCGCCGCCGACTGCGCGGCCGCCGAGGGCATCCGCACCACCGTCCCCGCCCTCGACGCCCTGACCGCCCCCACGGCGCCCCGCCGCCTCCGGGCGGAGGCGACCCGCCTGGCCGGGGTCCTCGCCCGCTGACCGCGCCGGGCGGGGCCGTCCGGGATGCGCGCGGTCCGGTTCGCCGGTGGGTGTGTTGGCGGTGTGTCGGGCCGGCCGGCGCCCGTGACCGCTGCCCGCCCCTCCCCGGGCCGAAGCGGACCCGGGCGGTGTCCTGTCGGTCCCGTCGTCAGGCGTTCGCTGAGGGGCGGCTGCCGGGCGTGGTCCCCGCCGCGGAGCGGTACCGGCCACTGGCCGGCGGCGGTCCGGGGGTCTGGCCGGCGGCGGTCCGGGGGCCCGGCCGGCGGCGGGGTGCTGCGCCGCAGGTCGGGGGCCGGATGGCAGGTACAGGGTAGGGGTGGGTCCAGCCCCACCCCGAAGAGTGAGGCGGGGTGGATTCCGCCTCGATCGTGTCCGTCCTAGCGTTGCCTCGGGTCGCCCGGAGGGGGTGGGCCGGGTGCGGGTGGGAGGGTGCGGTGCGAGGAGCGGTGCGGGTGGAGGGCGAGGGTGTGCCGGCCCTGCGGCTGATGGGGCTGAGCAAGCGGTTCGGGTCCCACCGGGCGGCGGACGGGGTGGAGCTGACCGTGCCGAGCGGATCGTTCTACGGGCTGGTCGGGCCGAACGGCGCGGGCAAGACGACCTCGCTGTCGATGGCGGTGGGGTTGCTGCGTCCGGACGCGGGCCGGGCGGAGGTGTTCGGAGTCGACGTGTGGGCCGATCCGCTGCGGGCCAAGGCGCTGGTCGGCGTGCTGCCCGACGGCCTGGCGCTGCCGGAGCGGCTGACCGGCCGGGAACTGCTGCGGTACCTGGGCCGGCTGCGCGGCCTGGACGGGCGGACGGTGGACAGCCGGACCGAGGAGCTGCTGGTCGTGCTGGAGCTGGCGGATGCGGCCCGGACGGCGGTGATCGACTACTCCACCGGGATGCGCAAGAAGATCGGCCTGGCCACCGCGCTGCTGCACGCGCCCTGGCTACTGGTTCTGGACGAGCCCTTCGAGGCGGTCGACCCGGTGTCGGCGGCGACGGTCCGCACGATCCTGCAGCGGTTCGTCGCGGCGGGCGGTTCGGTGGTGCTCTCCAGCCATGTGATGGCCCTGGTCGAGAGCCTCTGCGACCACGTCGCGGTGATCGCCCGGGGCCGGGTGGCGACCGCCGGGCCGGTGGCCGAGGTGCGGGGCGGGCGGGCTCTGGAGGACGTGTTCGTCGAGCTGGTCGGCGCCCGGACCGGGGGAAAGGAGGGGCTGGAATGGCTGGCCTCCTGACGGTTCCGCCGGCGGCGGGCGGCCGTGTGGCGATCACCGTGCTCACCGGCATGAAGGCGACCGTCCTTCGGCGGTCGATGTCCGGCCCGCGCGCCGCCGGGCTGGTCGTCGGCACGGTGTGCGGCGGGGCGGGGGCGGTCGGCACCGCGCTGCTCGGCTTCGCGGACTACGCCACCCCGGAGGCCGGTTTCGGCGTCCTGGCGCTGGCCCAGCTGCTGTGGAGCCTGGGGTGGGCGCTCGGGCCGCTGGTCACCGGCGGCGACTCCACCCTGCGGCCGGCCTGGTTCGCGATGGTGCCGATGCGCCCGCGCAGTCTGGCCGTCGGGCTGCTCGGCGCCGCCTTTGTCGGGGTCACCCCGGTGCTCGCCCTGGTGGCCTTCGGCGGGCTGCTCGCCTACGGCGTCCGCCAGGGGCCGGCGGCGGCGGTGGTCGCGGTGCCCGCCGTGCTGCTCCAGCTGCTCTTCGTGGTGGTGCTGGCGAAGTTCACCCCACAGGCGCTGGGCGGGGTGCTGCGCTTCCGCCTCGGCTGGGAGCTGTCCGCGCTACTGGTCGGCCTGGTGATGGCCGGCCTGAACTCCGGGTGGTTCGCGATCGGCTTCCTGGTCCGGCTCGGCACCGGTGACTGGGCGGCCGGGGCGCGGACCGCGGTGCGGGTGCTGCCCTCGGGCTGGGCGGTGGTCGCGGTGGACGCGGCCCGCCGCTCGGACTGGCCGACGGCCGCCGCCGCGCTCGGCGCCCTGGCCGCCGTGTGCGGGCTGCTGCTGGCGGCCTGGGCGGCGCTGCTCTCCCGGCAGTTGGTGCGCGGCCGCACCGGCCGCCCCCACCGGTCCGCCGCCCGCCCCGGGGCGCGGAACCGGCTGCTCCCCGACACCCCGGCGGGCGCGGTCCTGGCCAAGGAACTGCTGCTCTGGCGGCGCGACCCGCGCCGGGCCCGGTTCCTGCGGACGGCGCTCTGGACGGGCGTGTTCACCGGCCTGCTCCCCCTGCTCGACGGCTTCGCCCAGCTACTGCCGTGGACGGGGGTGGTCGCCGCGGTGTTCGCCGGAGCGTTCTGCGTCAACCTGTACGGCCTGGATGCGGGCGCGCTCTGGCTGACGCTGGTGGTGCCGGGCGCGGAACGGGCCGACGTCCGGGCCCGGCAGGCCGCCTGGCTGCTGGTCACCACCCCGGTGGCGGTGCTGCTGACGCTTGCCGCGCTCCCGGTCACCCCGGGTGCCGTCCGGCCGTGGGTGTTCGCGGTGCTGCCGGCCGTGCTCGGCGCGGCGGCCGGGCTGATCCCGCTGATGGCGGTGCTCGGCGCCGCCCCGTCGCCCGACCGCCCCGGCGGCGGCCCGCTGGACGACCTCGCCGACGAGAGCGCCGAACACGTCCGCGCCCAGGGCCTGGCGGCGTTCTGGCTGCAACTGCTCGCGGCGCTGCCCGCGGCCGGCGTGGTGCTGGCCGGCACCCTGCTGTCCAGCGCCCCGCTGCGCTGGGCCGGGGTGCCGGCGGGCCTGCTCACCGGCGCGCTGTACACGTGGGGGCTGGGCCGCGCGGCCGGGCGCCGGCTGGAGGCGCGCGGCCCGGAGCTGCTGGACGTGCTGCGGAAGGGGCTGCGCCGCACCCCGGAGTCCGCGAGGCCTGCGGGGTCGGCGGACACGAGGGGTGCCGTTCCGTCGGCGGCCGGACTCTCCCGCGGACGCTCGGCGGCGGTCGGCCTGCTGACCACCGGCGGCATCCTGCTGATCGCGCCGCAGGGGCTGGTGGCGCTCGCCCTGTCGCTGTTCGCGCCCTCCGTGCGCAGCTGGTTCCTCGTGCTCTACCTGCCCCGGGCGCTCGGGATACCGCTGGCGCTGGCGTTCGCCCTGCTCGGCGCGTTCTGCCTGCGGACGGCGTACCGGCTGAACCGGCCCGAGCAGCCGGACCGCCTCGACCGCACCGACCACAGCGACCGCACCGGCCGCCCCGACCGCCGGGCCCCGTCGGCGGAGCTGGGATCATGACGGGGCGACGGACCGTCACCCGGGCGGGGCCGCACCCGCACAGGACGACCGACCAGCGACCGGAGGCCCGGTGAACCGCACGCTCCCCGCCGCCCGCGCCGACCGGCCCAGCGACAAAGACCGGCCCAGCCACACCGACCGGCCGAGCCGCGTCGTCGCCCTCGGCCGGCTGCTGGTGCTGACGGCGGTCGTCCCCGCCGAACTGGTGCTGCTGGTGGTCGTCATCGGCAGCTTCGTGCTCTGGTTCGGCCTCGGGATCTTCGTCCTGTTCCCCCTCACCACCCGGCTCGCCCGCGCGGCCACCGGCCTCGCCCGGGCCTACGCCGGCCACTGGTCGGGGGTGCCGGTGCCACCGCCGTACCTGCCGCGCCCGGGGCTCGAACGCACCTTGCACGGCTGGTTCTGGACCGGCCACGACTACCACAAGAACCGCTGGTTCGCGAGCGTCGCCCGCAACATCCGCTGGCTCTGGAAGGATCCGGCGACCTGGCGCGACGTGCTCTGGGTGGTGCTGAACCCGGTGGTCGGCGGGGTGCTCGCCGCCACCCCGCCGCTGCTGCTCGGCGTCGGCCTGTACGCCCTCGCGGGCACCGTCCTGCCGCTGCCCGGCCCGGACCTCGGCCCGGAGCCCGGTCCGCTCCGGGCCCTGTTCGACGGCCGGCCCGTCCCCGCCCTCACCCCCGCACTCACCCTCGCCCTCGGCCTCGCGGGTGCCGCCGCCGGCCCGGCGCTGGCCCGGCCGGCGCTGCGCCTGCACGGCCGCTGGACGCACGCGCTGCTCGGCCCCACCGAACGCTCCCGCCTCGCCCTGCGGGTCGAGCAGCTGACCGAGACCCGGCTGGACGCCACCGAGGCGCAGGCCGCCGAGCTGCGCCGGATCGAGCGCGACCTGCACGACGGCGCCCAGGCCCGGCTGGTCGCGGTGAGCCTGCGGCTGGGCGCGGTCGCCGCGCTGATCGACCGCGATCCGGCCCGGGCGAGGACGGTGGTGACGGAGGCACAGGAGAACGTCACCCAGGCCCTCCAGGAACTGCGCGACCTGGTCCGCGGCATCCACCCGCCGGTACTCGCCGAGCGCGGCCTGGCCGAGGGGCTGCGCGCCCTGGCCCTGGACGTGCCGCTGCGCGTCGAGGTGCGGGCCGAGCTGCCCGGCCGGGCTGAGTCCCCGGTCGAGTCGGCGGTCTACTACGCGGTCAGCGAGGCCCTGACCAACGCGGTCAAGCACGCCGGCGCGCGGCACGCCGCGGTGGAGCTGCTCCACGTGGACGGCCTGCTGCGCGCCGAGGTCACCGACGACGGCCGGGGCGGCGCCGACCCCGGCCGGGGCTCCGGACTGAGGGGCATCCAGCGCAGGCTCGCCGCGTTCGACGGTACGCTCACGCTGATCAGCCCCCCGGGCGGGCCGACCCGGCTGACCATGGAGCTACCGTGCGCGTTGTCCTCGCCGAGGACCTCTACCTCCTGAGGGACGGTCTGTCCCTCCTGCTCACCGCCCACGGGCACGAGATCGTCGCGGCGGTGGGCAGCGGCCCCGAGCTCGCCGCCGCGCTGGCCGAGCACCGCCCGGACGTCGCGGTGGTCGACGTCCGGCTGCCGCCCACCTTCACCGACGAGGGCCTCCAGGTCGCCCTCGCCGCCCGCCGCGCCCGGCCGGGCCTGCCGGTCCTGGTGCTCTCCCAGCACGTCGAGCAGCTGTACGCGCGGGAACTGATCGCCGACGGCGCCGGGGCGGTCGGCTACCTGCTCAAGGACCGGGTGGCCAACGCCGCGCAGTTCATGGACGCGCTGCGCACCGTCGCCTCCGGCGGCACCGTGATGGACCCGCAGGTGATCACCCGGCTGCTCGCCCGCAACGCCGACGACCGGCCGCTGGCGCTGCTCACCCCGCGCGAGCGGGAGGTGCTGGCGATGATGGCCGAGGGGCGCTCGAACACCGCCATCGCCCAGCGGCTGCACTTCAGCGAGGGCGCGGTCAGCAAGCACACCTCCAGCATCTTCGCGAAGCTGGGCCTCGGCGCCTCCGACGACGACAACCGCCGGGTGCTCGCCGTCCTCGCCTACCTCGACGGCACGCGGTGACACGCGTTCGCTCGCGCCCTAGTTCGACGGCACGCGGTCCGTGGCCCGACGCGGCGCCGACGGGGTGGCGCTGCGGCGGGCGACCGGGCGCAGGCCCAGCCGGTGCGCGACCGCGACGGCGAGCCCCGCCAGGAGCGAGACCAGGTGTCCCACGGCGGCGACCTCGCCGTCCGTGACACCGCCGAGCAGGGTGGGCGCCGCCACCGCGAGCATCAGCAGCCAGAGTGCCCGCGACCACACCGGGCGGGCCCGACAGGCCGCCACCGCCAGCGCCGCGACCACCACGTAGGAGGGGCCGGTGTCCAGGGCGTGCGCCGCCTCGGGCGGCAGCGCGCCGTGGTCGATCCGCCACCGGACCAGACCCTCGGTCAGCGCGGTCGCCACCACGTGTACCAGGGCCAGCAGCGCCACCGCCCGCCGGCCGCCGAGCGCCCCGACCACCGCGAAGACGGACAGCGCGAACACCGGCCAGATCCAGACGGTGTCCTGCGGGACGAACGCCGACACCGTCAGCGAGCCGACCGGGTGGCCGTCCGGCCAGGGGCGCAGATTGTCCAGGTCGGTCGACGCCCACTCGCGCAGCGCCAGCACCCGCTCGGCCGGCAGCAGCCGCAGCACCGGCCACATCGCGGCCAGCGCGCTCACGTACCAGAACGCCGGATTGCGCAGCAGCCGCGCACCCACGCCGGGGCCCTACCGGCCGCGGCGCGGCGTCCGCGCCCCGCGGGTCAGCACCGTGCCCACGGTGAGCACCACCGCACCGGCGGCCAGCACCCCGCCCCGGGAGCGCCAGGACAGCACCGACCAGCGCGAGTTCGCGGAGAGCAGCGAGCCGACGCTCAGCCACGATCCGGCCGACAGCACGGAGACCGCCGATCCGGCCGAGCCGATGGACAGGAAGCTGCCGGCCGACCCGATCGAGAGCACCGACCCGACCGACCCGATGGACAGGACCGATCCCACCGACCCGATGGACAGCACGGAGTCCTTGGAACACGCCGCCCACCCGGGCGCGCGGGCGGCCGTGGCGGTCGTTGACGAGCAATCACGAGACTTGGACACGCCCTGATCGTATGCCGCGTCGGCGGCCGGTCACCCGCCGACGTGGGCCGGCAGGCCGTCCGCCACCGGGTACGGCCGCTCGTCGGGCAGCAGCAGCCGCGCGGCCTCCGGCTCGCCGTCGCGCAGATGGCCGTGGATCCGCCGTACGAGCGGCGTGACGTCGGTGACGGACACCGTCCACTCGTCCGCGTACCGCCGCGCCGCCTCGCCCGCCAGTCCGAGCTGCAGCGAGCGGTGGGGCAGCGGCCGCAGGTGCAGGTCGCGCTCGGGGTCCCACGGCACCCGGGCGGGCGCCCGCGGACGGGTCGCGCGATGCAAGGTCATATACAGTGAAAGCCTTCGATTTGCAGGCCTTCGCGCCCTGTGGAACCATAATCCATAAGCATTCAGCGAATCGAACACCGGAAAGTGAAGGATCATGTCGGACGGCGCGCGCGTCATCGTCGGAGTCAGCGGATCGTTGCACAGCCTGACCGCCCTGCACCGGGCGGCGGACGAGGCACGCGACCGGGGCGCCGTTCTGGTGCCGGTACTGGCCTGGACGCCCGCCGGCGGTGAGTACAACTACCGGCTGCGCCCCTGCCCGCCGCTGCTCCGCGCCTGGCAGGGCATGGCCGACGCGCGCCTGGAGCAGGCCCTGGACGAGGCGTTCGGCGGGCTCCCGGCCGGCATCCGGGTGGAGCCCCAGGTGGTGCGCGGCGAGGTCGGCCCGGTGCTGACCTCGCTGGCCGACCGGCCGGACGACCTGCTGGTGGTCGGCGCGGGCCGGCACGGCGCCCTGCGCACGACGGTGCGCCGCCTGTTCCAGGGCGGATCGGTGAGCCGCTACTGCCTCACCCACGCCCGCTGCACCGTGCTGGCCGTCCCGCCGTCCGACCTCCAGGACGACCTGCGCGCCCTGCGCCGCGGCGTGGACCTGCGCGAGCTCGCGGACCTCGTCGCGGCCTGAGCCGCCTGAGTCGCCTGAGCCGCGTGAGTCGCGTGAGCCGGGCCGGCGGCCCGGCGGCGCACCCCGCCCCCCACACGAAACCGGGGTCGGGTGCCGCCCCCCCCCCCCCCCACAACCGCCCCCCCCCGCGGGCACCGCCCCCCCCCACAGCCCGCGCGGGGCGGGGGCCGGCCCCCCCGACCGG
>NZ_JBHVGL010000005.1:0-251730 GCF_042800875.1 Kitasatospora sp. NPDC057595 | reverse complement strand
CCCGGGGCGGGGGGGGGCAGCTGGGCTCGCTGGGGCCCCCGGCGGGGGCTTTAGCCGCCGGGGGCGCGGGCGCCGGTTGGGGCGCGTGAGCCGTCCGGGCGCCCGGACGGCTCACGCGGCCCGTCACTCGAAGCGGCTGACGTCTCCGGCCCCCCGCCGGACGATCTCCGGCCCGCCCCCGGAGAAGTCGACGACCGTCGTCGGTACCGTGCCGCAGTCACCCGAGTCCACCACGGCGTCCAGCACGTGGCCGAGGCGCTCCTTGATCTCCCACCCCTGGGTCATCGGCTCGTCGTCGCCGGGGAGCAGCAGGGTGCTGGAGACGAGCGGCTCGCCGAGTTCGGTGAGCAGGGCCCGGGTGACGGCGTGGTCGGGGATCCGGACGCCGACCGTCTTCTTCTTGGGATGCATCAGACGGCGGGGGACCTCCTTGGTGGCGGGGAGGATGAAGGTGTAGCTGCCCGGGGTGGCCGCCTTGACGGCGCGGAAGACGTTGTTGTCGAGCTGGACGAACTGCCCCAGCTGTGCGAAGTCCACGCACATCAGGGTGAAGTGGTGGCGCTCGTCGAGCCGCCGGATCGATCGGATCCGCTCCAGGCCGTCGCGGTTGTCCAGCTGACAGCCCAGGGCGAAGCAGGAGTCGGTCGGGTAGGCGACAAGACCCCCGGACCTGAGGGTGTCGGCCACGGTGCCGATGGTGCGCGGCTGGGGGGACTCTGGATGCACATCGAAGTACTTCGCCATTGGCCGACCCTACGGGATCCCCGCGGCCGTCGGGCGCAGCCGCGTCGGCCCGCTGCGTCGGTCCGGCGTCGGCCCGCTGCGTGAGCGCCGGGTCGGCCCGCCGCACCACCGCCGGCGCGAACCGGGTGCTGGTGGGCTCCCGGGCGCTCGCGTACGGTCGGTCGCCATGGGTTTCGATCAGGCTCGCGCGAACCGGATCTTCCTCCCCGGGACCTATGCCGGGGGTGTGCCCTACGAGCTGTTCCGGGAGCTGCGGGCGCGGTCCCCGGTCTGCTGGGTCGAGGAGCCGCCGGTGGGGGAGTGGCCGGCCGGCCCCGGCTACTGGGCGGTGCTGCGGCACGCCGACGTCAAGCACGTGCTCCGCACCCCGGAGCTGTTCTCCTCGCACCTGGGCGCCACCCAGATCCGGGACCCGGACACCGCGGCCGACCTGGCCTTCGCCCGCACCATGATGCTCAACCAGGACCCGCCCGACCACGCGCGGCTGCGCCGCATCGTCGCGGCGGCGTTCACCCCGCGGGCCCTGCGCGAGCTGACCGCCGCCATCGGGGCGCGGGCCGCCGAACTGGTCGCCGCGGTCCGGCCCCTGGGCGAGATCGACTTCGTGCCGCTCGCCGCGGACCTGCCGGTCTGGACGCTCGCCCCGGATCATGGGCGTGCCGGAGCAGGACCGGCAGCTGCTGGTCGACTGGTCGAACCGGGTGATCGGTTACCAGGACGCCGACCAGGCCCGCTCCAGCACCGCCGATCCGTCCGGCGGGCGGCTCGACGGCATCGCGGTGGCGCCATGGTGGCGTCGCCAAGTGTGACAGGGTGCCACCGGGGGTGCTGAGTGAGCCGGATCCGTCGGCAATCCCTGGCGGTTCCGGCGCCGGCGGCGTCGTCGGACCCGCGCCTCGGGGGTCTTTGCTGCCATCCGCAAACCAGAATGGCTTGCGATGGTGCCAAAGTGGTGCCACCATAGCGTCATGGTCCTCGCTCCGGAGGTCAGCCACAGCACCAGAGCAACCTGGGCCGAACGCCCAGAGAAACGGGGCACACCATGCCTTCTTTCGACTCCCCGGAACCGATCTCGGTGACCGCGCACGTGGAGGCCGGCTCGATCCGCTTCGTCGCGGAGGACCGCCCCGACACCGCCGTGGAGGTGCGGCCGCGCGACCCGAAGAAGGACCTGGACGTGCGGGCCGCCGACCAGACCGAGGTCGGGTACGCCAACGGCACGCTGACCGTCAGGACGCCCAGGCCGCGCTACCTCGTCGGGCGGACCGGCACCGTCGACGTGACGGTGGAGCTGCCGGTGGGCTCGCGGGTCGACCTGACCGGCGCCTGGGCCCAGGTGCTGGGCGAGGGGCGGCTCGGCGAGGTCCGGGTGAAGACCTCCGCCGGTGACGTCCGCCTCGACGCGGCCGGTCCGCTGACGCTGACCGCCTCGCACGGGTCGATCACCGTGGACCGGGTCGAGGGCCGGGCCGAGATCACCACCAGCTCCGGCAGCCTGCGCGTGGGCCTCGCCGACGGCCCGGCCGTGCTGAAGAACTCGCACGGCACCACGACCGTCGGCGCCGCGACCGGCGACCTGCGGGTGAGCGGCGCCAACGGCGACATCGAGATCCGGCGCGCCGAGGCCTCGGTCACCGCCACCACCGCCCACGGCACCCTGCGGGTCGGGGAGGTCGCCCGCGGCACCGTCCAGCTGGAGACCTCCTACGGGGCCATCGAGGTCGGCATCCGCGAGGGCGCGGCGGCCTGGCTCGACGTCAGCTCGGTGTCGGGGCAGGTCCGCAACCTGCTCGCCGCCTCCGAGGCCCCGGCGGAGACCGAGGACGCCGTCAGGATCCACGCCCGCACCCGCTACGGCAACATCGACATCGTCCGCGCCAAGGCCTGACCGCCGTTCAGTCCCGGGGCGTCCCCGCATCCGTGGCGTCCCCGATCCCGCGGCACCCTTGGGCCCGGTGGCACCCTGAGGCCCTTTGGCACCTTCAGGACCTGTGGCACCTTCGGGCCCCACAGCGCCCGCCGATCCCGTAGCGTCCCGACTCGCCCGCGTTCTGCGCCACTCAGCCCTCGAACGGGAGGACCCCATGCCGTCTTCTGCCATGCCCGCGCCGAGGCGGTCGCCCGGCCCGCCGGCACCCGCCGCGGTCACCGCCGTCGGCCTGCGAAAGTCCTACGGTGACAAGACCGTCCTCGACGGCGTCGATCTGAGCATCCCGGCCGGCACCGTGTTCGCGCTGCTCGGACCCAACGGCGCCGGCAAGACCACCGTCGTGAAGATCCTCTCCACCCTGATCAAGCCCGACGGCGGGCAGGCCCGGGTGGCGGGCCACGACATCGCCGCCGCCCCCGACGGCGTGCGCGCCGCGATCGGCGTCACCGGGCAGTTCTCCGCCGTCGACGGCCTGATCACCGGCGAGGAGAACATGCGCCTGATGGCGGACCTGCACCACCTGTCCCGGCAGGAGGGGCGGCGGGTCACGGCCGAGCTGCTGGAGCGGTTCGACCTCGCCGAGGCCGCCGGGAAACCCGCCTCCACCTACTCGGGCGGCATGAGGCGGCGGCTCGACATCGCCATGACCCTGGTCGGCAGCCCGCGGATCATCTTCCTCGACGAGCCGACCACCGGCCTGGACCCGCGTTCCCGGCACGCCATGTGGCAGGTCGTCCGGGAACTGGTCGCCGGCGGCGTCACCGTCCTCCTCACCACCCAGTACCTGGAGGAGGCCGACGAGCTCGCCGACCGCATCGCGGTGCTCCACGGCGGCAGGATCGTGGCCGACGGCACCGCCGACGAGCTGAAGCGGCTGATCCCCGGCGGATACGTCCGGCTCCGCTTCTCCGACCCGGCGGCCCACCGCTCGGCCGCCGCCGTGCTGGCCGACGCCGCCCGGGACGACGAGGCGCTCGCGCTGCGGATCCCCAACGACGGCAGTCAGCGCGAACTGCGCGCGATCCTCGACCGCCTGGACGCCGCCGGCATCGAGGCCGACGAACTCACCGTGCACACACCCGACCTCGACGACGTCTTCTTCGCCCTGACCGGCGGGTCCACCCCTGCGAACCAGCCCGAGGAGGCTGTCCGATGAGCTCCGTCCCGCTCGCCCTGCGCGACTCGGCGACGATGCTGCGGCGCAATCTGCTGCACGCCCGCCGCTACCCCTCGCTGACCCTCAACCTGCTGCTGACGCCCGTCGTCCTGCTGCTGCTGTTCGTCTACATCTTCGGCGACGTGATGAGCGCGGGCATCGGCGGCGGTGGCGCCGACCGCGCCGAGTACATCGCGTACCTCGTCCCCGGCATCGTGCTGATGACCATCAGCGGCACCACGGTCGGCGCGGCGGTCTCCATCGCGAACGACATGACCGAGGGCATCATCGACCGGTTCCGCACGATGGCGATCCACCGCGGGTCCGTGCTGATCGGTCACGTGGTCGGCAGTGTGCTGCAAGCGGTCGCCAGCGCGGTCGTCGTCGGCGCCGTCGGCGTGGCCATCGGCTTCCGTTCCACCGACGCGACGGTGCTGGAGTGGCTCGCCGCCTTCGGGCTGCTCACGCTGTTCGCCCTGGCGCTCACCTGGATCGCGGTCGGGATGGGCATGGTCAGCCCGAACGCCGAGGCGGCGAGCAACAACGCACTGCCGCTGATCTTCCTGCCGCTGGTCTCCAGCGCGTTCGTCCCGGTGGACGCGATGCCGGGGTGGTTCCAGCCGATCGCCCAGTACCAGCCGTTCACCCCGGCCATCGAGACCCTGCGCGGGCTGCTGCTCGGTACCGGCATCGGCAACAGCGGGTGGATCGCCGTGGCCTGGTGCCTGGGGCTGGCCGCGCTGGGTTACCGCTGGTCGAAGGCGGTGTTCGACCGCGCCGCCACGTGACCTTCCGCCACCCGACCGGTACGTCCGAACGCACCGGCCACCAGGGACCGTCCTCGGTCACCCGGTGGCCGGTGCGTCGGTCAGCCGTCGGGGGAGTCGTGGCGCAGGGCGCCGATCACCGCCCAGGCGACCGACACCACCGGGACGGCCACCAGGGCGCCCAGCACGCCGCCGAGGACGGCGCCGCCGGCGACGGACAGGGCGATCGCGACGGGGTGGATGCGCACCGACCAGCCGAGGACCAGGGGGTGGAGGAGGTGGCCCTCGATCTGGCCGATCACCACGATCAGGCCGAGGACCAGCAGGGCCACCACCGGGCCGCGGGCGGCCAGGGCGACCAGCGCGGCGATTGCCAGTGCGATCGGGGAGCCGATCAGCGGGATCAGGGTGGCGACGAACTCCAGGACCACCAGGGGCAGCACCAGCGGCACCCGGAGGACGGCCAGCGCGATGCCGACCAGAACGGCGTTGGTCGCCGCGACGATCAGCACGCCACGGGTGTAGCCGGCGAAGGTGTGCCACGCGGCCTGGCCCGCCCGCTGCCACACCGGGCGGGTGCGGGTGGGGAGCTGGTGCACTCCCCAGCTCCACATCCGGTCGCCGGAGTGCAGGAAGAAGATCGCGCAGAACACCGCGAGCGCCAGCCCGGTGAGCAGTTCGACGGCCCGCCCGGCGCCGCTGAGCGCGGTGCTGAGCAGCGCGGAGCGGTGGGCGGAGAGGTAGTCGCCGATCCGGGCCTTGAGGTCGCTGGCCGCGCCGGGGCGCAGGTGGAAGGGGGCCCCGCTGAGCCAGTGGTCGATCCGGCCGAGCCCGCCGTGCAGCTCGTCGCCGAGCCGGCCCCACTCCGCGGCGACGGTCGTGCCGACCAGGGCGAGGACCCCGCCCACCAGCACGACGGAGCCCAGCAGGGTCAGCAGCACGGCCGACGAGCGGGGCAGCGCCCGGTCCAGCAGATCGACCGGCGGGCGCAGGACCGAGGTGATGACCAGGGCGAGGAACACCGCGATCACCGGCAGTTGGAGCCGGCTGAGGACGGTGACGGCCAGGTAGGCGGCGATACCGAGGGCGACCAGTCGCCAGGCGTAGCCGGCGGCGGTCCGCAGCCCGGGCGGCACCCGTTCGCCCGTCCGGTCGGCGTTGCGGGTGGCCGCGCGGCGGGCCGCCCGGTCCGGCCCGACACGAAGGACGGTCCCGGGCCTGCCGGGGCGCCGCGAGCGCCCGCGTCCTGCGGTCATGGCGGGCCATGGCGCCGGGCCGGACCGGCGCCATGGCCCGCGGTCGGGCCGTTCCTGCCGCGCATCGGCCGTTCCCTCCTCCGCTCGGGGACGCCCCGCCACCCGGTGTCCGTCCGAGTCCGATGCTGCCAAACCAGCGCGGGGGCCGCACGCGCGACTCGACCCCGCCGGCGCGCCATCGGCGGGGTCGAGTCGTGTGCTGGGGAGGAGGGACGGGGAGTGGGGACCGGGGGAGTGGGACCGGGGGAGCGGGTCAGACCGCCGGAGCGGGGACGGCCGTCTTCTCCGCGGCGGGTGCCGCCGGGGTGAGCATCCGCTGCGCCAGCGTGCCGAAGACCAGGGCGAAACCGGTCCACAGCACGGCCTGCAGGCCGATCGAGGCGAGCCGGAAGTCCCACAGCAGCCCGGCCGGGAAGCCGTCCGGGATGGCGTCGTCGTTGTCCGGCAGCACGAAGGAGAGCACGGCCATCACCGCGGCGTAGCCGAGGCCGGCCGCGAGGACGGCGTTCCAGGTGCCCAGGCGCGGTGCCAGCCGCCGGCCGGTGATCACCGCGGCCGTGCCGATCAGCACGCTGAGGGCGATCATCAGGAAGAACAGCGCGGTGCGCTTCCCGATGGTGTCCGGGTTGCCGACCGCCGGCGGCATCGCCGGGTACTTGAGGAACGGCACCAGGTAGACGGTGGTGAACGCGGCGCCCGCGACCAGGGCGGCGGTGGCCCGGGGGCCGGACCGCCCGACCCGGCCGAGGGCGAAGCAGAACGCCAGCGCCGCGATGCCGCCGACGGCGACGCCGTAGACGAGCACGCCGGTGGCGAGGCCGGCGGTGGACTGGAGGTCACGGCTGACCAGTTCCTCCTCGTCGGCGGACCCGGCGGTGTCGGCGGCCTCGTGGGAGTCCGCGGGGCCGTCGGCGGCGCCGGCCCCGCCGCCGTGGTGGTGCCCGGCCGGGGCGGACTGGGACTGCTCCTGGGCGATGGCGTCCGAGACGGGGCCCTCGCCGACGGTGTAGGCGAAGAGGAAGGCCACCAGCCCGGCGACCAGGCCGGCCAGCAGCCCGCGCAGCAGCAGCTTCCCGACGGTGCCCGAGGGCACGGATGCGGAGTCGTTCATCGGTGCGTGGTCTCCGCTCAGTGGCACGGGAAGCCGAGCAGGTGGCGGCCGTCGTGCACCCACTCGTGCACGGTGGCCCCGGAGAACACGGAGGTGGCGCCCTGTTCGGCACCGACGAAGTAGAGCAGGACCAGCATCAGGGTGCCGAGGAACAGCGCCCAGGGAAGGATGGCGCGGATCGGCAGCGAGGCCGGGGCGGAACCGCCCGCGGGCAGGCTGGGGGAGAGGACGGACTGGGCCATGGCAGGACCTCCTGGGGGAAACACGCGTCCCGTTCGGTGGAGCTCTGACGACGGCGGTCGGGTCTGACTTGCCGGACCCCGCCGTTGCGTGAGGCGGCCGGTTCCGGCTTACAGTGGCGCGACCGTGCCGGATTTCCACCGGGCTTCCGTCTCGCCGTCGTCTTCAGTTGTCGGGTGAGACCGTAGCGCCCGGTGGCGGCGGAGCCAAGGGCGTGCGCCGAATCGTTGCCGCGCCGCGAGCTGCGCGGTCGCCGGCCGCAGGGCCCGGAAGCCGCTGGTCCGGGGGGCTGCCAAGGGTCACAGGTGTACGAAGGGGGCAGGGCGTGACGGTACGGGTGATCTTCGTCGCTCCGGCGATCGGACCCGGGCTGCGGCAGGCCCGGTTCGGCGGCGAAGGGTCCGTGGACGGGGGCGATCCGCTCGACGCCGCCGGGGTGCGGGCCGCCCGCGCCGCCGGACCGGGCCTGCCGGTGGCGGCCCGCCGCTTCGTCTCGCCCTCCGCCCGCTGCCGCCGCACCGCCGAGGAGCTGGGGCTGTCCGACGCCGTGGACGAGCCCGAGCTGCGCGGCTGCGCGACGGGCCGCTGGAGCGGGCGGACCCTCGACGAGGTGATGGCCGAGGAGCCGCAGGCGGTGCGGGAGTGGCTGTCCGACCCGGCGGCCGCGCCGCACGGCGGCGAGTCGGTGCGGGAGCTGTGCGCCCGGGTGGGCGGCTGGCTGGACGGCACCGCGGCGGTGCTGGGCGGCCGGGTGCTGGTGGTCGCCGAGCCGGACGTGGTGCGGGCCGCCGCGGGGCACGCCCTCGGGGTGCCGGAGCAGGCCTTCCGACGGCTCGACGTGCCTCCGCTGGGCGGCGCCGAACTGACCGGGTGGGCGGGCCGTTGGAACCTTCGCCTCGGCGGGCACTGATCCGGCGGCGGTCGGCCCTGGGCCCTCTCCGGACGCCTACCGGCTCATCCGGCGCAGAGCAGCCGCGCGCGGTCCTCGGTGAGGTAGCGGGAGCGGACGGCGGCGACGATCTCCGCGCTGGCGGTGCCGCTGCCGTACGGGGAGGGCCGCCCGGCGAGCGCCCCGACGGCCTCCGGGTCGGCGAGCAATTCCCGGAGCGCGAGGTCGAGTTCGGCACCGGGCCGGACCAGCCGGGCGAAGCCGGAGCGGACCGCCTCGGGCCGTTCGGTGGAGTTGCGGACCACGATCAGCGGCCGCTTGAGGACCGTGCACTCCTCCTGGACCCCGCCGGAGTCCGAGACCAGCAGCCGGCAGCCGGCGGCCAGGGCGAGGAAGGTGCGGTGGTCGACCGGGGGCACCGGGCGCAGCCCGGCGAGCGCGCCGGAGAGCCCGAACCGTTCGATCGCCGCCCGGGTGCGCGGATGCAGTGGCAGCACCACCGGCAGGTCCAGCGCCGCGAGTTGGCCGAGGATCCGGCCGAGCCGGGCGGGGTCGTCGGTGTTCTCCGGCCGGTGCAGGGTGGCCAGCAGATAGCGGTTGGGGCGCAGGCCGAACCCGTCCAGGACGGCGCGGGCCTCGACTGGTCCGGGCAGTGACTCCAGGGTGGCCTCGACGACGGTGTTGCCGGTGACCACCACCTGCTCCGCCGCGATGCCCTCGCGCAGCAGGTGGGCGGCGGCGGTCGCGGTCGGGGCGCAGTGCAGGTCGGCGAGCGGGGCGATGAGCCGGCGGTTGGCCTCCTCGGGCATGCCGGGGTCGAAGGAGCGCAGTCCGGCCTCGACGTGGACGACGGGCACGCCCGCGCAGTGGGCGGCCAGTGCGCCGGCGGCGGCGGAGTTGGTGTCGCCCTGGACGACGACGGCGGCGGGCGGGTGCTCGGTGAAGTGGTCGCTCAGCGCGCTGACCATGCGGCCGATCTGTCGGCCCCGGGCCTCGCCGGCGACGTCGCTGAGCGTGATGTGCGGGCGGGGGAGCGCGTACTGCCGGAAGAAGGTGGTGGTGAGGCCGGGATCCCAGTGCTGACCGGTCCACACGATGCGGGCGGTGTCCTCCAGGAGTCGCACCACACCGGCGAGTTTGACGATTTCCGGTCGGGTGCCGAGGACCACGGCTATGTCGGCTGAGGGCATTCGGGCTCCCTTGACGGTGCATCCGATGGAACGCTCGGAGTGCTCGGACTACGTGTCACAACATGGCCATCGGCGCTGAGCCGCGGCAACCATTGGTGATCAATGTCCCCCGAATGGCGGTATGGCGGGTCGCCGCGACACTCCGTTGACATGCCGTCGACACGCCGATTGGCTCAATTGTCGGAAGCATCGTGCGGCTACGGACCATCAGAAGTCTGATTTTCGTTCCATGATGTGCCACCAGAAGGGGAGTTCGATCCGCGATGGCATCGCGGTAACGTTCGTCCCCGCCTGGCCCGTTCCGACGTGCCCGGTGCTGCCCCCCCTTTGCCTGGGGGTACACCGAATCCGCCAGCATCCCTTCCGCTGCGCGGCAACCCCCCCTCGTATTTCCCCGGCTCTCCGACGAGAGGAATTCCCCCATGTACGGACCTGTGGCCGGCGGACTGCCGCCGGCAGCCGGCGGCGGCGCCCTGGCGGCGACCGGATCGGTGGGCCTCGGCGTCACGGCGACGGTCGCGGTGGCCATGGTGCTGCTCGGGCTCGGACTGCTCCGCCGCAGCCGACTGCGCAGCGGCGATGGTCCGGGCGAGGACTGAGCCGCGCCATGACCGAATCCCTGTCGCACCCGCTCGCGCCCCGCCCGCGCGCGGCGCCCCGCACCGGGCGCTCCCCGGTCGGGATGCTCTGCGGCGCCGCGCTGCTCGGCGTGTGCGGCTCCCTGGTGGCCGGCGAACGCGCCTACCGCTCCCAGGAGAGCCGCGGCACGGCATGGCTGGTCGAGCACCTCGTGGGGATGCGCACCCTGCTGCTCGAAGGTCCGAGCGCCCCCGTGCTCTACGCGGGCGACCACACCGGCCTGGACCGTGGCGTGGCCCTGAGCACCGGCTGCAGCAGCGCGCTGCTGATCGCCCCGCTCGCCCTGGTGACCGCCCTGCTGCTGCTCTTCGGCAACCGCCGGCCCGGCCGCGTCCTGCTGGCCTTCACGCTCGCCGCCGCACTGGTCGTGGCCACCAATCTGGCCCGGCTCACCCTCGTGCTGGTGATGCAGCACCGGTACGGCGCAGAGGGCTTCGGCTGGACGCACGTCCTGTTCGGCTCGGTGCTGATGATGGCCGCCGCCCTCGCCGCCGCCCTGCTCTACCTGCGGCTGCTGCCCCGCGCCGGCACCGCCGCCGCACCCGTCCGCACCGGCGGGGAGGACGGACCGTGACCCTGCTGGACACCTCCGTCTCGCTCTCCTTCGTCCTGGGCGTCGGCTTCCTCGCCTACGTCGTGGTGATCGTGCGCGGCTACCTGCGGGACCGGCCCGCCCCGCCCGGCGACCCGGACGGCTTCGGCTGGCACTTCCTGATCCCCTGCCGGGACGAGGAGGCGGTCATCGCCACGACCCTGGACTACCTCGCCGAGCACTTCACCGGCGCCACCGTCTGGGTCGTCGACGACGCCTCCGCGGACCGGACGGCCGAACTCGTCCGCGCCTGGCCCGCCACCTGCGACCGCCTCACCGTGCACCTGGTGTCCCGGCGGCTGCCCGAGGCACGGACCGGCAAGGGCGACGCGCTGAACGCCGGCTACCGGGCCGTGGAGGCCGCGCTGCCCGCCGGCACCGACCCCGAACGGGTGGTGCTCTGCGTGCTCGACGCCGACGGCCGCCCCTCGCCCGGCGCGCTCGCCGTGTGCGCCGGACCGGCCCTCTTCGGAGATCCCGGGATCGGGGCCGTCCAGGTCGAGGTGCGGATGTCCAACCGCGACGTGCCCCGGCCGCTGCCCGGCCGCGGTGCGTTCGCCAACCGGCGGGCCCGGCTGCTCGCCCGCCTCCAGGACATCGAGTTCCGCGGGCCGATCTCCGCCATGCAGATCACCCGTCGCCGCACCGGCACCGTCAACGTCGGCGGCAACGGCCAGTTCACCCGGCTCTCGGCGCTGCGCTCGGTGGACCGCGGCGGCGGGCGGCCGTGGGGCAAGGCCCTGCTGGAGGACTACGAGCTGGGCCTGCGCCTGATGCTGGCCGGCTGGCGCAACGGCTACACCACCGACGCCTGGGTCGACCAGGAGGCGCTGTGGAGCGTGCGGCAGCTGATCACCCAGCGGGTGCGCTGGGCGCAGGGCTCGATGCAGTGCACCCGCTACCTGCGGGAGATCTGGGGCTCACGGGCGTTCGGCACGGCCGGCTTCCTGGAGGTGCTCTACTTCATGAGCCAGCCGTGGCTGCAGCTCGTCGGCCTGGTGGTGTACACCGTGCCGATCGCGGCGTTCGGCTACAACCTCGTGGTCTACCCGGAGTTCGTTCTCGCCTTCCTGCGGCAGGGCGGCGCGCTGCTGCTGACGCTCTACCTGCTGCTGGGGGTCGGCGAGTTCGCGATCTGGGGGCCGCTCTACCGGCGGCGCTGCGAGCCGGGCACCGGGCGGCTGGCCGCGCTCGGGTACGGGCTCGCGCTGGCCCTGTACGCCGCCACGACCTACCTGGTCGCCGTCCGGGCGGCCTGGCGGGTGCTGTGCCGGCGCAACTCCTGGCACAAGACCGCCCGGGTCGCCGCCGCCCCCGCGCCCGTCGCACCCGCCGCCGTCGCGAGTGCCTCGCCGCCTCCGGCCGTCCTCGGCGAGCCGGCGCGATGAGCGCCCGCCGACCGGCCCGCGCACCGCCCGACGGCCGCGCGCGGCCCCGCCGTCCCCCGCCCCGTCACCGACCGTCCTCCTCCCGTCCCCGCGAAAGGCACCACCACCATGACCTCTCGTCGCAACCGCAACCGCACCCGCCTGCTCGCCGGTGCCGCTCTGACCGCCACGCTGGTCTGCACCGCCGCCCCGGCCTGGGCCGCGCTCGCCGCGCCCCAGGCCAAGGCCTACGTGGTGGCCGCGGACGCCGTCGGCAGCCTGGTCTCCGTCTCCCCGATGCCGTCCTCCACCTACCCCTCGGGCGGAACCAACACCCTGGCCGGCGTCCACCTCGGGCCGTTCGCCACCGACTCGGTGCTCACCGCCACCACCTCCGGCGACCCGCAGGCCGGCACCTCGGGGGCCTCCGCGACGGTCGACTCGCTCGGCGTCGACCTGACCCTCGCCACCGTCTCGCTCACCGGCGTCAACTCGACCTGTACCGCCACCCCGACCGGCGCCACCGGCTCCGGCCTCATAGCCGGCGGCACGGTCCGCGTCCCGCTGCTCCCGGCGATCACGCTGCAGGCCGGCGCCGCCCCCAACACCCAGGTCAACGTGCCCGGGGTCGCCACCATCGTCCTCAACGAGCAGACCACCGACGCCAACGGCGTGCTCACCGTGAACGCCGTCCGGATCGCCCTGCTGCCGATCCTCAACGGCGCGAACCTGACCATCGGCCACGCCGAGTGCGGTGGCGCCGCGCCCGCCGAGGCCGTGCCGATGATCAACCCCCAGGTCGCGGCCGTCGGCGGAGCGGCGGCCCTCGCCACCGCCGCCGGTGTCTTCCTGCTGCGCCGCCGCAACGGCGCCGCCTGATCCCGTCCCGTCCGACCCCGCCCCGCCGGCTCGCCCCGGGCCCGTTCACCGGGCCCGGGGCGGCCCGGTCTTCCCGGGGTCAGGGCCCCCGGAGGTCGAAGCGCCAGTCGTTGCAGCGGATCGGACGGCCCGGCGGGTACTCGAAGTCCCGGGGGCCCAGCAGTTCGAAGCCCGCGCCCCGGCACACCGCGTTGGACGCGGGGTTGTCCACCGAGGGGAAGGCGTGCAGGTGGCGGCGGAGCCCGGCGGCCCGGGCCTCGGCCACCACCGCGCGGGCGGCGGCCGTCGCCACCCCGCGGCCCTGGAAGGCCGCCAGCACCGCCCAGCCGGCCTCGTACACCTCCTCGCCCTCCCACTCCCGTGCCCAGAAGCCGATGCCGCCCGCCGCCGCACCCTCCGGCAGCAGCACGATCCGGAACATCCGCCCCTCGGAGGGCGGTCGGGCACAGAGGGCGACGTAGCGGCGGTGCCTGTCGGCCAGCTTCTCCTCGGTCTCCGGGCCACCGAGGTGGGTCATCAGCTCCGGTGCGTTGAGGGCGGAGAGCAGCGGGGCGTCCTGCTCGGACCAGGTCTCCAGGCGTACCACGGCGGGGTGATTCTCCATGGCCGTACGGTAGGCGGTGCCACCGACAGCCGGCGCCGGCGCCCGCGCGGCGACTATCCGACAGCGGACGTGAGCCGGACCGGCAGGGCCCGCAGGGCGTTCACGATGAAGGACTCCTGCGGGAGCAACTCCTCCACCGGAACAGCGAGTTCGATGTCGGGGAAGGCGTCGAACAGGGCGCTCAGCGCCTCCTCGGCCTCCATCGTGCCGAGCAGCGCGCCCAGGCAGTAGTGGCGGCCGTGGCCGAAGGCCAGGTGGGTCTTGTCGGGCCGGGTGAGGTCGAACTCCTCCGGCCGGTCGGGGTGCAGCCCCGGGTCGCGTCCGGCCGCGCCGAAGGCGAAAAGGACCGGCTCGCCGGCGCGGATCAGCACGCCCTCGCCGAGGTCGACGTCCTCGGTCGCGAAGTACATCGGCAGGTGCATCACCGGTGCCTCCAGGCGCAGCGTCTCCTCGATGGCGTCGCGCCAGGTCGCCTCGCCGGAGCGGATCAGCGCCAGTTGCCCGGGGTGGGCGAGCAGCAGCGCCACCGCGTGGTCGATGAGGTTGACGGTGGTCTCCGACCCGGCGCCGATCATCAGGATCAGGGTGGAGACCAGCTCCGGCTCGCTCAGCCGGGACCCGTGGGCGTCGCGGGTGGCGATCAGGTCGCTGGTCATGTCGTCGCCCGGCGTCGCCCGCTTGGTGGCGGCCAGCCGTGCCATCGCGGCGAACAGGTCGTCGAGCAGGGCCTTGGCGCGCTCGGGGGTGGCGTCGGTCTCCAGGGCGCCGTCCACCACCCGCCGCACCTCGGGCCGCTGCTCCTCCGGTACGCCGAACAGGTCGCAGATCAGCGTGGTCGGCAGCGGATAGGACAGCCGGGTGTGCAGGTCGACGCGCTCGCCGGGCGCCGCCGCGCGCAGCCCGTCGACCAGGGCGGCGGTGATCGCCCGCACCCGGGGCCGCAGCGCCTCCACCCGGCGCGGGCCGAACGAGGGCGAGGTGAGGGTGCGCAGCCGGTGGTGGTCCTCGCCGTCGCTGGTGAACATCGACTCCACCGCGACCCAGCTGGCCAGCGGCCAGTCCGGGCCGACCCGGCCGTCGATCCAGTCGGGCCAGTGGCGCCGGGCGTTCTTGGCGAGCCGGGGGTCGGTGAGCAGCCGCTTGGCGACGTCGGCGCGGGTCACCGACCAGGCCAGGACCCGGCCGGGGAGTTCGACCCGGACGGCCGGGCCGTGGGTGCGCAGATGGGCGGCTTCGGCGTGCAGGTCGGTGCCGAGGGTGTCGAGCACGTGGGTGATGGGGCAGCGGGGTTCCATGGGCCCTCCTGGACCGGGAGCGGCGGTCGGAAACGGTCGGCCGATGGCGACCGTACGACCGGCCGGGGCGGTGGCGTAAGGGCGCTCACCATTGTTCCGCGCGCCGGGGGGCGGCGCCCCCTCCCTTATGACAACAGCATTGACGTGTTCCGGCGCCCCGGGTTTCATGGCTCGCACTTCCCCCCACCCCCACCCCACCCTCAAGGCGGTGATCCCTTGGCATCGACGGTGAAGGCCACGGGCGGCGGTCCGAGAACGGACGCCGACAGCTCCCACCTCTCCATGCGCCGCTCGCTCGGCCTCCTCGACGGGGCGGCGATCGCCGCCTCCAGCACCGCCGCGACCAGCAGCATCGGCATCGGCCTGGGCCTGATGGCCGGCGTCGTCGGACTGCACCTGCCCGCGATCATGCTGCTGGCCTTCCTCCCCGTCCTCGCCATCGCGGGCGGCTACGGACGGCTGAACGCCTCGGAGCCGGACGCCGGCAGCAGCTACCGCTGGGTGGGCCGCACGCTCAACCCCTGGCTCGGCTTCCTCACCGGCTGGGTGAACACCGTCGGCACCGTGGTGTTCATGGCCTACACCACGACCGTCACCGGCTCCTCGATCGTCCAACTCCTCGACCTGGCCCACCTGCGCAGCATCGCGGGCCTGCGGCTCGACGCGGACTCGACCGTCCAGTGCACCCTGATCGGCCTGGTCGTCCTGATCGGCGCCGCGCTGGTCGCGGTGCGCGGGCTCGACCTGGCCGCCCGGCTGCAGAAGGCGCTGCTGGTCTTCGAGTACGCGGTGCTGCTCGGTTTCTGCGGGTACGGGCTGTTCGCCGGGGACCAGCCGTTCTCGCTCCAGTGGTTCAACCCCTTCGCGATCCCGTCCTTCGAGGCCCTGGCGCAGGGCATGGTGCTCGCGGTGTTCTGCTACTGGGGCTTCGAGTCGGTGTTCAGCGTCGGCGAGGAGGTCCGCGACCCGCGCGACGCCTCGCGGGGCGGCACGCTCGCCCTGCTGGTGATGCTGGCGCTCTTCCTGCTCGCCGGAACGGCCTTCCAACGGGTGCTCCCGCTCGGCGAGCTGGCGGACAACGGCGCGCACGGGCTGGCGTACTTCGGAGCCCGGCTGGCCGACCAGCCGCTGGCCGCGCTGCCGCTGATCGCGCTGATGCTCTCCGCGGTGGCCTCGCTGCAGTCCTCGGTGATCCCGACCGCCCGCGGGCTCTACGCGATGGGGCGCGACGGCGTGCTCGGCCCGGTGTGGACCCGGCTGCACCCCCGGCACTCGACGCCCGCCACCGGCACCCTGCTGATCACCGGGATCGCGGTGCTGCTGGCGCTCTGCTCGGTCGCCGTTCCGACCGTCAACGACCTCATCTCCGCCGCCGTCAACGCGATCGGCATCATCGTCGCCCTCTACTACGCGCTCACCGCCGTCGCGGCCGCCGTCCGCTTCCGCCACCTGCTGCGCAGCAGCGTGCTGGAGGGCCTGCGGGCGGTCGTCGGCCCGCTGCTCGGCGCGGCGACACTGCTCGTCGTCGGCGGCTACCTCGCCTGGACCTTCTACGACTCCACCGACCACTTCGAACTCTCCGCCGACAACGGCTGGTTCGAGCTCTCGGTGGTGGTACTGATGATCGCCAGCGGCCTGCCCGCGGCGGCCTGGGCCCGCTGGCGGCGGCGCTCACCGTACTTCCTCGGCGGCACCCGCTGACCCCGTACCACCTGAGCCGCCGTGCGCGACCCGAACCGCCCCGCACGACCCCGTACCACCCGAGAACGGAGCACCACCCATGACCAAGGCCGATCTGGTCTTCACCCGCGGCCCCGTGCACACCGGCGACGCCGCCCGGACCCGGGCGACCAGCCTGGCCGTGACCGGCGGACGGATCACCGCCGTCGGCCACGACGAGGTCCGCGAGCTGATCGGTCCCGGGACCGAAGTCGTGGACCTCGCCGGAAAGCTGCTGCTGCCGGGCTTCCAGGACTCGCACGTCCACGCGGTCTTCGGCGGCGCCGAGCTGGCCGCCTGCGACCTCACCGGCACGGTCGGCGTCACCGACTACCTGGCACGGATCCGCGACTACGCCGAGGCCCACCCCGAGCAGGAGTGGATCACCGGCAGCGGCTGGTCGATGGAGAGCTTCGACGGCGGACTGCCGACCCGCCAGCTGCTCGACAGCGTCGTCGCGGACCGCCCGGTCTACCTGACCAACCGCGACCACCACGGCGCCTGGGCCAACACCCGGGCCCTGGAGCTGGCCGGCCTGGACCGCGACACCCCCGACCCGGCCGACGGGCGGATCGAGCGGGAGCCCGACGGCACCCCGAGCGGCACCCTCCAGGAAGGCGCCACCGCCCTGGTGGCCCGGCTGCTGCCGCCAACCACCGCCGCCGACCGGCTGGACGGGCTGCTGCGCGCGCAACGGCTGCTGCACTCGCTCGGCGTCACCGGCTGGCAGGACGCCCTGCTCGGGGAGTTCAACCGCCAGCCCGACCCGTCCGACGCCTACCTGGCCGCCGCGCGCTCGGGCGCGCTGACCGCCCGGGTGACCGGAGCGCTCTGGTGGGACCGCGACCGGGGCGCCCAGCAGATCCCCGAACTCGTCGAGCGGCGCGCCGCGTTGACGCACGGCAGGTTCCGGGCCGGCTCGGTGAAGATCATGCAGGACGGCATCGCGGAGAACTTCACCGCCGCCATGACCAGCCCCTACCTCGACGGCTGCGGCTGCGCCACCGCCAACTCCGGCCTCAGCTTCGTCGATCCGCTCGCCCTGCGCGGGTACGTCACCGACCTGGACGCGCTGGGCTTCCAGGTGCACTTCCACGCCTTGGGCGACCGGGCGGTGCGCGAGGCGCTGGACGCGGTCGAGGCCGCCCGCACCACCAACGGCCCGCGCGACACCCGGCACCACCTGGCGCACCTCCAGGTGGTCCACCCGGACGACGTGCCGCGCTTCGCCCGGCTCGGCGCCGTCGCCAACATCCAGCCCCTCTGGGCGGCGCACGAACCCCAGATGGACGAACTCACCATCCCCTTCCTCGGCCCCGAACGCGCCGCCTGGCAGTACCCGTTCGGTGCGCTCCAGCGGGCGGGCGCCACCCTGGCGGCCGGCAGCGACTGGCCGGTGAGCAGCCCCGACCCGCTGGCCGGACTGCACGTGGCCGTCAACCGCAGGGAGCCGGAGGCCACCGACGACCGGGTGTTCCTGCCCGAGCAGCGACTCGACCTCGCCTCCGCGATCGCCGCCTACACGGCCGGCTCCGCGCACGTGAACGGCGTCGACGACGCCGGGGTGCTCGCCGTCGGGAACCTCGCCGACCTCGTCGTGCTGGACCGCGACATCCTCACCGGCCCGGCCGACGGGATCGCCGAGGCCCGAGTGCTGCGGACCTACGTCGGCGGCGAGCTCGTCCACACCGCCGACTGACCCGGCCTCCCCGCCGTCGTATCTCCCCGCGCCCGGCCGGCGGCCGCCTCAGCGCGCCGCCAGCCGGGCCTCGACGGCGTCCAACAGCAGGTCCAGCGCGAACGGATAGCCGCTGCGCCGCATGTCGGCGGTGAGCAGGTGCGCGGTGGCGGCGATGTGCGGGTTTGCCGCGGGGTCGACCCGGGCGTACGAGGCCTGCCAGACCCGCAGGTCCGCCGTCTGCGCGGCGGCGGGCAGGGCGAGCGCGGCGGCGTCCAGCGCGGCGAAGCCGAGGCTCTGGTCGACGAACGCGTGGTAGATCCGCACCGCCTCCGGGTCGGGGAAGCCCGCGGTGCGCAGCACACCGAGGATCGCTTCGACGGCGGCGACCTCGTGGGTGCGCCCGGTGGTGCGGTGGGCGGCGAGCAGGGCGGCCTGGGGGTGGGCCTGATAGCTGGCGTGGATGCGCAGACCGATCGCCCGCAGGTCCGCCCGCCAGTCCCCGGTGGCCCGCCAGCCCTCCTGGGCGCGGCCGATCAGCTCGTCCGCGACGGCGAGCAGCAGGTCGTCGGCGCTGTGGAAGTAGCGGTAGACGGCGCTGGGATCGGCCCCCAGCGCGGTGCCGAGCCGGCGCACGGTCAGCGCCTCCGCGCCGTGCTGCCCGATCAGCCGCAGGGCCGTGCCGACGATCAGCTCGTGGGAGAGCACCACCCCCTGCTTGGTGGGCCGTCGGCGCCGCCGCTGGGGTTCGGGCACTACGCGTTCGCTCATCCCGGCAGGCTACGACAACATACTTGACGTAGCACAGGGGCGCGACGGTACCGCTGGACGGACGTTCGGGGATGTCCGAGTGACGGGCGGCCGTCGTGCCTCTGGGCCGGCCGGGCAACACCTCGACGCCCTGACGCACCGCCGGGAGGGCGGGCACCGGCGCCCGCGCTCCAGGCGGTCATGGTCAGCAGCCGTCCGGCGGAGAGCCGTTCGCGCAGGGCGCGGCGGCGCTCGGCGGGGGCGGTGCGGGTGCGCAGCATCAGAACAGGCCCTTCGGCAGGCTCTCGTCGTACTCGCGCACGGCCGGCGTGTCGACGGCGGGGAACAGCTCGTCGAGGTCGGTGGCGCGCAGTTCGGCGAGGTTGTCGGCGGCGTCCAGGAAGCGGTCCTGGGCGGCGGGGGTGACGAGACCCTCGGTGAGGGTGCGGAACTTGCGCCCGTAGGCGGGCCGGTCGAAGGGGCGGGCGCCGGCCGGGTGGGCGTCGGCGACGGCGAGCTCCTCCTCGATCACGGTGCCGTCCTCCAGGGTGACGACCGCCCGGCCGCCGAACGCCCGCCGCTCCGGGTCGGGGTCGTGGTGGCGGCGGGTCCACTCCGGGTCCTCGACGGTGCTGATCTTCCGCCGGAGCGCCACGGTCTCCGGGCGGGCGGCTCGTTCCGGGGCGTAGGAGCGCTCGTGGTGCCAGGTGCCGTCCTCCAGGGCGACGGCGAGGACGTACGGGGCCGAGTGGCCGAGGGTCTCCCGGCCGGCCTTCGGGTCGTACCTCTGCGGGTCGTTCGAGCCGGAGCCGATGCCGTGGTGGGTGTGGTGGCTGGTGTGCAGCACGATCGAGCGCACGGCGGTCGGCGGCCCGGTCCGTTCGCGCAGCCGCCGGGCCAGGTCGATGACCGCCTGGGCCTGGTACGCGGCGGCGTGCTCCTTGGCGTAGGTGTCCAGGATCGCCCGGCGCGGCTCGCCGTCCTCCGGCAGCAGGACCCGGTAGTCCGAGCGCGGTCCGTCCAGCATCCAGGCCAGGAAGCCGTCCTCGCCCTCGTAGACCGGGGAGGGGGAGCGCTCGCCGCGCATCGCCCGGTCCACCGCCTCGATCGCCGCCTTGCCGGCGAAGGCCGGGGCGAACGCCTTCCAGCTGGAGATCTCGCCCTTGCGGGACTGCCGGGTGGCGGTGGTGGTGTGCACCGTCTGCTGGACGGCCTGGTACACCGTCTCCGTCGGCAGCCGCAGCAGCGCGCCGATGCCGCAGGCGGTGGCCGCGCCCAGATGGGCGACGTGGTCGATCCCGTGGGTGTGCAGGCTGATGCCCTTGACCAGGGCGACGTGCACCTCGTAGGCGGTGACGACGGCGCGCAGCAGGTCCGCGCCGGTGCGGCCGGTGTGCTGGGCGGCGGCCAGCAGCGGCGGGATGTTGTCGCCGGGGTGGGAGTGGTCGGCGGCGAGGTAGGTGTCGTGGAAGTCCAGCTCGCGCACCGCCGTGCCGTTGGCCCAGGCCGCCCACTCGGGGGAGACCCGGGTGAGGCTGCCGAACACCCGGGCGCCGGGCGCGGCGTGGTGGACCTGGGCGTGCGCCTGGGCGCGGGCGACCGCGACCGGCCGGTGCAGCAGCGCGGCGACGGCCACCGCCGCGTTGTCGATCACCCGGTTGACGGCCATCCCGGCGCTGTCGGGGTCGAGCTCCTCGGTGGCGGTGGCCACGGCGGCGAGCCGCCAGGCGAGCTGCTCCTCGCGCGGCAGGCGGTCGGCACTGGGGTGGACGCGGACGCGGTACTCGATCACGGGACTCCTCGCGGGGGCTTCGGCGGAACGGTCGCAACCGCCGTCGCCCGTGTGGCGGCGACGCGTCGCACGCGCGGCGGCGACCGCACAACGGCGACCGCACAACGGCGACCGCACAACGGCGACTGCACGACGACTGCACGACGAGCCTTCCCGACGACGGCGCCCGTGGCGAGCAGGCCACACCCGGTGTCCGGGCGGGTAGCCTGCCCGGGTGGTCGATGGATTCGGGGTGACGGAGTTCCAGCTGGTGCTGCTGCGGCGGATGGCGGACTTCCGGCCGGAGCTGGTCGAGGAGGCGGTGCGCCGGCTGGGGGCGAGCCGGGCCGGGATGCGCGAGGCGAACAAGCGGTGGCAGGCGATGCAGCGCGCGCCGGGGTTCCCGTCCGGCGCGCGGCGCTACGCGGCCGTGCTCGGCCCGCCGGAGGCGGAGGCGGCGCGGCGGGTCGGGGACCTCGCCTGCACCGCGCGGCAGTGGGCGCTGCCGCTCTGGCCCGGGCTGCGCTTCGAGGTGCTGGTCGGCCCGGGCGGGGCGGAGCTCAACGCCTGGCTGGTGCGGGCGCCCGGCACCCCGGCGCCGGTGCCGCGCACGCTCGACGAGCTGACGCCGTGGAGCTGTGTGGTGGCCGACGTCGGCGCCGCCTTCCCGCCCGCCGTGCCGCGGGAGGGCAGCGCGCCGACCAGGTTCCGGCTGGACTTCACCGCCCCGGACGCCGAGGGCCGACCCCGGGCCTGGACGGCGGACTTCACCTGGGGGCTGCTCCAGGAGGTGCGCCCCGCCTGAGCGGGCGGGCGTTTCAGCGGGCGTTTCAGCAGGCGTTTCAGCAGGCGTTTCAGCGGGTGTCTCAGCGGCGGTGCACCGTGCGTCCGCCGACCACGGTGCGCTCCGGCAGCAGCGCGCGCAGCTCGTCGACCGGGCAGCTCAGCGGGTCGGCGGGCCACAGCGTCAGATCGGCGAGCGTGCCCGGGCGCAGCGAGCCGCGCTCGGCGCTCTCGCCGGTCAGCCGGGCCGCGGCCACGGTGTGCAGGGCGATCGCCTCGGCGCGCTCGATCGCGTGCTCGGCGCCGAGCACCCCGGCGACCGTGGCGCGGGTGGTCATGCCCCACACCGAGAGCATCGCGCCGTACGGGCCGACCGGGAAGTCCGAGCCGGCGGAGAGCTGCGCCCCCTCGTCGAGCCACTTGCGCAGCGGGAACAGCGCGCCGGTGCGTTCCTCGCCCCAGGCGCGCCGCTGGGCGGGCGCGCCGTCGTGCAGCAGCGGGTGCTGGACGGTCACCGGGATGCCGAGCGCGATCGCCCGGGCCCGCTGGTCCGCCCGGGCGAGGCCGCCGTGCTCGACGACCAGCGTGCCGGGCGGCAGGCCGGGGCGGCGGGCGAGCACGTCCTCGTAGACGTCCAGCAGGGTGCGCAGCCCGCGATCGCCCCAGGCGTGCACGCCGACCCGCAGGCCGCGTCCGACGACCCGCTCGACGGCGTCGGCCAGCTCCTTCGGCTCCCAGAGCAGCCGCCCGTGGTAGCAGGGCCGCCCCTGGTACGGCTCCTCCAGCGCGCCCGCCTCGAAGCCGCCGTCGATGCCGAACTTGACGCCCCAGACGGCGAGCCGGTCGTCCTCGTGGCCGGCGGCGCGCCAGGCGACGACCCGGTCCAGCAGCGCGTCCACCTGCTCCGGCGTGCGGACGGCGAAGCCGGAGACCAGGGCCCGGACCCGGACGGCGAGCGCGCCCTCGTCGCGGGCGGCGCGCAGCACGTCGAGGTCCTCGACCGGGACCAGGCAGTCGCGGACGGTGCCGATCCCGGTGGCGGCGTACCCGGCGGAGGCGGCGCGCAGGCCCTCGATCCGCTCGGCGAGCCCGGGCCGGGGCAGCACGCGGTCGGCGAGTTCGGTCGCCTTGTCGATCAGCCGACCGGTGAGCCGGCCGTCCGCGTCGCGTTCGATCACGCCGCCGGGCGGGTCGGGGGTGGCGGCGGTGATCCCGGCGAGCCGCAGCGCCGCCGAGTTGAGCACCATGTTGTAGGCGCCGCGGCGGACCAGCACCGGGTGGTCGACGGTGGCGCCGTCCAGTTCCCCGGTGGTGGGCAGCCGCTGCTCGGCGAGGTTCACCTCCTGCCAGTTGACGGTGGTGCGGATCCACTCCCCGGCGGGGGTGCGGGTGGCGCGCTCGCGGATCAGGGCGAGGAACCCGGGCAGGTCGGCGGCCCGGTGGACGGGCACGCCGTGCACGCTGTGGCCGGCCAGGACCAGATGGGTGTGGGTGTCGTCGAAGGCGGGCAGCACGGTCGTGTGCGGGGCGTCGACGACCTCGGTGGCCGGTCCGGCCAGCGCGTCCAGGCCGTGCGGGTCGGCGGCGAGCGCGGTGATCCGGCCGCCGGTGACGGCGAGCGCGCGTTGCGGCGGCTCGCCGGGGACGAGGGTGTGCACGCGGGCGGCGCGCACCAGCAGGTCGGCGGGCGGACGGGTCATCGTCGTCACGGCTCCTGGTGGTGGAACGGCCCCTGCTGCTGGAACGGTTCCTGGTGGTGGGTGGCGGCCGACAGGCCGGTGACCTGCTCGACGTACCCCAGGCCGGGTCCGGCGAGTCGGGTGTGCAGTTCGGTGAAGACGGCCCGCGCCGCGACGGCGTTCCACTCGGCGGGCAGCAGCGGCTCGGGCAGGCCCGGGTCCAGGTAGGGCAGACGGCGCCACTGGTCGAGCATCGGGACGTAGGCGCGGAACGCCTCGGCCGGGTCGAGGTCGGTCCGTCCGCGCAGGGTGGTGACGGCGGGCCGCCAGGCGTCGGTGAAGGCCGCGTACTGGGCCTCGATGGCGGGGAAGTCCCACCAGTCGGCGACGGCGGTGCGCAGGTCGGTGAAGCCGGCGTACTCGGCGGACAGGAAGAGGTGCACGTAGGCGTCCAGGCCGAGGCGTTCGAGCAGCCGCCGGGCGTCGGGCAGCACCCGGGCGGGGGCCAGCCAGACGCCGGGGGCCGCGTTGCCGAAGCCGAGCCAGCCGAGCCGGGAGCGCAGGGTGTGGCGGTGGGCGCGCTCGGACTCGGGGACGGAGAAGACGGCCACCACCCAGCCGTCGGCGAGTTCGGCGGGCTCCAGGCTGCGGAAGATCCGGCGGTCGCCCTCCTCGAACACCGGCTCCATCGCGGGGGAGAGGCGGTAGCCGGTGCCGCTCCGGTCGCCGGTGCGGCGTTCCTGGAGGAGGGTGCCGGCCTTCTTCATGCGCGAGATGGCCGAGCGGACGGCGGGTGCGTCGACGTCCAGCTCGGCCAGCAGGCCGATCAGGTCGGCGATGGATATCCAGCCGCCGAGGCGGCGGACGAACTCGCCGTAGACGGTGTGGATCAGTGAGCTCGGCCGGGAGGCGTTCTCGGTCATCCGGATCTCCTCCCGTCGGCTGGTGGTGATCATAGTGGTGGTGTCCGGGCCGACGGGAGGCGGTCAGGACTCCGCGAAGGCGCCGGACAGCAGGTGCCCGGCGCCGGGGGCGAAGGCGGGCAGGCCGAGGGCCCGCAGCAGTTGGTGGGTGGTGCAGACCGAGGCGGAGACGACCGGTTTGCCGAGCCGCCGCTCGGCCTCCTCGATCGCCGACAGCGAGGGCATCTGCACGCAGGCGGACAGCACCACCGCGTCGGCCCGGCTGTGCGCGAGCCCGGCGGCGATCGCCGGGAGCTTCGCCGGGTCGTGGGCGGCGACGTCGAGGTTGTCGGCGATCTCCAGGGCCGCGAAGTCCACCACCTCGATGCCCTCGTGCCCGAGGTAGTCGACGACGGTGCGGGCCAGCGGCCGCAGGTAGGGGGTGACGACGGCGACCTTCGCGGCGCCGATCGTGTGCAGGCCGGTCACCAGCGCGCCGGCGCTGGTGACCACGGGCGCGGCGGCGCCGTTCTCGGCGGTGCGCCGGTGCAGCCGCTGTTCGGCCTCCCGGTGGTAGCCGGGGCCGGCGGCCATCACGGCGACCAGGCAGGCGTAGCCGAGCACGTCGACCCGGGCGTCGGCGAGTTCGGCGGCGCACCGGTCGGACTCGGCGTCCATGCGGCGCAGTTGCTCGGGGGTGACCCTGGTCATCCGCATCCGGCTGGAGTGGAAGGTGAACCGTTCCGGCGCGACACGTTCGCGGGCCCGCAGCAGGGCCGGCACTTCGGTTTCCATGGTGACGTTGGAGCTCGGGACGATCTGGCCGATCCGGTAGGTCGTGGTGGCGTTCGGGCTGGTCATCGGGGCGGGCTCCTCTGCGGGACGGGCTCCTCCGCGGGGCGGGGCGGGCGGTCAGCGGGCGTCGATCACCGGGTTGGCGAGGGTGCCGATGCCCTCGATGGTCGCCTCGACGAGGTCGCCGGGCCGGAGGAACCGAGGGGGCACCATCCCGGCGCCGACGCCGGACGGCGAGCCGGTGGCGATGACGTCGCCGGGCTCCAGGGTGACGCCGGAGGAGATGTCGGCGATCAGCCGGGCGATGCCGAACAGCATGTGGCGGGTGTTGGAGTCCTGCCGCAGCTCGCCGTTGACGCGCAGCGAGAGGTCCAGCCGCTGCGGGTCGGGGATCTCGTCGGCGGTCACCACGACCGGGCCGAACGGCGCGTAGCTGTCCTGGCCCTTGGAGAAGAACCACTGGCCGGAGCGGCGCTGGTCGCGGGCGCTGACGTCGTTGACGATGCTGTAGCCGAAGACGTGCCGCCGGGCGTCGGCCTCGGCCACCCGGAAGGCCGGGGCGCCGATCACGACGGCGAGTTCGCACTCCCAGTCGAGCTGCTCGGTGAGGTCGGCGTTGTGCCGGATCGGCTGTCCGGGGCCGGTGACGGCGGTCGAGGGCTTGCTGAACAGCACCGGGCGGTCCGGCAGCTCGCGGTCGGTGTCCAGGGTGCGGTGCGATTCGGTGACGTGCTCGACGTAGTTGAGGCCGACGCCGACGATCTTCCCGGGGCGCAGCGGTGCGCTGAGCGTCACCTCCGCGAGGGTGGGCAGGGCCGACGGGTCCCGGGCCGCGCCGTCGGCCAGCGCGCGGGCGGTGGTGAGGGCCCGCTGCCCGGCGCGGATCAGCCCCAGCAGGTCGCCGGGCAGGTCCGCGCCGGCGGCCGCGGCGAGCGCGGACAGGTCGGCGACGCGGTCGTCGGCGAGCAGGGCGCCCAGGCGCGGGTCGTCGGTGCCGGGGGTGTGGAAGGTCAACAGGCGCATGGCAACGGGCTCCTGGTCACGGGGTGGCGGTGGGCTGGCGCCCGTCGTGCTCCGGGTAGGCCTCCTCGCGGTACAGGCCGAGCGAGTGCATCACCGGGAAGTCGTTGAAGGAGAACAGGCAGGCGTCCTCGCCGGGGTCGAGGTTCGCGTGCTCGTGCCAGGCCCAGGAGGGCACGACGAAGATGTCGCCCTGCTGCCAGGCGAAGCTCCGCCCGGCGATCACCGAGACGCCGCGTCCCTTGGCCGCCGTGTAGACGACGGAGCCGGTGTGCCGGTGGGCGCGGGTGGCCTGGCCGGGGCGCAGCAGCTGGAGGTGGGCGCCCATGGTGGGCATCACGGAGCCGCCGGTGACCGGGTTGGTGTACTCCATGATCACCCCGTCGTAGGGTGATCCCTCGACGGCATGGGCGAGTTGCGAGAGCGCGTGGTAGCTGGGCTCCCAGGGCCAGCCGAGCAGCGGGGAGTACGGGCGGCTCCACTTCTCGACGCCGTACGGCAGCAGGTTGCCGCCGTAGGTCAGCAGCGAGGAGTTCACCACCTCGCCGGGTCGCTGGTACAGCTCGGGGTGCACCTCGTAGAAGTTGGCGTCGAGCATGTTGACCAGCGGGATGTCCAGGCCGTCCTGCCAGATCACCGGGGCCTCGTCGGACTCGTTGCCGTGCTCGTGCCAGGTGCTGTTGGGGGTGATGGCGAAGTCGCGCGGGCCGACCCTGAGCTTCTGGCCGTCGACGATCGTCCAGGCGCCGGTGCCCTCGTGGACGAAGCGCAGCGCGGAGGCCTGGTGGCGGTGCGCGGTCATCGACTCGCCGGGGCCCATGATCTGCAGGCCGGTGTACAACAGGCCGACGGCAGCGCTGAGTTCGCGGCGGCCGGGGTTGACCAGCATGACCACCCGGCGCCCGGCGTCGTCCGCCGTGACCAGCGGGAGAGCCTTGCGGACCAGCGGGCGCAGGTCGGCGTAGCGCCAGAGCACCGGCACCGACCTCGGCTGGGGGTACCAGGGTTCGATCTCATTGGCCACGGTCCACAGCGCACCCGCGTCGACCTTGGCCAGCTCCTCGTAGTATTCGGTGAGTTCCGGGCTTCCGGTGACCCGGGACCGGCCGATCCGGTTGTCGTCGTGGGCGGGGTCCTCGGTCATTGCTCCTCCTTCGCAGGCTGCGGGTCGAGGGTGAGCGGCCGCAGCGGGCGGTTGTCGACGTGCAGCCGGAAGACGTCGAAGCGGTTGTAGTGGCCGACGATGTCGTGCATCTGCTTGGGCTGTACGCAGCGTCCGAGGTCGATCTCGGCGTAGACGATGCCCTCCTCGTCGACCAGCGGTTCGGTCACCGGGCGTCCGTCCGGGCCGAAGACACCGGACAACGCGCTGTGCGGGCGCGAGAGTTGCCTGCGCAGCTCGTGGTCCTCGCCGGCCACCGCGGCGGTGATCTCCGGAGAGAGGGTGGAGCACGAGACCACCGTGAACACCTTGCCCTCGAAGCAGTGCGCGGCGGCGCGCAGCGCGATCGCCTCCGCCATGTCGTAGTCCTCGGGGGCGACCGGAAGCGCGATGTAGCTCGCGGCGTGGACGAGTTCGCCCTGCGCGAGGAGGGTGAAGCGGGCGAGCGGGTTGGTGTTCTCGCCGCAGGCGAGCGCGCCGAGCGGGCCGACGGCCGTGCGGTGGACGCGCAGGGTGCTGCCGTCGCCGGGCGTCCAGGTCAGCTTCTCCGCCCAGGTCGGAACCAACTTGCGGTGAACGTTGAGGAGTTCGCCGTCGGCGTCGATGACCAGCAGAGTGTTGTAGAGCACCCCGAGGCTGTGCGGGCCGCGCTCGTTGACACCGATCACCAGCACCACGCCGGCCCGGCGGGCGGCGGCGCGCAGCGTGTCCACGTGCGGCCCGGGCACGTCCACCGCGGCGCGGTAGAGCCGCTCGTACCAGGGCGAGCCCCGCACCGGGGTCATCGTCCAGTTCCAGTACGGGTAGCCGGGGACGAACACCTCGGGGAGGACGACGAGGGAGGCGCCGTGGCCGGCCGCCTCGTGGATCAGCGCGACCGCCTTGTCGACGGTGGCGGCGGTGTCCAGGAAGACGGGCGCGGCCTGGACGGCGGCCGCGGTGAAGCGGGGCAGCCGCAGCGCGGCGGACACGGGCTCGGTCATCGCTCCTCCCCGGGGCGCTCGGGACGCTTGTGGTGCTCGGGACGCTCGGTCGGCCCGGGACGGTCGTCGCTTCCGGGGTGCCAGCGGCGGTGCACCGGCGGGGACGGCTCGCGCATCAGTCGTTGTCGCGGCGCCACCCGGTCGGCCCCCGGCGTCGGCGGGCGGCGGCTGCCCGGCGCCCACGGCTCGGGCCAGCGGGCGCCGGGGCCCGCGTAGCCCTGCTCGGCGGCGGCGTGCAGCGTCCACAGCGGGTCGTACAGCTGGGCCCGGCCGACCGCCACCAGGTCCGCCCGCCCGGCCAGCAGCACCGAGTTGACGTCGTCGTGGTGGGAGATCGCGCCGACCGCGACGGTCGGCAGGCCGGTGGCCAGGCGCACCAGTTCGGCGAACGGCGTCTGGTAGCCGCGCCCGAACGGCGGCCGTTCCCCGGCCACCACCTCGCCGGTGGAGACGTCCACCGCGTCCGCGCCGCAGTCCGCGAGCGCGCGGCAGATCGCGACGGCCTCCGCCTCGCTGGTGCCGCCCGGTGCCCAGTCGCTCGCCGAGATCCGCACCAGCAGCGGCCGCCCGGCCGGCCACACCGCGCGCACCGCCGCCAGCACCTCCAGCGGAAGCCGCAGCCGGTGGGCGAGCGGGCCGCCGTACTGGTCGCTGCGCCGGTTGGTGAGCGGCGACAGGAAACCGGAGACCAGATGGCCGTGGCCGAACTGAAGCTCCAGGGCGTCGAACCCGGCTCGCGCCGCGCGCTCCGCCGAGGCGGCGAAGTCGGCGGTGACGGCGGCGAGTTGGATGTCGTTCGCCTCGTGCGGCAGCGGACCGTCGGGCTGCCACGGCAGTGGCGAGGCGGCCAGCAGCGGCAGGCCGGTCTCGGCCGGCCCGGCGGTCGCGGCCCGGCGGCCGGCGTGGGTCAGCTGGATCCCGAGCGGGGTGTCGCTCACCGCCCGGACGGCGTCGACGAGTTCGCGCCAGGCCGCCTCCTGCCGGTCGTTCCACAGGCCCGGGCAGTCGGCGATCCGGCCCTCCGGGGCGACGGCCGTCATCCCGGCGAGCACCAGCCCCGCGCCGCCGAGCGAGTGCGCGGTCAGCTGCGCCCGGTCGAACGCGCTCGGCAGCGCGTCGACGGCCGTGAAGGTGGCCAGCGGCGGCACCACCACCCGGTTGCGCAGCTCCAGCGCGCCCAGCTTCAGCGGCCGGAACATCGGCGGGAGGTCCGGTGTGTCGTCCGCCCCCGCGAACGCCCGGTCGACCGCCGCGACGAACCCGGGATCGCGCGCCCGCAGGTTCCCGTAGGTGACCCGGCGGCTGCGGGTGAGCAGGTTGAACGCGAACTGGTCCGGGCCCTGCCCGGTCCGCCGTCCGATCGTCTCGAACCACTCCAGACTCGCCTGCGCGGCCCGCTGGGTGGACTCCACCACCGGCCGGCGCTCCGCCTCGTACGCCGCCAGCGCGCCCTCCAGTGTGGGCTGTTCGTTCAGTCCGGCGGCGAGCGCCAGGGCGTCCTCCAGGGCCAGTTTGGTGCCCGAGCCGATCGAGAAGTGCGCCGAGTGCGCCGCGTCGCCGAGCAGCACCACGTTGCGGTGCCGCCAGGTGGCGTTGCGCACCGTGGTGAACCGGATCCAGCGGGAGGCGTTGGGGATCAGCCGGTGTCCCTCCAGGTGCCCGGCGAGCAGTTGCGCGATGCGCCGCACGCTCGCCGCGTCGCTCTCGCCGCGTGCGAACTCCCGTGCGGACAGGGCCTCGAAGCCCGCCCGTCGCCAGGGCTCCTCGGCCAGCTCCACGACGAACGTCGACCGCTCGGCGCCGTACGGGTAGGCGTGCACCTGGAGCACGCCGAAGTCGAAGCGCTCGACGATGAAGGTGAAGGCGTCGAAGACCCGGTCGGTGGCGAGCCACATGTAGCGGGCGCTGCGCTCGTCCCGCTCGGGCCGGAAGGCCTTGGCGTACGCGGCCCGGGTGCCCGAGTTGACGCCGTCGGCGGCGACCACCAGGTCGTACTCCTCGGCGAGCCGCTCGACGGGCGGGGCCGGCGTGCGGTAGCGCACGTCCACCGCCAGTTCGGCGCAGCGGCGTTGCAGGATCGCGCGCAGCCGGTTGCGGTCCAGCGCGGCGAAGCCGTGGCCCCCGCAGGTGCGGACCTGGCCGGCGTAGCGGACGTCGATGTCGCTCCAGCGGGCGAACTCGGCGCTCAGCGCGGCGAACACCCGGGGGTCGGCCTGCGCGATGCCGTCGAGCGTCTCGTCGGAGAACACCACCCCGAAGCCGAACCCGTCGTCGCGGCCGTCCCGTTCGAAGACGGTGATCTCCCGCTCGGGCGCCGATTGCCGGGCCAGTGCGGCGAAGTGGAGTCCGCCCGGTCCGGCGCCGATCACCGCGATCCGGCCGGCGCCGGCCGTCACCGGAGCACCTCCGGCTCCTGGCGCCCGGCGGCGGCCAGCGTGCGGCGGACCTGCTCCGGCCACGGTTCGGCGCCCTTGGCGTGCGGCGCGGCGTGCACCACCGACATCCGTCCGCTGGCGGCCAGGCCGTGCGGCCCGTGCACCTCGAACGCGTAGTGCAGCGACGACCCGCCGACCCGCTCGACCCGCAGCTCGGTGCGGACCACGTCGCCGAACCAGAGCCGCTCGCGGTAGTCCGCCTCGAAGTGCACCCGGGGGATCCGGCCGAACAGCCCGTCCAGGCCGAGCCGGCGCAGCAGTGTCGCCTCGGCCGCCTCGGCCCAGCGCTGGACGGCCGAGAAGTGGTAGTGACCGGCCGCGTCGGTGTCCGACCATTCGACCCGCCGTTCGGTGCTCACGCTGGCCGGAGCCGCAGCCGCGGCCGATGTGGGCGCCGCCGCCTGGCGGCGCAGCTCGGCGCGGGCCAGCTTCCCGGTCGCGGTGCGCGGCAGCGCGTCGACGAACTCCACCACGCGCGGGTACTTGTAGGGCGCGATGGTGCGCTTGACGTGCTCCTGGAGCGCGCGGACCGTCCCCGGCCCCGCCGTCGCCGTCCCCGCGCGCAGCACCACGTACGCCTTGACCACGCTGCCGCGCCGCTCGTCCGGCACCCCGACCACCGCGCAGTCGGCGACGTCCGGGTGCTCGGCGAGCGCCTGCTCGACCTCGGGTCCGGCGATGTTGTAGCCGGCCGAGACGATCATGTCGTCGTTGCGCGCCTGGTACCAGAAGTAGCCGTCGGCATCGCGCACATAGGTGTCGCCGGTGAGGTTCCAGCCGCCCCGGACGTAGTCGCGCTGGCGCCGGTCGTGCAGGTAGCGGCAGCCGGTCGGGCCCTTGACGGCGAGCCGCCCGGGCTGCCCGTCGGGCACCGGCCGGCCCCGGTCGTCCAGTATCGCCGCCCGGTAGCCCGGCACCGGCAGTCCGGTCGCGCCGGGGCGGATGTCGGCGTCGGTGGCGGAGATGAAGACGTGCAGCAGCTCGGTGGCCCCGATGCCGTCGATCAGCCGCTGCCCGGTGGCCGCCCGGAACGCCTCCCAGACGCCCGCCGGCAGGTGCTCGCCCGCCGATACGCAGCGCCGCACCCCTGTCAGCCGGTCGGCCAGCCCGGCGGCGAGGATCGCCCGGTAGGCCGTGGGCGCGGTGAACAGCACGCTCACCCCGTGCCGCCGGACCTGTTCGGCGAGTTGCCCGGGCGTGGCCTGCTCCAGCAGCAGGGTGGCGGCGCCGGCCCGCAGCGGGAAGACCACCAGGCCGCCGAGGCCGAAGGTGAAGGCGAGCGGCGGAGTGCCGGTGAACAGGTCCTCGGGGGTGGGGCGCAGCAGGTGGCGGGAGAAGGTGTCGGCGTTGGCCAGCACGTCCCGGTGGAAGTGCATGGTCGCCTTGGGGCGTCCGGTGGTGCCGGAGGTGAAGGCGATCAGCGCGACGTCGTCGGCGGCGGTCGGCACGGCGGCGAAGGCGCCGTGCCCACTCAGGCCGGCCGGCCCGGCTCCGTCGTAGGGCACGACGGTCAGCCCGGGCGTCTCGGCCCGCTCCAGTTCGGTCAGGAAGCGGCTGTCGCAGAGCGCGACGGCCGGCCGGGCGATCGTGTGCACGGTGCTCAGCTCGCCCGCGCGCAGCAGCGGCATGGTGGTCACCGCCACCCCGCCCGCCTTCAGCACCCCGAGCCAGCAGGCCACCAGCCAGGGCGCGTTGGGCCCCCGTAGCAGCACCCGGTTGCCGGGCACCAGCCCGAGCGGTCCGACCAGCAGCCGGGCCACCGCGTCCGCGCGCTCCCGCAGTTCGCCGTACGTCCACTGCCCGCCCGGCGTGACCAGGCAGCGCCGGTCGGGCCCGTACCGCTCGATCGTCGCGTCGAGCAGCTCGTGCGCGCAGTTCAGTCGATCCGGATACGCCAACTCCGGTAGTTCGAACAGGAATTCCGGCCACTCGTCGAGTGGTGGGAGGTTGTCGCGACAGAACGTGTCCACGTGCGCAGAGGGCGAGAGCTCCATGGGCGGGCCACCTCATCGGGCGAGCGGGGAGTGAGGCAAGTATCGCGCTTCGGTGACGCCAGTCAAGAGAGCGATACACGCATTCGGCCCAGCCCTTACCGTCTCCGCCCCCGTCAGTCCGGGCGTCCGCGTCCGGGCCCGCGCAGTCGGCGCAGGGCGGCCTCGGCGGCGTGGGCGCCGCACATGCCGTGGGCGCCGGGGCCGGGTGGGGTGGCGGCGGAGCAGAGGTAGTGGCCGGGCAGGCCGGTGGCGTAGGGGCGGAGGGTGGCGCGGGGGCCGAGGAGCAGTTGGGGGACGTCCTTGGCGCCGGTCATGATGTCGCCGCCGACGAAGTTGGGGTTGTCGGCGGCGAAGTCGGCGGGGCGGCGGACGGCCAGGCCGACGATCCGCTCGCGGAAGCCGGGGGCGAAGCGTTCGATCTGGGCGGTGATCGCCTCGGTGGCGTCGCCGGTGTAGCCGTGCGGCACATGGGCGTACGTCCAGAGCGGGTGGACGTCGCCGACGGAGCGCCGCGGGTCCGCGAGGTACTGCTGCCCGACCAGCACGAACGGGCGCCGCGGCATCCGCCCGGCGGCGACGGCGCGCTCGGTGGCGGTGAGTTCGGCGAAGCTGCCGCCGAGGTGGACGGTGCCGGCGCGGCGGGCCGGTTCGGCCGTCCAGGGGACGCCGCCCGCCACGGCGAAGTCCACCTTGAACGCGCCGGGCCCGTGGCGGAACCGGCGGTAGGCGCGGGCGGTCCGGGGCGGCAGGCGGTCGCCGAGGACGTCGGCGACGGCGCCGGGCGCGAGGTCGTACAGGACGAGGTCGGCGGAGGGGAGTTGGGCGGCCGAGCGGATCCGCACCCCGGTCTCCACGGTGCCGCCCAGCTCGGTGAGCAGCGCGACCAGCGCCCGGGTGATCGCCCCCGAGCCGCCGGCGGCCACCGCCCAGCCGTACCGGTGCCCCGAGGTGAGCAGCCCGAGCCCGATCGCCGCGCTCAGCGGCCGGTGCAGTGGCTGGAACGCGTGTGCCGCCGCCCCGCCGAACAGCGCCCGCGCCCGCTCGCCGGAGAACAGGCGCGCCAGCGCGGAGGCCGGCAGCAGGGCGGGCAGTCCGAAGCGGGCGAGCCGCAGCGGGTGATGGGGCAGGCGCAGCAGCGGACCCATGATGTCGGCGGCGAGCCGGTCGTACCCCGCGACCGGGCCGTCGAACAGCCGTCGCCACCGCGCGCCGTCGGCCCCGCCCAGCCCGGCGGCGGTGTCGGCGACCGAGCGGTACAGGACGCCGGCCGATCCGTCGTCCAGCGGGTGCGCGCAGTCGACCTCCGGCAGCCGGAACTCCAGTCCGAAGCGCTGCAGCCCCAGGCCGCGCAGGAACGGCGAGCCGATGGTCATCGGGTGGACGGCCGAGCAGTGGTCGTGCAGCAGCCCGGGCACGATCGCCTCGCCGCTGCGCGCGCCGCCGCCCACCTCCTCGGCGGCCTCCAGCACGGTCACCCGCACCCCCGCCTGCGCCAGCCGTACGGCGGCGGCGAGCCCGTTGGGCCCGCCGCCCACCACCACCGCGGTCGTCATGGGGCCAGCATCCCGCATCCGCCCGCCCCCGGCGCCGCGGGCACCGTGCGGCCGTCCGCCCCCTCGGCCGGCCGGGGCGCGGATCCCGGACCGAGGGCCCCGCAAGGCCGGTATGGTGATCATTTTGTCGGCCCCGGCCTTGCGGCCATGAGATCACGTCAGGGGAACCCCGAGGATGAAGCCGCGTCTCTCCGGGCCGGTGGCCTGCGCCGCCGTCGCTCTTGTCCTGCTCACCGGGTGCAGCGGCAGCACCGGCGGCGGGAGCGACGCGCCCACCGCGGGCGCCCGGGCGAGCTACGACCCGCCGACGGCCTTCGACCGCGCCCGAGGTGTCGCGCTTCCCCCGGACGCCAGCGCCTTGAGGGCCGTGCTCGACGGGCCGACCGCCTACCTTCCGGCCCAGGGCAGCCTGAAGGCGGTGGACCTGGCCGACGGCAAGGTGCTCGGCACGGTGAGCGCCCAGTACCCCGCCCAGTTCTTCGAGCGGCCCGTGATCGCCGAGGTCGGCGGAGCACGCCTGGCCGTCATCTCCTTCTCGGAGACGATCCCCGGCGAGGGCGGGGGAGCGCCCCGCGCCGCCGCCGAGCTGGTCGCCATGGACACCACCACCCATCAGGCCGCCTGGTCGCTGCCGCTGGAACTCCCCGACGGACGCTTCCGCGACGGCAAGTACGTCACCCTGCTCGGCGTGCGGGGCACCACGGCGGTCGTCTCGGTCACGGACAGCGCCGACGCGCTGCTCCTCGCGGTGGACCTGCTCTCCCGGAAGGTGCTCTGGAGCCGGACCGGGTTCGTGGGCGCCATGCTCGGCGAGGGGCAGATCGTCGGCGCCGTGGAGAAGGACCGGGCGACCGCCGAACGCCGGGTGTCCGCCGTGCACCTCGGCGACGGGCGGGACGCCTGGACGGAGGACGGCGACGGCCTGGAGACGACGGTGCGCCCGGCCGGACCGAACACCGTCCTCGTGCAGGGCCAGGAGAAGGGCTCGTCGAAGCGCTTCGCCCGGCTGGTGGACGCGAGCACCGGTCGTCGGCTGCTCGACCTCGGTGAGTTCCCGGGCATCTGCGCCTACGACGGCCGCTCCGTGACCGTCTGCCACGACCGCGACCTCGTCGTCGCCGCCGACCCCGCGACCGGAAGCCTCCTGTGGAGGCTGCCCGACGCGACCGGAACGCGGCCGGCGCCCACCGTCACCACCGCCTGGCACGGCCTCGTCTACGGCAGGACGAGCACCGGCCCCGTGACCCTGGACGCGGCCACCGGCGCGCAGCGCCCCGGCGACCCCGGGATCGCTCCCACCGCCGTCAGCGGCTACGCGGGCCTCGCGGAGGACGAGACCCGGCACGTCACCATGGCCCACCCCGCCACCGGCTGAGGCCGGTACTCCGGGACCGGCCTCAGAGGCAGATCCAGCAGTAGAGGTCCTCACCGGCCTCCCGCGCGCGACGGGCCAGCCCGGACAGCTCCTCGACCAGCGGTCGCAGGTCTTCGCCGTCCGCGTCCGGCAACTCCTCGGCCGTCGCCGCCCACCGGGCGCTGACGTCCGCGAGCCCGGCCCGCGGGAGGTCCGCCAGGGTGTCCCGCACCGGGCCACCGAGCCGCGTCACCCACGGCCCGGTGGCCCACGGGTCGTCCTCGTCGGCGGGCCCCTCCCGGCCGGGCGGCGGCGTGGTCGGCCACACCGGCGTCCCGCCGACCAGGTCCGCCTCCCACTCCACCCGCCGCACGACGGCTATCAGCTGCCCCAGGACGACGTCCGGGTCCACCCCCTTCGCCTCGACCCCGTCGAACACCGGCCGCGCCCCGCCGACCAGCGGCCCGCCCTCGGCGTCCTCCAGAGCGGCGAGCACGGCGCCGTCGTCGGCCGCGCGGAAGTAGTCGGTCAGCACGCCCATGGCCGGCGGCTCCTGTCTGCTCGGTGGTGGTCCCGCTGTGCGGACAGTGGATCAGACACCACTGACATCGGACGGCCCGCAGCACGTGGCGTCGGTCGGCGGCAAGGGGAGCGCGGCCGACGAACGGGGTGGGCATCGGCGGACGTCAGGCGTCGGTCGGCAGGGGGCGGGCCGGGGAGCGGTGCGGGGCAGTGCGGGGGTGGGCGGGGAGCGGGAGGGCGAGGGAGGCGTCGGAGCCGGCGGGCAGGGCGAGGGCGGCGGCGGCCTCCGGCGGCAGCTCGCGCAGACCGAGCAGCCCGGCCGAGAGCCGGGCGGTGGCGCGGTGCCAGTCGCCGATCCGCCGCATCAGGGTGTGGCCGGTGCCCGCGACGGTGTAGCCGCAGACCCGTGCTCCGGCGGCCCGGCCGCGGGCGGCGAAGGCGCGGGTGTCGGCGGGGGAGGTGACCCGGTCGAGGTCGCCGTGCAGCATCAGCACGTCGCGGCCGGCCAGCTGCTCGCACGGGTCCTCGGCCGGGCACCAGGGGGCGAGCGCGACCACACCGGTGACCGTGGGGTGGCCGGCCGCGCGCAGGGCGGCCCGGCCGCCCATCGAGTGGCCGACCAGCACGGTCGGGACCGGGCCCAGCTCCTCGGCGAGGTCGTCCAGCGCGGCGACGGCGTCCCGGGCGGCGTCGGCCCGCTCGCCGTTCCAGCCCCGGTGGCGGTAGCGGACGGTGCCGACCGCCACCTCCGCGCCCGCCGTCTCGCGGCGCAGCGCGCGCACGAAGCCGGCCATCCGCAGACCGGCCAGGTTGAGCGGCCCCGGCCGGGCGAGGTTGTGCTCCTGGCCGCCGTGCAGGACCAGCACCGCGGCGCCCGGCCGCTGCGGCCGTCCCTGCCAGGCCAGTGCCCGGTGGCCGCCGCCGCCCGTACGGTTGTCGCTCACGTCGTCCCCGCTCCCCGCCCCGCCGTCCGTGTGCCGTCTGGACCGCCACTGTACGTCCGGGGCGCGCCCGACGGGGCCCCCGGCCGGCCGGACCGGGTTCACCCGTGAAGGCCAGTGCGGGTCGCCGGGGCGTGCGGGCCACCCGGAGCGCTGCTATCCACGAAGAGTGGGGGGTCGCCGCGCCGCTCCCGGCGCGGTGCCGCCGAGTGGAGGACTCCCGTGGCTCAGCAGCTGGCACTGTCCGTCGACTTCGGCTCCGGCTTCACCGAGGCCTGGTCGAAGGTCGCCAAGTTCATTCCCCAGTTCATCGCCTTCCTGGCGATCCTCGTCATCGGCTGGTTCGTGGCCAAGGCGATCGCCCGGCTGCTCGACCGGGTGCTGCGCCGGGTCGGCTCCGAGCGGGTGTCGGAGCGCTCCGGGATCGCCGGGTACCTGGAGGGTTCGAAGTACGACCTGACCGGGATCGTCAGCAAGATCGTCTACTACGCGATCCTGCTGATGGCCCTCCAGCTGGCCTTCGGCGTCTTCGGGCCGAACCCGATCAGCGTGATGATCCACGGCATCGTCGCCTGGCTGCCGAGGGGCATCGTCGCGGTCGTCATCGTGGTCGTCGCGATGGCCATCGCCAACGCGGTGCGCGACATCGTGCGCAACGCGCTGTCCGGCGCGGCCTACGGGCGGACGGTGGCCACCATCGCCTGGGCGTTCATCGTCCTGCTGGGCGTGGTCGCGGCGCTCGGGCAGGCCGGGATCGCCACCGCGATCACCGGTCCGGTGCTGATCGCGGTGCTGGCCTCGATCGCGGGCGTGCTGATCGTCGGTGTCGGCGGCGGTCTGATCATCCCGATGCGGCAGCGTTGGGAGCGCTGGCTCTCCAGCGCGGAGCAGGAGACCGCCAAGCTGCGCGGCAGCGCCTACCAGGCGGGCCGCTCGGACGCGCTGGCCAACCAGCCGGCCCGGCCGACCACCCCGAGCACGCCGCCCGCTCCGGGCATCGACCCCGGCCGGCCGGGTGAGCAGCCGCGCTGATCGGTCCGGGTCGATCGGCCCGGCCGGCCGGCACGGTGCCGCCGGGCGGACGCCGCTCAGGCCGTGAGCAGGCCGTCCTGGCGGACCAGCCAGCAGATCGCGGTCAGCCGGTGCACGGCGTAGTCGTACCCGACCGGTTCGCGCCAGCCGATCTCGGCGAGGGCGTCGAGGAAGCCCAGCGCGTAGTCGGACAACTCCTCACGGTCCAGGGGCCGGGGCAGCAGCTCCGGCCCCTGCGCGTACAGCAGTTCGCGCAGCTCGGCGGCGTGCTGGTCGACCGCCGCGGTGAAGCCGGGCTCGAAGGCGAACTCGGCGAGCCGGGGCGTGAACGCGGAGACGATCCGGGGCAGCGGACAGCCGGCCGGCCGGTTGCGCGGGTCGGGGGAGTCGTCGGGGGAACCCGGGGGCGACTCGTCGGGCGTGGCGAACATCCGTCCACGGTAGGCGAGCGCGGGAGCGGCTCCGGCCGCCGGGAGCGGTCGCGGGCTGAGACCTTGGCCACGCGGCAGGTGGGGCCGGCCCTTCCCACCGGCCCTCCGTCACCGGCCGTCCGGCACCGGCCGTCCGGCACCGGCCCTCCGGCACCGGCCCTCCGTCACCGGATCGACGGAACCGCCGTGGGCGCCCGTGATCGGTACCAGAATGGCCGCCATGGACCTCCGCATCTTCACCGAGCCCCAGCAGGGCGCGAGCTACGACACCCTCCTCCGGGTGGCCCGCACCACCGAGGAGCTCGGCGCCTTCAGCGCCTTCTTCCGCTCCGACCACTACCTCAGGATGGGCGACGTCAGCGGGCTGCCCGGCCCGACCGACGCCTGGATCACCCTGGCCGGCCTCGCCCGCGAGACCAGCACCATCCGCCTCGGCACCCTGATGACCGCCGCCACCTTCCGGCTGCCCGGCGTGCTCGCCATCCAGGTCGCCCAGGTCGACGCGATGAGCGGCGGCCGGGTCGAGTTCGGCCTCGGCGCGGGCTGGTACGCGCAGGAGCACACCGCCTACGGCATCCCCTTCCCCAAGGAGAAGTTCGGGCGGCTGGAGGAGCAGCTGGAGATCATCACCGGGCTCTGGGGCACCGGCCCGGGCGAGACCTTCGACTTCGAGGGGGAGTACTACCGGCTGAGCGAGTCGCCGGCCCTGCCCAAGCCGGCCCAGGCGAAGATCCCGGTCCTGGTCGGCGGCACGGGACCGACCCGCACCCCGGCGCTGGCCGCCCGCTTCGCCGACGAGTTCAACCTGCCGTTCGTCGCCGTCGAGGACACCGCCGCCCAGTTCGGCCGGGTCCGCGAGGCCGTCGAGAAGGCCGGCCGCAAGGCCGACGAGCTGGTCTACTCCAACGCCCTGGTGGTCTGCGTCGGCCGGGACGACGCCGAGGTGGCCCGCCGGGCCGCCGCCATCGGCCGCGAGGTCGACGAGCTGAAGGCCAACGGCCTGGCCGGGACCCCCGACGAGGTGGTGGAGAAGATCGGCCGGTACGCCGCCGCCGGCTCCCAGCGGATGTACCTGCAGGTCCTGGACCTGGACGACCTCGACCACCTGGAGCTGATCGCCTCCCGGGTCGCCCCGCAGCTCGGCTGATCCGCCGCGCCCCCCACCGCCCTGTAACGGTCCCGGAGCACTTCTGTGACCTACCTGGGGCGGTGGAGGGCTCGGCCCGGACCCGGTCTGACCATTAGTCTTTACTCTCTCTTGAAGGGGAAGGCCCTTCGAGGCAGGGGGGTTTCGATGGCGGACGCACAGGTCTCCAGGACGGTCCTCGACGGCGCGGTCCGCGGTGCGACGCCGCGCGGCACGACGCCCCGCGACCGGGTGGTCCCGGCGCCGCGGTCCGGCTGCCCGGACGTCGCGGCGGAGCCGGACCGGGGTGCCGGTGCGCTGCGCCCGCGCGGCCTGCAGGACCTGAGGCAGACCCGGCCCGGGCACGGCCGGCCGGTCGCGCTGCACTACCCGGCCGGCGACCTGCTGGTGGTCTCCGGGCTGCCGGGCAGCGGCAAGAGCACCCTGATGCGCCGCTGCGTGCGCGCCCCGCTGGTGGACTCGCAGTCGGTCCGCGAGGAGTACGCGGCCCGGCTGCCGTCCTGGCTGCCGTACGCGGTGTACCGCCCGCTGGTGCGGATCGCGCACTACCGGCGGCTGCGGCGCGCGGTGCTGGCCGGCGGCCCGCTCGCCGTGCACGACTGCGGCGCGGTGCCGTACGTGCGGCAGTGGCTGGTCCGGGAGGCCGGGCGGCAGGGGCGCCGGGTGCACCTGGTCCTGCTGGACGCCACCGCCGAGGAGGCCCGCGACGGCCAGCGCGTCCGGGGGCAGTCGGTCTCCGCCTACGCCTTCGCCCGGCACCGGGAGGCCGCCCGGCGGCTGCGCCGGAGGCTGGCGGGGACGGGCCGCCCGCCCGCCGGCTGTGCGTCGGCCGTGGTACTCGACCGGGCCGGTGCGCGTGCCCTGCGGGAGATCGTCTTCGTCGCGTCGTAGTCTCGGCGAGGCGGTCCGGACGCCCGGTTCATCCCGTTCGTCCGTGTCCGCCGGCCGCCGCACCGCTGCGCGGGGCAGACGGGGTGTCACGTTTCGGACAGGTCGGGGCCGGTACTGTGCGCAGGCGCGCGACGGGAAATGCTCATGTGCGGCAAGGTCGGGCCGCTCAAACTTCCGGATTCTGTCCGATTTGTCGTCAGAAGCTCCAGGCCTGAACCTGTCTGACGCGTACACGCAACCCTGCGTAGCCTGTGGCACACGGTGGCCCCCCTCGACCGCCGTCCCCCCACAACCTCCTCAGGAGCGCAGATGCGTCGTTCCGCCCGTGTCCCCTCGCGTGCCACCAGTCGATTCCTCGGCGCGGCGGCCGTCGTCGCCGCCCTCGGCCTCACCCAGTTCGTGGTGCCCACCGCGCTCACCGCCGCCGGCGCGCCCGCCCAGGGGCCGTCCGCCACCGCCTGCACCGGTGACACCTCCCAGGATGCCGCGGCCCGCAAGCCCGCCGGCAGCCCCGGCGGTCACGAGCCCAACGCCGTCACCGACGCCCAGGCCAACGCGATGGACACGGACCTGAAGGCCCGGCTCGGCCAGCTGGCGCAGACCCCGCAGAGCGGCGCGCTGGTCGCCCCCGGCACGCTGGCCGCCACCACGACCATCCCGGTGTACGTGCACGTCGTGCACTCCGGCAGCACCGGCAAGCTGTCGGCCGCGACCATCGCCCAGCAGATCGACGTCCTCAACGCCGCGTACGGCGGCCAGGGCGCCGGCAACACCGCGAGCCAGTTCCGCTTCCAGCTGGCGGCCACCGACTACACCGACAACGCCACCTGGTACAACGGCGTGGCTCCGGGCTCCACCACCGAGAAGGCGATGAAGACCGCGCTGCGCAAGGGCGGCGCCGGTGCCCTCAACCTCTACAGCGCCAAGCTCGGCCAGTCGCTGCTCGGCTGGGCGACCTTCCCCAGCTCCTACAAGTCCAACCCGACCGACGACGGCGTGGTGATCCTGGACTCCTCGTTCCCCGGCGGCTCGGCCGCCAACTACAACGAGGGCGACACCGCCACCCACGAGGTCGGCCACTGGCTCGGGCTCTACCACACCTTCCAGGGCGGCTGCAGCGGCCAGGGCGACTACGTCGCCGACACCCCCGCCGAGGCGAGCGCCGCCTACCAGTGCCCGGCCGGCCGGGACACCTGCACGTCCCCCGGCCTCGACCCGATCCACAACTTCATGGACTACACCTACGACTCCTGCATGACCCAGTTCACCCCCGGCCAGGTCGCCCGGATGTCCAACTCCTGGGCCGCCTACCGGGCCTGACGGTCCCCGCGCGGGGAGCCGAGACCCTGGCGGATGCGCGGCGAGCACGCCGCGCACCCGCCAGTACCAGTTTCGGAGGTGTGCGAACCGATCGGCGCGGCAATTAGCTGACAAATGCCCCAGTTGATCTATGTTTGGAGGGCAAGGCAGCACGTCGAGCACAACAGCACGTCGAGCAAGGAGCAGCGGCATGGCCAACAGCGCGAACCCCAGGATCGTCGTCGGTGTCGACGGCTCGCCCGCCTCGGAACGGGCACTGCGCTGGGCGGTCGACTACGCCCGGCTGACCGGTGGCACCGTCCACGCCATCGCCGCCTGGGAGTACCCGGCGTTCTACGGCTGGGCCGGCGCGAGCGTGCCCGCCCCCGAGTTCAACCCCGAGGAGCTGGCCGGCAAGACCCTCTCCGACACCGTCACCAGGGTCGTCGGCAAGCAGCCCGAGGTGCGGATCACCGAGTCGGTGAAGCCCGGCAACGCCGCCCAGGCGCTGCTGGAGGCCTCGCGCGGTGCCGCGCTGGCCGTGGTCGGCAGCCGCGGTCTCGGCGGATTCACCGGCGCCCTGCTCGGCTCGGTCAGCCGCCACCTCACCGAGCACGCCCCCTGCCCGGTGGTCGTGGTCCGCCACGGCGTGGGCGGCGAGGAGGGCGACGGCGCCGCCGCTGTCGAGTAACCGGCCGATCGGCTGCGGCGGGCCGTCGCGCGGAGGGAGGATGGAGGCATGCCGGAAGGTGACTCCGTCTTCCGCGCGGCGGCCCGCCTGCACGCCGCGCTCGCCGGCCAGGTGCTGACCACCGGCGAGCTGCGGGTGCCCGCCCACGCCACCGCCGACCTCGCCGGGCGCCGGGTGCTGGAGGTCGCCCCGCGCGGCAAGCACCTGCTCACCCGCCTCGAAGGCGGCCTCACCCTGCACAGCCACCTGCGGATGGACGGCCGCTGGGTGCTCTTCCGCCCCGGCGAGCGCTGGACCGGCGGGCCGTCGCACCAGATCCGCGCCGTCCTCGGCACCGAGCGGGGAACCGCCGTCGGCTACCGGCTGCCCGTCGTCGAACTGCTGCGCACCGCCGACGAGCAGCGCGCCGTCGGCCACCTCGGACCGGACCTGCTCGGGCCCGACTGGGACCCGGCCGAGGCCGCCCGCCGGCTGCTCGCCCACCCCGGCAGGCCGGTCGCCGAGGCCCTGCTCGACCAGCGCAACCTGGCCGGCGTCGGCAATGTGTACGCCAACGAGCTCTGCTTCCTGGCCGGCGTCACCCCGTGGACGCCGGTCGGCGAACTGGCGAGTGCCGACCGGCTGGTGGCCCGCGCCCACCAGCTGCTGGACGCCAACCGGCTGCGCTCCGGCCACGTCACCACCGGCGACACCCGGCACGGCCACCAGCAGTGGGTCTACGGTCGGGCCGGGCGGCCCTGCGCGCGCTGCGGCGCCACGGTGCTGACGGCGCGTCACGGGACGGCGGAGCGGGAGCGGTCGGCGTACTGGTGTCCGTCCTGCCAGCGCGGCCCCGCCCCGGAGGCCCGGCCCGGACCGCCCGGACGGCGCGGGCGCTGAGGACCGTTCGGGCGGCCGGACCGGTGGCCGGGTGGGGCCGGTGATCAGGCGGGTTCCACCAGGGCCGGGTGGCGCGGGTCGTCGCAGCGGACGGTGAGGTCGGCCGCCTCCGCCGGTACGGTCTCGGCCTCGTAGCGGGCGAACGCGGGCAGTGTCCACCGCTCCTCCGGCGCGGTCCGCCGGGCCAGCGCCGCCGGGGAGAGCGCCAGGTGCACCGTCAGCTCCAGCGGCAGCCACCGGCCGAGCAGCAGCGCACCGTCCAGCAGCAGCACCCCGCCGGGCGCCAGCTCGGTGTAGTGCGCGCGGGTGGCGCGGTCCGTCACCGGGTCCCACAGCGAGGGCAGCACCCGGCCGCTGCCGCCCGGCTCCAGCGGGTCCAGCACCTCGCGCAGCAGCGCGCCGTCGTCCAGCCAGAGGTCGTGGAAGGCGTCCGCGTCGTGCCGGCCGTACTCCAGCCGCACCGAGGACGGGCGCAGGAAACCCGCCGCCGGAACCCGCAGGGTCGGGAAGCCGCGCAGCCGCAGCGGCTCGACCAGGGCGTCCGCGAGCGCCCCGGGCCCGGCGGCCGCGGCGCCGTCCACGGCCACCCGCAGCCGGCGCTCGCCGGCCCCGGGCAGCGCGGCGATCCGGTCGGCGAGCAGTTCGACGAGCCGGTCGGGCGAGATCGGGCGAATCGGCACGGCATCATCCTGGGTCGGGGGGACGGGTGGGGCGGCGCTCGTCGTCGAACACCCCGGACGTTCAGGGCACCGGCAGCGCGCCCAGACAGTAGAGCGTGCTGTCGTGGCCCGCGAAGAGCCGGGTGCCGTCGCTGGCCACCGACCAGACGTCGACGCCGGGGCCGGAGTCGGCGAAGGTCGTGAACGTCCGGCCGGTCTCCGTCTCGACGAACTGGACGCCCGCGTCGGCCGGGCCCGGTACCACCAGGGTCGTACTGGTCAGCAGCGGGCGGCAGCGCCGGTCGAGCCGGAACGGCAGCTGGAGCTGCCAGACCTGCTCGCCGCCGTCCGCCGCGTGCGCGGTGACCAGCCCGTCGTCCCGCAGCACGTACACCCGGAAGTCGTCGCTCATCGGCGGCAGGGCCCGCCACTGCTCGCCGGGCCGGGGCTGCACCGACCAGCGCGGGGTGCCGTCCGCCAGCCGCAGCGCGCGGACCCCGCCCGACCCGGCCGGCAGGTAGACGTGCCGCTGGTCGACGGCCGCCCAGGCGGTGCCGGTGTTCTCGGCGGACCAGAGCCGGCCGCCGGTGGTGCCGTCCAGCAGCGAGACGCCGGCGGACGGATCGGCGCCCCAGGCGAGCAGCCGTCCGATGCCGGCGTCGAGCACGGCGATCGAGGTCTCGTCGCGGTCGGCGGCCGGGCGGGACCAGAGCAGGCCCGTGCCGTTGGCGCTCATCGCGAACAGGTTGCGGCTCAGGACGCCCCTGGCGGTGACCGAGCCGTACACCTTGTCGCCGTCGCAGCCGTACACGGTGATCTGGTCGCCCAGCTCCGGTGGCAGCGGCAGGCTCCAGCCGGCGGTGGGGCCCACCAGCGTCCGGGCGTCGACGTGGCCCGGTGAGGCGGTGAACAGCCGGCCGGCGCCGAGGACCAGCGGGGAGTCGTCCGGAAAGCCCTTCGGGGGGCTCACCCCGACGGCGGCGGTCACGGCGCCGGTCTCCGGGTCGAGCAGGCGCACACCGCTGCGGGTGAGGTAGGCGGGCGCGAACAGCCGGCCGCTCTGCCGGCCGGGCGTCATCGGCTCGGGGCCCCGGTAGACCCACGCCGGCTCCGGGCCGACCACCCGGGTGGGCAGCGGCTGAGGCTTCGGCGGTGCGGGATCCGACCCGCCGATCGCCCGGGACACCCCCCAGACGGCGGCGCCCGCGGCGAGCACCCCGGCTCCGGTCAGCAGCCCGCGCCGGCTCAGCCGGGGCCCGTCCCCGTCCGCACCCCCGCTCACCACATCACCGGGCGCACCGGTGGCGCGGCCCTCGTCCTCCCCGTCCCACTGCCAGGACGCCTCGCCCGCCGAACGATCGGCCGGTGTGGACCCCATGCTTCGCCACTCGTCTCCCCCGGGGCAGCGGTCTGCGCTGCGCTGTCCAGGGAGAATACCCAAGCGACCTCGCGCCCCTGCTCCGGTGGAACGCCCCCGCCCGCCCGCACGGCCGCGGTCGGCCCGGGCCGAGCGGGCGGTCAGGAAGGCGCGCCGTGGTCGGCGAGGTCGGCCAGGACGTCGGCGTGGCAGGGGAGCGGGGCGCACCAGCAGCCGAGGCGGTGGCCGCGCAGCCCGGGGACGAGGGACAGCAGCTCCGGGCGGGCGAGGAGGTGGGCGCGGTACCTGACCAGCATCTCCTCGCGCGAGAGGTCCGGGCCGGGGCGGTACGGGCAGTGCAGCGGGGACTCGGCGAGCTGCCAGCCGCCGCGGTGCATCGCCCGGCCGACGTAGACCACGTCGTCGAACGCGGGGTCGTCGCGGTGGCCCTTCAGGTTGACCACGGTGGTCGGACCGGGGCGGGAGGCGCGGGACGTCATGGGGTCGATGGTGGCGCAGCCGGGGCCGGCGGGCACCCCGGGGCGGGCGGGGCTCGCCTTGACAGCCCCCGGGCCCCGGCGTAGCAAGAGAGGATGCGCGAGGGTGTGCCGGCGGACCCGCCCGGTCCGCGACCGAGCGGCGGCGGTGCCCGGGCGGTGGGACCCGGTCCGCACCGCCTGCGCCCGCGCGCCGAGCCGTCCCCGGACGAGCAGGCGGTCCGCGACCGGGACGCCCTGCTGACCTCCGCCGTGCGCACGGTGCTCGGCGGCACCGACGCCCACGGCGCGACCCTCCACCTGCGCTCGCGCGACCGCCGCTCGCTGGTGCTGTGCGCCGTCGCGGGCGTGCCGCTGTCGGTCCTCGCCCCGTTCCGGCGGATCGCCGCCGCCGGGCCGCTGCCGGTCGCGGTCGGCTACCGCACCGGCCGCACGGTGCTGCTCGCCGACACCGAGGACACCATGCGCCGCTTCCCGCAGCTCGCCCTCGGCCTGCCGTACGACTTCGCCTCCGCCTGGGTGCCGGTCCGGGCGGGCGGCGAGACGTACGGGGTGCTCGGCGTGCTGTGGCCGGCCTCGGGAGACGGCGTGCCCGAGGGCGCGCGCCGCCATCTGCGCGCGGTGGCCGACCGGCTGGCCGCCGGGCTGGCCGCGCTGGAGGCGGACGGCCACGTGGTGGAGCCGAACGGCGACACCACGGTCGTCGAACTCACCCCGCCGTCGGCGCCCACCACCCGGGTGGGCCTGTTCGACTGGGACGTGCTGGCCGGCGCGGTGACCGCCGACGACCAGTTCTGCGAGATCTTCGGCCTCGCCCCCGGCGACTTCGACGGCCGCGCCGACACCCTGTCCGCCCGGATCGCCCCCGGCGACCTGCCCGAGTTCCGGGCCGCGGTGCGCGGCGCCCTCGACGGGGACCGGGTGCTCGCGGCCCGGGTACGGGTGCTGGACCGCGACGGCCACCCCTATCCCGTCGAACTCTGGGCCCGCGCGCCGCACAACGGCCCGCACACCTGGGGCCGGCTGGTCGGTGCCGTCCTCGACACCCGCACCGGCACCGCCGCGGCGGCCGCGGTCGAGCGCCTGCGCGACGGCGTCTTCTCGCTCGACCCGGACGGCCGGATCACCTACGCCAACCACAGCGTCGAGCTGCTGCTCCAGGCCCGCCGCGAGGACCTGCTCGGCCACCACCCGTGGCAGGTGCTGTCCTGGCTCTCCGACCCGGTGTACGAGAACCGCTACCGGGCCGCGCTGCTCTCCCAGCAGCCCACCGCGTTCCTCGCGCTGCGCCCGCCGGACAACTGGCTGGCGTTCTCGCTCTACCCCGACGCGCACGGCGTCACCGGCCGGGTGGTCGCCGCCGAGCCGCCCCCGGGCAGCACCGTCCGGTCGGCCGAACCCGCCCCGCCCGGCACCTGGACCGGCCTCGGCGCCATGTACCACCTGCTCCAGCTGGCCAGCGCGCTGAGCGAGGCGGTCACCGCCCGCGAGGTGTTCCGGGCGGTGGCCGACGAGATCCTGCCGGCGCTCGGCGGCCAGGAGCTGGCCGTCTACGCCGTCCGGGAGAAGCGGCTGCACCTGGTCTCGCAGAGCGGCTACCCCGAGGGCTTCCTCGACCGCTTCGAGGGCATCCCGGTCGGCGCCAGAGTGCCCGGCGCGGAAACCCTCAGCACCGGCACCCCGATCTTCTTCGAGTCCGTCGACGAGCTGGCCGCCGCCTACCCCGGCCTCACCCTGGACGACATGGGGGCGTGGGCGTTCCTGCCGCTGATCGCCTCCGGCCACCCGGTCGGCAGCTTCATCCTCGGTTTCGACCGGCCCCGCGTCTTCACCCTGGAGGAACGCGGCCTGCTCACCGCGCTGGCCGGCTTCATCGCCCAGGCGCTGGAGCGCGCCCGGCTGTACGACGCCGAGTTCACCCTGGCCCGCGGCCTCCAGCAGGCGCTGCTGCCGCACCGGCTGCCACGCGTGGAGCGGGTCACGATCGCGGCCCGCTACCTGCCCGGCACCCAGGGCATGGAGATCGGCGGCGACTGGTACGACGCCGTGGTCACCGGCCGGGACCTCTGCCTGGTGATCGGGGACGTCGAGGGCCACAGCGTCGGCGCGGCCGCCACCATGGGCCAGCTGCGCAGCGCCGTCCGCGCCTTCACCACCGGCGGCCACCCGCCGGACGAGGTGCTGGCCCGCACCAACCAGCAGCTGCTGGACCTCGGCCCCGGGCTGCTCGCCAGCTGCTGCCTGGTCCGGCTCACTCCCGCGGCGGGCACCGCCCTGGTCGCCCGGGCCGGCCACGTGCCGCCGGTGCTGCGGCACCCGGACGGGCGCACGGAGGCGCTGGAGGTGCCGGGCGGACCGCTGCTCGGGGTGGACGGGGCCGCCGCGTACCCGGTCAGCCCGCTGACCCTGGAGCCCGGCTCGGTGCTCGCGCTGTACACGGACGGACTGGTGGAGGACCCGGCGGTGGCGATCGACGAGGGCGTGGAGCGGCTGTGCGCCGCCCTGGCGGGCCCGGACGCCGGGTGGCTGGCGGCGGAGGGGCCGGACGGGCTGGCGGAGCGGGTGCTGTACGAGCTCGGCTCGACGCACCGGGTGGACGACATCGCGCTGCTGCTCACCGCCTACCGCTGAGGCGGGCGTCGGTGGCGGCGGCCGGCCGCGGGAGGGTCGTCGGCGTGGGGAGAACGACTTTCGTCGGCCCCGGCCGCGACGAACGGTGGCGGTGCCGGGCACGGCCGCTTCGTTAGCCTCGACGGGTGAACGTCATCGCGAGAGCCTGGTCGAAGGCGGTACGGACGGCGCTGCCCGGGCCCTGGCGGGTCGGGACCGTGCTCCGTGAGGGGGTGGGCGCGCTCCTGCTCGGTGGGCTCGCCGCACTGATCGAGGTGGCCAGCCGCTCCGGTCTTGAGCTGACGATGGGGGTGGCGGTCGCCGTCCTCTTCCTGCTCCGCCGGGGCCTGCCCGCGACCGCGCTGTTGCTCGCGGCGGCGGCCAGCGGGTTCGGCGGCGGGTCCCTGCCGCTGATGGTCTGTGTCGGCTGGTCGGCCGGTGCCCGGGTGCGCCGGGTCGGGGTGCTGATCGGTTCCTTCACCGTCGGCTGGGTGGTGATGACGGCGCTGGGCGTGCTGAAGGACGCCGGGGAGCTGCCGGCCAAGGTCATCGTCGGCTTCTCGCTGGGCGGCTACCTGCTGTTCGCCGTGCTGCCCGCGCTCTGGGCCCGCTACCGGGCGCAGCGCCGGGAGCTGCTGGACGCACTGCGCGAGCGCAACGAGCAGCTGCTGCGCGAACGCGCGATGGTCGCGCACCAGGCGCGGCTGCGCGAGCGGCACCGGATCGCCCAGGACATGCACGACAGCCTGGGCCACCAGCTGGCCCTGATCTCGGTGCACACGGGGGCGCTGGAGGTCGACCGGACCCTCACCGACCGGCAGCGGGAGGCGGTCGGGGTGCTGCGGCTGGCGGCCGTCACGGCGATGCGCGAGCTGCGCGAGGTGGTGGGGGTGCTCCACGACGAGTCGACGGCGGCGCCGTCCGGGCCGGCTGCCGGGGCGGCGGTCGGCGGCTCGCCGGCGGCCGAGGCCGGGGCCGGGGGCGCCGGGACGGGCGGGGTGGAGGGGATCGAGGGGCTGGTCTCCTCCTCCCGGGCGGCCGGCACCGTGGTCGCCCTGGTGCGGGAGGGCGAGCGCCGTCCGCTGACCGCGGTTGCCGGTCATGCGGCGTACCGGGTCGTTCAGGAAGCGCTCACCAATGCGCACAAGCACGCCCCCGGCGCGCCGATCACGGTCGCACTCCGGTACGAGCCGGACGCGCTGGTGGTGGAGGTGGTGAACCCGGCGGCGCCCGAGCCGGTGGGCGCGCGCCCCGGCGGCGCGGTGCCGGCGGTCAGCGGGGGCCAGGGACTGACCGGTCTGCGCGAGCGGGCCAGGCTGGTGGGCGGCATGGTGCACGCCGGTCCGACGGCGGAGGCCGGGTTCCGGCTGGCGGCCGTGCTGCCCTACGAGGACGCGGAGAAACCGGCGGACACCGGGAGCGCGGTCGTGGACGCCGGCGCGGACGGCGCGTGGGGCGTAGCCGGGGTGGCGGGGGCGGAGGGGGCGCCCGCCTGGGCGCTCGACGGCGTGCCACCGGTCGGGGCGGCGCCGGGGAAGCGGCGGAGCCCGGCGCTCGGCTGCGCGGTGGGCGGCGCGGCGGTGCTGCTGGCCGTCCTCGGCCTGCTGGTCTGGGGCATCGTCGGGTTCATCCGCTCCGCCGCGGACTCCACGATGTCGCAGGCGGCGTACGAGGCGGTGCGGCTGGGGGCCCCGCAGGAGGAGGTCGAGCACCAACTGCCGCCCGGCAGCGACTTCTTCACCCAGAACCTGCGGGGCACCGGGCCCACCCCGCCGATCGGGTCGGTGTGCCGCTACTTCCTCGCCGAGGACTCCTCGGGCGGCTGGGACGAGCAGCCGGCCTACCGGTTCTGCTTCAAGGACGGGGTGCTGGTCGACAAGCAGCACTACCGGGTGAACGGCTGACCGACGCGGGTGTGAGGATGGTCCCCGGCGCCGCCGGCGGGTGCGGCGGCGCGCCGTCAGGACCAGTACTAAGGGGATGGCCAGCAGTGATCCGAGTCCTCGTCGCCGATGACGAGCCGCTCATCCGGGCCGGGATCAGGATGATCCTGTCCTCCGCCGACGACATCGACGTGGTGGCGGAGGCCGCCGACGGCCGGCAGGCACTGGAGCTGGCCCGGGCGCACCGGGTGGACGTCGTTCTGCTGGACATCCAGATGCCGGTGATGGACGGGCTGACGGCGCTCGCCGAGCTGCCGAGGGTCGCCCCCGGCGCGCGGGCGCTGATCCTCACCACCTTCGGGGAGCGCGAGAACGTGTTGCGCGCCGTGAGTGACGGCGGTGCGGGCTTCCTGCTGAAGGACACCGCGCCAGGTGAGCTGATCCAGGCCGTCCGGGCGGCGGCCACCGGGCAAGCCTTCCTGTCGCCGGCCGCGACCCGGCACATCGTGGACTCGCTGGCGGGCGGACAGGCCGGGCCGGCCGCGGCCCGCGGGGCGCGGGCCCGGCAGCGGCTGGAGGTGCTGACCGAGCGGGAGCTGGAGGTCCTGGCGCTGCTCGGCGAGGGGCTGTCCAACGCGGACGCCGGTGCCCGGATCCACATGAGCGAGGCGACGGTGAAGACGTACGTCAGCCGGATCCTGGCCAAGCTGGGGTGCGACAACCGGGTGCAGGCGGCGCTGCTGGCCCGGGACGCGGGGCTGGACGGCGTCGGCTGAGGCGGGGTGCCGGGGGGCACGTCGGCATCGGATCGGGGGCAACGGCGGGCTGACGGCCTGTTCGGTCCGTGCGCGGACGGGTCGTGTGCCATGCGCTGAGCGATTTTTTGCTCACTCGCCGTAATGGGAGTGGTGAACGCCACATCGACGGCGGGTGGAATCGGGAACTCCGATCGGCGTGATGACGGTGCGTCAGATGGTCGTGGCGATTTGTCGATGATGCGGGCGGCCGGGCGGCCGGCCGGGTGTGAGTGACGGCACGGAAGACGACCGTTTGGGCCGGGAAATCCGGTCAAAGCCGGTCGTTTCCCGGTCGGTTACATGATCGATACCGCCGGTAACAGTCAACTGACCTGCGGCATCCAAGAATTGCTTGATGCCGCCCGGTGGGCGCCCTTAGCTTCTTTGGCGGTGCAACGAGCACCACCCGGGTTCACCCCCGATGCACGGCCCGCCGGCCGACCACCGGCGCGAGGGCGGTGCCCGTCGACGCGACAGGCTCGAACAGGCCGTCGGCGAGCGGAGGGTGGCCGGGGCGGCACGGCACGTCGGACGCGTGCCCGGCCGCCCACCGAGTGAGGGAGCGACAGCCGGCCCCGGCAGGGGCCTGGTTCCGCACGCCTACCCGGGGCTTGTCGAGAGGAATTCCATGAATCCCCGTCACGAGACCGCCGCTTCCACCACCGTCGACAGCACCACCACCGGCACCAACGGCACCGCCAGGCGCAACCGGGTCCGGCTCGCTGTCGTGGCGGGCGCCGCCGTGGCGCTGCCGGTGGCCGGCCTCGTCACGGCCACCTCGGCCGCTGCCGCCCCCGCCACGTCCTGGGACGCCGTCGCCCGGTGCGAGAGCGGCGGCAACTGGGGCATCAGCACCGGCAACGGCTTCTACGGCGGACTCCAGTTCACCCCCTCCACCTGGCGGTCGTACGGCGGCACCGCGTACGCCCCGCAGGCCCACCAGGCGAGCCGGGAGCAGCAGATCTCGGTCGCCGAGAAGGTCCTCGCCAAGCAGGGCCCGGGCGCCTGGCCGGTCTGCTCGGCGAAGGCGGGCCTCAGCCGCGGCGGCGCGCCGGCCGCCATCGCCGACGCGCCCGACACCTCCGACGCGCCCGCCCCGGCGCAGCAGCCGGCCAAGCAGGCCCCGGCCAAGACCCCGGCCAAGTCCCCCGCCAAGGCGCCGGCCCAGGGCCAGAAGCCGACCTCCCGCAAGGCGCCGGGCACCCCGTCCCAGGCCCCGTCCCAGGGCGCAGCGAAGCCCGCGGCCCCCGCTGCCGCGCCCGCCGCGCCCGCCGCGCCCGAGAAGAACCCCGCGAGCGGCGGCTACACCGTCAGGAGCGGTGACACGCTGAGCGGCATCGCGGCCAAGTTCGGCCTCGACCCGGCCGGGCTGCACGCCCGCAACATCAAGGCGATCGGCGCCAACCCGAACCTGATCTTCCCCGGCCAGACCCTGTCCTTCTGACACCGTCCGCCGTCCCCCGTTCCACCGAGCGATCGGCACTCCCCGGCACCCCCTGCCCGGGGTCCCGTGCGGCCACCCCTTGCCCCAGGGGTGGCCGCACGGCTCGTCGTGGGCCGTTGCCGTGGGCCGTCCGGAGGTGCGCCGACCGGCGGTGGTTGAACGTTGAACGCGGCGTCCGAATACCGCCGGACTCGGGGGCGGCGCGGGCCGAGGATCGAGTCATGTCCGCGAACGACCTGAGGAGTTCTGACGATATGACGACGACCACGCTCGCGAAGCTCGACGGCAAGGTGGCCCTGGTGACCGGCGGCAGCCGCGGCATCGGGGAGGCCGTGGCGCTGCGGCTCGCCGAGGACGGCGCCGACGTGGCGGTGACCTACCTGGGCAGCGCCGAACGGGCCGAGGCGGTCGCGGCCAAGATCACCGCGATGGGCCGGCGCGGCTGGGCGGTCCGGGCCGACAGCGCGGACCCGCAGGAGGTGAGCGCCGCCGTCGAGGCGGTCGCCGAGCGGTTCGGACGGCTCGACATCCTGGTCAACAACGCCGGGGCGGGCTTTGTCGCCCCGATCGAGGAGACCGGTCCGGCCGACGTCGACCGGGTGCTGAAGGTCAACGTCCGCGCGCCGTACCTGTACGCCCGGGCCGCCGTGGCCCACCTGGCCGAGGGCGGCCGGATCGTGACCGTCGGCAGCTGCATGGCCAAGCGGGCCGCCTTCCCCGGTGGCAGCCTCTACGCGACCAGCAAGGCCGCCATGATCGGGCTCACCAAGGCGCTGGCCCGTGAGCTGGGCCCGCGCGGGATCACCGTCAACGTGGTCCACCCCGGCCCGATCGACACCGACATGAACCCGGCCGACGGGCCGTCGGCCGGGTTCCAGGCCGGCTTCACCGCGCTCGGCGGCTTCGGGCGCCCGGCCGACGTCGCCGCGACCGTCGCGCACCTGGCGGGCGCGGAGGGCCGCTACATCACCGGCGCGGAGATCGCGGTGGACGGCGGCTTCGCCGCCTGACCCGGCGGCCGGCGGCCGGTTCGGGGTGTTGCTCCGGGCCGGCCGCCGGTGCCCGCGTTTACGATCGGCCGGTCCGACCGCGGGTGCGGGCGCGCGTCCGCGGCGCGCGCCGGCGCCTGGGTCCCGAGTGAGGGGCCGGTGCGGCCCCGACGACGGAGAGGTGCGTCATGACCGGAGTGGAAGACCCGATCGAGCTGCTCGCCCGGGCCCTCGCGCAGACCGCCGGCCTGATCGACGGGGCCGGGGTCGAGCAGGCCGGCCACCCGACCGCCTGCCGCTCTTGGGACGTCGGGCAGCTGGTCGGCCACCTGCTGCACGACCTGCGGCAGTTCACCGTCCGGGCGGAGGGCGGCACACCCGACTGGTCGGAGCCCTTCGAGCGGGTCGAGGAGGACTGGCTGCACCGCTTCGAGGCCGGCGCCGAGCGGCTGGTGGCCGCCTGGCGCGAGGCCGGGGACCTCGACGGCGTCATCGAGGTCCCCGGCGTCGGCGAGCTGCCGGCCCGCTTCCCGGTGGACCAGCAGATCGCCGAGTTCGCCGTGCACGCCTGGGACCTGGCCCGCGCCACCGGCCAGTCCACGGCGGGGCTGGACCACGAGGTCGCCGAGGCCTCGCTCGCCTGGGGGCGCGGCGCGCTGCGGCCGGAGTACCGGGGGAGCGAGGAGGAGCGGCACGCCTTCGGCCCGGAGGTCGCGGTCGCCGAGGACGCGCCGGTGTACGACCGGCTCGCCGGTTTCTTCGGCCGCGACCCGGAGGCCGCCGCGTAGGGAGAGGGGCGGCTCAGCCGCGGCTCCAGACGAAGGAGATCTCCGGGTGGCGCGGGGAGGGGGCGTCCAGCAGCGGCGACGGGCGCCCGCGCAGGAACCGGTCGAAGTGCGCGCGCACATAGGCGCGGGCCAGCGCGGTGGAACGGGCCGGGGCGATGGTGCCGAACAGCGCGGAGTAGAGCTCCGGCGACATGCGGTCGGCGGCGTGGCCCGGCCCGGCCGAGTACGGCCGGTCGGTGAAGCTGAGGTGACCGGAGTCGCGCTGGCGCAGCTGCCGTCCCCAGCCCTGCTGGTGGGAGCGCCAGCGCCGCCAGGTGTAGTGGTCGGCCAGGGCGGTGAGCAGCAGGAACGGCCGGTCCAGTCCTTCGTCCGCGACCGGCGAGCCGAAGAAGCCGCCGTCCATGTCGAGCCCGGCGGCGAAGCGGCGGTCCTGCCGCACGGCCTCGGCGGCGGCCGCGCCGCCCATCGAGTGGCCGAACACGCCGATTCGCCGCGGGTCGGCGCACGGCAGTCCCGGGTGCCGGAGCGCCGGCCCGACGCCGGTCAACTCCGTGGTGACGAAGCGGAGATCGGCCACCCGGGCGGAGACCTCCTGCTGCTCGGCGGCGTCCCAGTCGGCCGGCTCGTCCTCCAGCGCGCTGCGCACCACCCGGCCGTCCGGGAACTCGACGGCGGCCGCGTCGTAGGTGTGGTCGAGCGAGGCGACCAGATAGCCGTGCGCCGCCAAGTCCTCCGCCAGCGCGGTGCAGTTGCTGCGCCCGCCCTTCCGGCCGTGGCCGAGCAGCAGCAGCGGAAGCGCGCCCGGGAGCGCCGGCGCACCGAGCCGCGCCGTGGGGCGCATCCGGGTGAGGGTGCCCGGGTCCAGGAAGGAGTCCTGCTCCATCACCTCCGCCTCGCGTGCCGTGGCGTACGGCGCACGCGGGCGCCCGGCGGCGCCCGCCGCGGGGTACCAGAGCTGAACCATCAGTTCGCGCGGCCGGGGCGTGGGGGCGAACGGGTCCTGCCGGTTCCCGTCGACCAGGTGCAGCGACACCGTGCCGACCGGGTGCCCCACGGTCGGTGCCGGAAGGTCGATCGGCGCCGGGGCGCCACCGGGCCCGGGTGCGGCCCCGACGGCCGAGGCCGGCAGCGCGAGCGCCACGCCTCCCAACCCCGCAGCGGTCAGCAGCGAACGGCGCCGGATCATCGTCATCCACCCCTCGGGTCAACGGTCGTGACGTCGGATCACCCTAGGTGGGGCCGGTCGTCGGCGGCTAGGGGCGTCTCACGGACCGTCGCCGGTCGCCGGTCGCCGGTCGCCGGTCGCCGGTCGCCGGTCGCCCGTCGGCCGCTGTCGGCCGTTCGCCGTCCGTCGGGGGCGGGCGGGTCAGGCGGAGGTGAGGGCGAGACGGATCCAGCGCTGGGCCTCGGCGGTGGCGCGGTCGAGGGCGAGCACCCCGGGAGCGGTGGCGGCCTGGACGATCAGGCCCTTGAGCAGGCCGACCACCGCCGTCGCCGCTGCCTCCGGGTCGACCTCCGGCCGGACCTCGCCGACGGCCGCGCCCTGGCGGATCACCTCGGCCACCCAGCCGCGCATCCGGGCGTCCAGACGGGCGACGGCGTCGGTGAGTTCGGAGGAGCCGGCGAGCGCCTCGGCGCCCAGGACGACGAACGCCCGGCCGAGGTCGGTCGGGTGGCGCACCCCGTCGAGGCAGGCGGCCCGCGCGAAGGCGCACAGCTCCTGCACGGCGCCCGCGCCGCTGCGCGCCGGCGCGGCGGCGGCCATCGCCTCGGCGAGCGCCTCCTCCTGGAGCCGGGCCAGCAGGGCGCCCTTGGAGCCGAAGTAGTGCGAGGCCAGGCCCCGGCTGAAGCCGGCCTCCTCGCCGACCCGGGCGAGGGTCACCCCGGCGCTGCCGTGCTCGGCGACCAGGCGCGCGGCGGCGGCGAGCAGCGCGTGCTCGGCGCGCGCGCGGCGCTCGGCCTGGGTGCGGCGCGGCGGCTCTGGCCGGTCGGCCGGTGCGGGGGAGGGCTCCGTCGGGGAAACGTGCGTGGACATACCACCATGCTAGGGTGGAACTTGCTTGTTGAACAACAAGTAAGTTGGATGGTGCGGCCCGCCGACCGTGCCACCCCCTGCGAAAGGGAACCGGGATGACCGCCACGATGCTCGCCGGCCGGCTCGACGTCGCGAAGGGCGCCTTCGCCGTCGAAGAGGTGCCCGTGCCCACGCCGGGGCCGGGCCAGGTCCTCATCAAGGTCGGCGCCGCCGGCGTCTGCCTCTCCGACGTTCACCTGATCGAGGGCATGCTCAAGCCGCTGCACCTGCGGGGCGACAAGGTCACCCTCGGCCACGAGGTCGCGGGCACCGTGCACGTCCTCGGCGAGGGCGTCACCACCGCCGCGGTCGGTGACCGGGTGCTGCTCCAGGCCGGGGAGATCCGGGACGGCGTCGTCCTCACCCGGGGCGTCGACTACGACGGCGGCTGGGCCGAGTACGCCCTGGCCACCGTGGAGACCCTGGTGCCGATCCCCGACGAGCTGCCGTTCGAGCAGGCCTGCTTCATCCCGGACGCGGTCTCCACCCCGTGGGCCGCGATCACCGGCACCGGCGCCGTCCGCCCGGCCGAGGCCGTCGGCGTCTGGGGCGTGGGCGGGCTCGGTGCCCACGGCGTCCAGCTGCTGCGCGGCATCGGCGCCCACCCGATCGTGGCGGTCGACCCGCTGCCCGCCGCCCGTGAGCGGGCGCTCGCCTTCGGCGCCGACGCCGCCCTCGACCCGGGCGACCCGGAGTTCGCCGACCGGCTGCGCGCCGCGACCCGGGGCCGCCCGCTGGCCGCCGCGTTCGACTTCGCCGGGGTCGCCCCGGTCCGCGAGCAGGCGATGGCCGCGCTCGGCGAGCACGGCCGCCTGGTGCTGGTCGGCCTGACCAACCAGCCGCTGACGATCACCAACGGCACCCTGGTCAGCTACCTGCGCCAGCAGATCCGCGGCCACTACGGCTCGGAGGGCAAGGACGTGGTCGACCTGGTCGACCTGGTCCGCGGCGGCCGTCTGGAGTTCTCCCGCTCGGTCAGCGGCACCTTCCCGCTGGCCGAGGCCGCCGAGGCGGTCGAGGCCCTGGAGCAGAAGAAGGGCAACCCGATCCGGCTGGTGCTCGTCCCCTGACGGGCCCGGTGGCGTAGCCTCCCCCCGTGGTGCGCGAAGCACCGCGGGGGGAGGCGTCGCATGCTCGGATGGTGGTTCGTGGTCACGGCTCCGGCCGTGGGGGACGGTGCGGGCGAGGTGCTCGCCAAGTGGGAGACCGGTCTCGGCGGTCTCGACTGGATCGCGGCCCTGGCCGCGGCCGGCCGGGCCGAACAGCTGCGGTTCGACGGCTACCCGCTGCGCTACGCCGTCCGGGCCGAGGAGGTCCTGCCGCTGCTGGCCGACGGCTCGGTGTTCGGCGCCGGCCACCGGCCGCGAGAGCTGCATGCCGAGACGGTGGCCGGCTGCCCGCCGGACGCGCTGCTGACCGTCGACGCCTGGGACCAGTCCTGACCCGGTGGTTCGGCCACCCGCTCGGCCGGTCGCTCAGCCGCCCGCGGCGGTGGTGCGGGCGGCGGCCCGCTTGATGGCCTCGCGGATCCGCGGATAGCTGCCGCAGCGGCAGATGTTCTGGATCCGGTCGATGTCGGCGTCGGTCGGCGCCGGGTTGCGGCGCAGCAGGGCGACCGCCGTCATGATCTGGCCGGGCTGGCAGAAGCCGCACTGGGCGACGTCGCACTCCAGCCAGACCTCCTGGACGGGGTGCAGGGTGTCGCCGTCGGCGAGGCCCTCGATGGTGGTGACCCGACGGTCCGCGCAGTCCTTGACCGCCACGATGCAGGGCTGGATCTCCTCGCCGTCCAGGTGGCTGGTGCAGGCGCGGCAGACGCCGACCCCGCAGCCGTACTTGGGACCGGTGACGCCGAGCTTGTCGCGCAGCACCCAGAGCAGCGGCATGTCGTCCGGTGCCTCGACGGTGACCGGCCGGCCGTTGAGGACGAAGGTGTGGCTGGGCATGGGAGGGCGGGTTCCTCGGGGTCGGCGGGCGGGGGCGTGGGGCGGGGACACTCTGCTGGTGGTCAGAAGTTGATCGGGAAGGAGCGCGGGCCGGTGCCGGTCGCCCGGGCGTAGGCGTTGGCCACCGCGGCGGAGGCCGCCGGGACGCCGAGTTCGCCCGCGCCGCCCGGCGGTCCGCTCGGCGGCAGCAGGTGGATCTCGACCACCGGCGGGCTGTGCTTCTGCCGCGCGTAGTGGAAGTCGCCGTAGCTGCCCTCGCGGACGGCGCCGTGGTCGATGTGGTTGCCGGCCTGCAGGATCACCGAGATGCCGTCGATCAGCGCGCCGGTCAGCTGGGCCTCCAGGCCGGTCGGGTTGATCACCGTGCCGAGGTCGGCGGCGATCACCGCCTTGGTGACCCGGGGCTGGGTGGGCTCCGAGGCGTCGAGCTCGACCAGGTAGGCGGTGCGGCCGCCGTTCTCGGCGTGGTAGCCGACGCCCTGGGCCTGGCCGGCCGGCATGGCGCGGCCCCACCGGCCGGCCCGGGCGACCGTGTCGAGGACGGCCCGCCCGGCCGGGTCGCGCAGCCGGGCGCGGCGGAAGGCGACCGGGTCCTGGCCGAAGCGGCGGGCCAGCTCGTCGATCATGATCTCGTCGGCCACCCGCACGGTGCCGGAGTAGACGGAGCGCCAGCTGCCGGTCGGGATCCTCAGCGGCACCTCGGCGAGCACCTGGGTGGGGACTCCGACGTCGTACGGGTTGCTCTGGCTGAGCAGGAAGAACGCCTGGGCGACGGAGAGCCCGGCGACCTCCAGCTGGAAGCCGGCGGCGGTGAGCGCCTCGCCGAGGCCGTGGCCGAAGTCGGTCGTCACGGTGGCGGCGCGGTGCTCGTAGCTGAGCACCTGGCCGAGGCCGTAGGTGGCGCGGACGCGGTGGTGGGTGGCGGGGCGCATCCGGCCGTGCCGCATGTCGTCGTTGCGGGTCCACATCAGCTTGACCGGGCGGCCGGCCGCGCGGGAGATCCGGGCGGCCTCCAGCGCGGCGTCGTAGAACAGCCGGCGGCCGAACGATCCGCCGCCGCGCACCACGTGCACCGTCACCGCGTCCTGCGGCAGGCCGAGTTCGGCGGCGATGGTCTGCTGCGCGACGATCGGGGTCTGCGCGGCGAACCAGAGCTCGGCGCGGTTCGCACGGACGTCGGCGATCGCCGTCAGCACCTCCATCGGCGCGTGGTTGACGAAGGCGAAGTCGAACTCGCCGTCCACGTACTGGGTGAGCAGCGGGGGCACCAGGAACGGGGCGTGGGCGGCGCGCAGCCGCTGCCTGATGTCGGCGTCGGAGAGCGCGGCGACCGGGCCGGGATGCCAGCTGGTGCGCAGCGCGTCGCGGGCCCTGAGCGCCTGGTCGAACGTTTCGGCGAGGACGGCGACCCCGGTCGGGACCGTCACCACGGCGAGCACGCCGGGCATCGCGCGGGCGGCGGAGGCGTCCAGGGTGGCCAGGGTGCCGTTGATGGTGGTCGGGCGGGCGACCACGGTCGGCACCGCGCCGGGAACGGCGAGGTCGCCGGCGTACTTGGCGCGGCCGGTGACGATGTCGCGGGCGTCGATCCGGCCGGTGGGGCGGCCGATCACCCGGCGCTGCTCGGCGGGCTTGGGGGTGGCGGGGAGGGCGGGCACCGCGATGTCGGCGGCCGCGACGGCGAGTTCGCCGTAGCCGGCCCGGCGGCCGTCGGGGGCGAGCACGGCGGAGTCGGCGGTGCGCAGGGTGCCGGCCGGCAGCGACCAGCGCCGGGCGGCCGCGGTGACCAGCCGGGCGCGGGCGGCGGCGGCCACGGCGCGCACCGGGTCGTACAGCGTGCGGACCGAGTTGGAGGCGCCGGTGAGCTGGTTGAACAGCAGGTCGGGGCGGCTGTCGGAGAGCGGGACCTCGACGTCGGCGAGGCGGGCGTCGAGCTCCTCGGCCACCATCATCGCGACCGTGGTGGTGAGGCCCTGGCCGACCTCCAGCCGGGGCAGGTGGAGGACGGCGCGGCCGGCGGCGGTGATCTCCAGGACGAGCAGGTGCGAGGTGGGCAGCCCGGCGAGCTGGAGCGCCTGGCCGAGGTCGACGATGTCCGGGATGCCGGGCAGTCCGAGCAGCGGGGCCGGGGCGGTGGACTGCCGCGCGGGTACTGCCGCCTCGGCGGCCCGGGCGGTGGCGGGCGCGGCGGCGTCGAGGCCGGCCCGGGCGGCGACGGTGAGGGTCGGCGCGGCGAGCAGGTACGTCAGGAAGCGGCGGCGTTCCGTGGCGGCGGGCCGCCGCTCGGCGGCGGGGCCCGGGTCGCCCGGGGGCGCGGTGGAGGTGCTGATGGGAGAGCCCTTCTCGCCGGGTGACGGCTTCCGCCGGACGGGAGCCGCGACGCTCCCGCCCCGGTGCCGGACGGCGCTCGCGGGGCGTGCACGTCTTGGTCGTGTCCACGATCGCGAACGAGAACGCGGACGAGCATAGGAGGGCCCTACTGGCCGGTCAACACGGCTTTCCGGGACGGGATCGGACAGCCGGGGGAGGGGATCGGACAGCTGAGCGGACGTCGGACGGGACGGACACGGAGGGCGCGGGCCGCGCCGGGTACGGCGCGGCGTGGAGCCGTCCGGCGGTCCGCGCCCCGGGGGCGCGCGTCCGGCCGAGGGGGCGGACGGGGGCACCGGCGGGCGCCGGGGGGTGTCCCGGGCGCCCCGAGGTGCCGAAGTGGCCCAAGATCATCGATGATCACTGGCCCTGTCGAATGGTCCGCCGGTGTTCGAGACTGGGGGTCCCACACCGCCCGCCACCGTCCAGGGAGTACCGTGCCGTTCCGCCTCCGTCCCGCCTCCCCGGCCCAACGCAAGCTCGCCGTCGCACAGTTGGTGAGCGCGATCGGCGACGGTGCGTACTACACCAGCTCGGCGCTGTACTTCACCCGGATCGTCGGCCTCTCGCCCACCCGGCTCGGCCTCGGCCTCGCGGTGGCCTGGGCGATCGGCTCGCTCGCCGGGGTGCCGCTCGGCCACCTCGCCGACCGGCGCGGACCGCGCGGCACGGCGGCGGCGCTCGCCCTCGGCACGGCCGTGGTGGTGGCCTCCTTCCTGACGGTCCGCTCCTTCCTGCCGTTCCTGGCCGCCGCCTGCCTCTACGCGACCGCCCAGTCCGGGCTGGGCGCGGCCCGGCAGGCGCTGGTCGGCGGGCTGGTCCCGGAGGGGGAGCGGACGGCGGCGCTGGCCCGGCTGCAGGCCACCCTCAACGCCGGGCTGGCGGTGGGCGCCGCGCTCGGCGGCGTCGCGCTGACCGTCGGGACCGGGGCCGCCTTCCGCGCCGCGTTCGCGCTCACCGCCCTGGGCTTCGTGACGACGGGTCTGCTCCTGCTGCGGCTGCCGGTCGTGCCCGGGTCGGCGCCCGCGGCGGCGTCCGCGTCGGCCCCGGCCACGTCGCGGACCGTCCCCGGCCGCCCGGCCCGGGACGGCGGGTTCGCGGTCCTGGCGGACCGCCGGTACGTGGTCGTGGCGCTGGTCAACACCGTGCTGCTGCTGCGGATGCCGCTGCTCAGCCTGGTGATCCCGCTGTGGATCGCCGACCGGGCCCCGCAGCTCGGCTGGCTCGGCTCGGGCCTGTTCGTGCTCAACACCCTCGGTGTGACGCTCTTCCAGGTCCGCACCGCCCGCGCCGTCACCGGACTGCGCTCGGCCGCCCGGACCGTCCGGCAGGCCGGGGCGGTGCTGCTCGCCTCGTGCGCGGTCTTCGCGCTGTCCGCCGCGGCGGTCCCGCTGTGGGCGACGGCGGCGCTGCTGGTGGCCGGGGCGGTGCTCCAGGTGGTCGGCGAGATGAAGCAGTCCGCCGGGTCCTGGCAGATCGCCTTCGACCTCGCCCCGGCCGACCGGCTCGGCCAGTACCAGGGCTTCTTCGGCACCGGCGTGGCGGTGGCCCGCACGGCCGGACCGCTGCTGCTGACCACGCTGCTGCTGGACGGCGGCGGCCCGGGCTGGCTGCTGCTCGGCGGGCTCTTCCTGGCCGCCGGCTGCGCGATGGGCCCGGCCGTGCGCCGGGCCGAGCGCGACCGCCCGTGGCGGACGCCGGTCACCACCGGGGCGCTCACCGAGGCCTGCTGAGACCCATGACGGCCTGCCAGAGCATACGGTGAATGATGATCTTCAGCCATCGACCGCACTGTTTCCCGTCAATCAGCTGCTGGAACGACGGATTGACGCCCCCTCGGGCCGATCCCGCAAGAATCTCCCGTCGCACACGTCTTCCCCTGCTGATCGAGTACTGACAGGCTGTGCGGGTTTGCAGAACCGGAGGAGGTTTCGTGTCCCGTATCACCAGCGTGGCACTGGCTGTCACCAGTGCCCTCGCCCTCGTCGCCGGATCGGCCGCGGCGGCCGTCGCCGCCCCGTCCGCCGGCCCGGCGCCCGAGGCCAAGGTGGCACCGGTCGACTGGAAGCCGTGCAACCCCGACCCGACCCAGCCGGACCCGAAGATCTACGACTGCGCCGTCTACCAGGTGCCGCTCGACTACGACCACCCCAACGGCGAGACCACCGGCATCGCCATGATGCGCCGCCGCGCGAGCGACCCGGCCAAGCGGATCGGCTCGCTCTTCATCAACCCCGGCGGGCCGGGCGGCAGCGGCTACATGTGGGCGACCACCACCCGCTTCGGCAAGGACGTCCAGGACCGCTTCGACCAGATCGGCTTCGACCCGCGCGGCGTGGAGCGCAGCAACCCGCTCAAGTGCTTCACCACCGACGAGGAGGCCGCCGGCGTCAACGACCGGATGGTCGGCGTCCCGGTGACCAAGGCCGAGATAGCCCAGACCATCGACGCCACCGAGGACTACAGCGACGCCTGCTCGCGCAACGCCGGCCCGCTCATCGAGCACATGTCGACCATCAACGTGGTCCGCGACCTCGACCGGATGCGCCGCGCCGTCGGCGACACCAAGCTGAACTTCGTCGGCTTCTCCTACGGCACCCTGATCGGCGCCACCTATGCCGGCATGTACCCGGACAAGGTCCGCGCGCTGATCGTCGACGGCAACGTCGACCCCAACCTGCGGATGCACAACGGCGTCGAGTACGACCGCCAGCGCGCCACCGGCTTCGAGGTCGCCCTCGCCGAGTACCTCAAGCGCTGCCAGACCGCGGGCGCCCCGCGCTGCGCCTTCGGCGACGGTGACACCCGCACCAAGTTCGACTCGCTCCGCGACCGCCTGCGCACCGGCCCGGCCACCCTGCCGGACGGCACCCAGGTCACCCTCTCCAGCTTCACCGGCCAGGTCGCCAACGCCCTGTACGCGCAGAGCCGTCAGGCGCCGCTGGCCAAGTCCCTCCAGGCGCTCTACTCGGTCGTCAACGCCCCGGCCGCCGCCGCCCAGGGCCTGGCCCCGGTCACGCCGGTCGACCCGGCCGCCGTCGAGGACGCCAAGGTGCTCGCGACGGAGGTGCCGAACGCGCTGCGCGAGGCCCTGCCGGAGACCGCGTACTCCGCCGACGACTCCTACTACGGCGTCAACTGCCAGGACAAGCCGTACCCGTCCAACCCGTGGACCTTCGTCAACCTGGCCAAGGCCTGGGAGAAGGAGTCGCCGACCTTCGGCCGCTACCAGGCCTTCGACGGCCCGACCTGCTCCAGCTGGCCGGCCCCGGCCCGCGACGCCGAGCGCTTCACCGGCCCGTGGAACAAGAAGACCGCCACCCCGGTGATGGTCGTCGGCAACCTCTACGACCCGGCCACCAACTACACCTTCTCCCAGCGCATGCAGCGCCAGCTGGGCAACGCGGTGCTGGTGTCGGTCGACGTCGTCGAGCACTGCGCCGTCGGCCGCAGCAAGGAGCTCGGCAAGCTGGTCACCGACTACCTGGTGAACCAGAAGGCCCCGGCCGCCGGCCAGCTGCTGAAGCCGGACGCCGAGGCGTTCCCGCCGGTCGCCTGACACCCGACCACCGCGAATCAGAACGGCCCGCTCCCGGAAACAGCCTTCCGGGAGCGGGCCGTTCGGCGTACCCGGAGCCGCTCAGAGATCGGTGAGGGGGACGGTCGGGTCGGCGAGGGCCTTCACGTCCACCGGGCGGCCGGAGCGGACCAGTTCGCGGATCGGGTCGGTGACGTCCCAGACGTTGACGTTCATGCCGGCCAGGACCCGGCCCTCGGAGAGCCAGAAGGCGATGAACTCGCGGGTGGCCGGGTCGCCGCGGAACACCACGCGGTCGTAGCCGCCGGGTTCGACGTAGCCGGTGTACTCCATGCCGAGGTCGTACTGGTCCGTGAAGAAGTAGGGGACACGGTCGTACACCGCGTCCTCGCCGAGCATCGCCCGGGCGGCGGTCTGCGGCTGGTTGAGGGCGTTGGCCCAGTGCTCGACGCGCAGGTGGCGGCCGAAGAGGGGGTGGTAGGCGTTGGCGACGTCACCGGCCGCGTGGATGTCGGGGTCGGAGGTGCGCAGGTGCTCGTCGGTCTTGATGCCGTTGTCGACCGTCAGGCCGGCCGCCTCGGCGAGCGTGGTGGTCGGGGCGATGCCGATGCCCACCACCACCGCGTCCGCCGCCACCGTCGTTCCGTCCGCCAGCCGGACACCGGTCACCCGGCCGCCCTCGCCGGTCAGTTCGGTGACCTGCACGCCGAATCGCAGGTCCACGCCGTGGTCGCGGTGCAGGTCGGCGAAGACCTGCGCCACCTCGTGGCCCAGCACCCGCAGCAGCGGAAGTTCGGCCGCCTCCAGCACCGTCACCTCGGCGCCCGCCGTCCGGGCCGCGGCCGCCGTCTCCAGCCCGATCCAGCCCGCGCCGATCACCACCACCCGGGCGCCCTCGCGGAACACCCCGCGGATCCGCTCGCTGTCCTCCACCCGTCGCAGGTAGTGCACGCCCTCCTGCTCCGCCCCGGGCACCGGCAGCCGGCGCGGTACCGAGCCGGTGGTCAGCAGCAGCTTCGCGTACTCCACCCGCCCGTCGTCGGCCAGCGTCACCGTGTGCCCCGCCGGGTCGATCGCGACCACCGGCGTGCCCAGCCGCAGCGTCACGTCGTGGTCGGCGTACCACTGCGGCGGATGGACGTAGATCTTCTCCCGGTCGGTCTTGCCGAGCAGATAGCCCTTGGAGAGCGGCGGGCGCTCGTACGGGCGCTCGTGCTCGTCGCCGATCAGCACGATGCCACCGGTGTACCCGGCCTCGCGCAGCGCCTGCGCGGCCTTGGCGCCGCCGAGGGAGGCGCCGACGATCACGAAGGGGCGCTCCCGCCCGCCGCCTCCGGTGCCGCTGCTGTCCGTGCTCATGGTGAACTCCTCGTTCTCCGGCGGAAATCACGGACAGCCTGCCGCCGGCCGGGGGAGCTGTCGAGAGCGCGTGCGGCGCGCCGCGCGGGCTCCCCCGAACGGGTGACGCGCTGGTCAGGGCTTCAGGGCGTCAGGGCTTCAGGCCGTCATCGCGTCCCGGACCAGCGCGGTGTCGGTGAACTGCTCGAACCGCACGATCCGCCCGCCGCGCACCGTGAAGTGGTGCGCCACCCGCACCGCCAGCGGCCGGCGGGTGGCCTTGTGCACCGCCGTGTACCGGCCCAGCACCACCACCTCCTCGCCGGCCACCACGTACCGGTCGTCGTGCGCCGTCCAGTCCTCCCACTCGGCGGCCAGCCGCTCCATCACCCCGCCGGTGACGCCCTTCGGCGTGCGGTAGGTGCCGCCCAGCGGGAAGCCGGCCATCTCGGTCCACTCCACGTCGTCGGCGAGCGTGCTCCGCAGTGCCCCCAGATCGCCGCGCGCCGAGGCCAGGTACTGGCGGCGGACCACGTCGGCCGGGGCGTCGGACTCCGCGAAGGCGGCCTCGGACCTCGGGATCTCGATCATCGCGCTCAGCCCCAGCTCAGCTCGCCCTTGGCGACCTTCGTGCCGAGGTCGACCGCCAGTGGCATGCCCAGTTCCGGGAAGCGCCGCTCCAGCGCCGCCCTGGCCGCCGCCGCGTCCGGTGCCCGGCCGATCTCCGTCTCGAAGGCCCGCAGGTAGTCGCGGGTGTGGTCGATCGACGAGGTGTCGGTCGGTGCGCCGTCCGTGCGGTGCCCGGCCACCACGAACGCCGGCTCCAGCGCGGCCATGCCGTCCAGCAGGTCGATCCAGGCGGCCCGCTGCTCCGGCGTCGGCGTGTCCGCCGTCCACACGTGCAGTCCCTGGAACAGCAGCACGCCGCCGAGCACCGTGCGGTGGTGGTGCTGCCACAGGTAGTGCCGGTCCGGCAGGTGGAAGTCCGCGCCGCGCAGCTCGAAGCGGTGCCCCTCGAAGACCAGCTCGTCGCCGTGCAGCACCTCCGGGCGCACCAGCCGGGTCGGCAGCTCCGGCCCCAGGTGCGCCCAGGCCCGCTTCTTGGCGTCGAAGGTCTCCTGGATGTGCTCGACCGTCGACGCGGTGGCCAGGAACCGGGCCTGCGGGAAGACGTCCTGCAGCTCCTGGGCGCCGAAGTAGAAGTCCGGGTCGCCGTGGCTGACGAACACCGTGGTCAGCCGTTTCCCGCTCGCCTTCACCCGCTCCGCCAGCCGCCGCCCGTCGGACCGGGTGAACCCGGCGTCCACCAGCAGCGCGTCCTGCGGCCCGGTGACCAGCACGGAGGTCTTGTCGAGCGAGCTGTCCGGGCTGTCGATGACCTCGAAGTCGAGGGCGCTCATGCGGTGTCCTTCCTCACGACCGGAGCCGGGCGCGTGCGCGCGCGTGCCTCGCCGCCCAGGATCGGCGACCGGGGGCCCGCCCGCACCCCGGGCCGCAACCCGGTCCGCCGTGCCGGGCCGCCGTGCCGGTCCTCAGCCGGCCGGGCGGAGGCGGGCGACGGCGGCCGCGGCGAGGAGGGTGACGGCGGCGAGGGACGGCCACAGGACGCCGGGTCCGACGCCGAGCAGGGCGGTGAGGACGGCCGGGGCGAGCGCTCGGCCGACACCCATCGACAGCTCCCAGCGGGCCAGGGCACGGCCGAGCAGGTGCGGCGGCGCGCTCGCGGCGACCAGGGCGGTGCCCGAACCGGAGTAGAGGATCTCGCCGAGGGTGAAGAGCACCGACACCACCGCCACGGCGGACGCCCCGGCGGTGCCGCCGATCCCGCCGGCCGCCCAGAAGCCCAGGTAGGAGAGGGCGAGCGCGGTGCCGCCGACGGCCAGCAGGGTGTGCCGGGAGCGGTGGGCGAGGCGGAGCACCACGGCCAGCTGGAGGGTGATCACCAGCACGGTGTTGCCCACGAAGATGCCCGAGGACCAGGCCGCGGAGGTGTGCAGGTGCAGTACCAGCAGCGCCGGCAGGGCCACCTCCAGGACGTCGAAGGAGAAGGCGAAGGGCAGGTTGGCCACGCTGAGCAGGGTGATCCGGCGCAGCGCCGGGGCCGCGGCGGGCTCGGTTCCCGCAGGGCTCCCGGACGCGGCAGGACCCTCGGACACGACAGGGGCCGACGGCATCCGGGGCGCGGACACCCGCAGCGAGTGCACCAGCACCGCCGACAGCAGGCACCCCACGGCGGTCACTCCGGCGAGCATCCGCAGCGTCGCCGGGCCGCCCGCCACCGCGAGGGTCGCCAGCAGCGCGCCCGCGCCCATCCCGGCGTTGCGCAGCGTCCGCCCGGCCGCCAAGGCGGCGTCCCGGGTGCGGCCCTCGGTGAGCGTCGTGACGACGGCGGCGTGGGTGGCGGGCCAGGACTGGCTGCCCACCCCGAGCAGCACGGCCGCCGCCACGAACCCCGGCGTGCCGTCGGACAGCAGCAGCGTCACCGCTCCGGCCGCCCGCACCAGGAGGGTCGCCGCCGCCGGCAGGCTGCGGGCGCCCCGGTCGATCCACCGGCCGGTGAGCGGGAGGACGAGCAGGCCCGCGACCATCCCGGCGGACATCGCGAGGCCGGCCGTCCCCGCGTCCAGGGCGAGCACGCCGATGCCGTAGAGCAGCAGGAACGGCCGCAGCAGGCCGGTGCCGAGCGCGTCCACCAGCAGCGCGGCCGCGTAGCGCGGGCCGCCCGCGGCGGTGAGCAGGCCGAGCAGGGCGGCCGGTCCGCTGCGGGGCTCCGGTGGGACGGAGGGTGGGACGGGGGACGGGGTGGGGGCCGGGGCGGGGGAACGGTGCGGTGGGGTTCGGGTCGGGTTCATGACCGGTACCGTCGGCCCCCGCCCACCCGGCGGGCACGTCGATTGACGAGTCCCGCCAATCGGTGCCGGGTGCCGTCGTCGCAGGTGACAGGATCGGAGTCGTGAGCCTGACCATCGACATCACCGGCCTGCCCGACGAGCGCCTGCTGTTCACCCCCTCCCCGCTGGCCGAGCTCAGCGCCATGCTGCACGTGCTCGCCGAACCGGCGCACCACCCCACCCTGCACGGATGGGCGGCGAGCACCACGGCCGCCGTCCCGCCGGCGCTCGCCGACCGGCTCGGCGAGGCGGAGTTCCTCTGGCGCTCCTCGCGCGCCGACTTCCTCGTCCCCGGACTGCCCGGCGCCACCCTCGCCGCGGAACTGGACGCCGTCGACCGGATCGACGACGAGCAGTACGTCCGCGCCGCCCTCGTGATGACCTGCGGCGCCTCCCGGCTGGCACACCGGTTCGCCTCGCCGCTCACCGACCCGGTCGCACAGGAGCGGGCCCGCGACCTGGCCCTGGCCCGCGGCCCCCGGCAGGCCGAGTTCGCCGACCGGCTGCTCACCGACCCGCCCGCCGTCCGGGCGCTGGTCCGGCGGCTGCTGGAGGACTGCGCGGACGCCTTCTTCGCCGACGCCTGGCGCCGGGTGCTGCCCGAACTGGCCTCCGACGCCCGCCGCAAGACCGACCTGCTGGTACGGCACGGCGCGGCCGAGGCACTGGCTGCCGTCTCCTCCTCGGTCCAGCTGGAGGACACCGGCGAGGGACGGCGCCGGATCGTCGTCGACAAGCTGCAGGACAACACCACCAGCGGGACCGCCGGCGGCGGCGTCACCTTCGTCCCGACCGCCTTCGGCCGCCCGCACCTGCTGGTGGTCTCGGCGCCCGGCTGGCGGCCGGTGGTGCAGTACCCCGTCGCCGAGGAGGGCGGCGGGACCGAACCGGTCTCGCTCGCGGTGGTCCAGCAGCGGCTGGAGGCGCTCGCCCACCCCGTCCGGCTCCGGCTCGCCCGCACCATCGCCCGCGGCCCGCACACCACCGGCGAGCTCGCCGCCGCCTGGCAGATCAGCGCGCCCGAGGTGTCCCGGCACCTTTCGGTGCTCCGCAAGGCCGGCCTGCTGACCACCCATCGGCGCGGGCGGTACATGCACTACCAGCTCGACCTGGCCGGCAGCGCCCGGCTCGGCACCGACCTGCTGGAAGCGGTGCTGCGGTGACGGGGAACACGGAGCCGACGGGGCACGTTCGAGCGGTCATGACCAGTGACGACGCCGCTTCCGGCGCACCCGAGATCCTGCGCTACGCCGCCTTCGCCGCCGACCCGGCGGGCGGCAACCCGGCGGGCGTGGTGCTCGACGCGGCCGGCCTGTCCGGCGAGCGGATGCTCGCGATCGCGGCCGAGGTCGGCTACTCGGAGACCGCCTTCCTGACCCCCGACCCGGCGGGCGGCTACGCGGTGCGCTACTTCAGCCCGCTCACCGAGGTGCCGTTCTGCGGCCACGCCACCGTCGCCTCCGCCGTGGCACTGGCCGAACGGGTCGGCCCGGGACACTACCTCTACCGCACGGCGGCGGGCGAGGTGCCGGTCGAGGTCGCCGAGGACCCCGACGGCGGCCTGCGCGCCACCCTCACCAGCGTCGAGCCGCAGGTCACCGAGGTGGACGCGGCCGACGTCGCCGAGGCGCTCGCCCTGCTCGGCTGGGCACCCGAGGACCTCGACCCCGCGCTGCCGCCCCGCTGCGCCTACGCGGGCGCCCGGCACCTGGTGCTGGCCGCCGCCACCCGTGAGCGGCTGGCCCGGCTCGCGTACGACTTCGACGGCCTCGCCGCCTTCATGACCGCCCGTGACCTGGTCACCCTCCAGCTGGTCTGGCGCGCCGGCCCCGACGTCTTCCACGTCCGCAACCCGTTCCCGGTCGGCGGCGTCGTCGAGGACCCGGCCACCGGCGCGGCGGCCGCCGCCTTCGGCGCCTACCTGCGCGCCCTCGACCCCGCCGGCGCCCCGCCCGCCGTCACCCTCCACCAGGGCGAGGACCTCGGCCGACCCGGCGTGCTGCACGTCGACCTGCACTCGGCGGCCCCACGCGTCCGCGTCTCCGGCGCGGCGGTGGCCATCCCGTAGGGCAGGGGGCCGCCGGGTGGGCCGCCCGACCGGACCCCCGGCCGGAAAACCGGTCGCGTGGGTGGGGCGGGTGCGGGAACCTGCCACGGTGAATCAAGCGGATGTGCGGACGGTCGGTGTCCATCTCACCCACGGGGGCGACTACCTTGGGCCGGTGGGTCCCTTCGAGGTGGGGGAGCCGTGGTGGTCGTCGGTCGGGTCGGTGGTGGAGCGGGTCTCGGGCGAGGTCGGGGTGCCGGTGGTGGTGGTCCGGCTGGTCGCGGTGACCGGCGGGGAGGGTGGCCGCGGCGGGCACCCGGTGTACCACGTGGAGGCGCTGGAGTACCCGGCCGGACGGGCCGCGCGGCCGGCGGACGCCGGGACCTCGGCGCTGCTGGGGCCGGCCGAGCGGCGGGCCGGCTGGGCGACGCCGCAGGGGCTGCGGGCGGCGCTCGACTGGGCGGAGCGGGCGCTCGCGGCGGCCGGACGGCCGGTCACCGGGCGCGCCGGGCAGGTCCGCAGCTGGAACCTGTCCGGCCTGTTCCGGCTGCCGACGGCCACCGGCCCGGTCTGGCTGAAGGTGGTCAACCCGGCGTTCAACGCCCGTGAGGCGGAGGCGATCGCGCTGTTCGGCGCCGCCGACCCGGCGCTGGTGCCGGTGGTGCTCGCCGCCGACCCGGCCGAGGGGCGGGTGCTGCTGGACGAGGTGCCCGGGGAGGACTGCTGGGGCCCGTCGGAGGCCGTGGTGGCGGACGTCGTACCGCGCCTGGTCGCCGCGCAGGCCACGCTCGCGGCCGACGGCCGGGCCGCCGCGGCGGGGCTGCCCGACCGTACCCCGCGCGCGCTGGCCGCCGCCGTCCCCGGGCTGCTCGACCGGCTCGCCGCCGGGTCGGAGCTGACGGCCGGGGAGCTCGCCGACGCCCGGGTGCTGGCCGGGCGGCTGCCCGCGCTGGTCGAGGAGCTGGCCGCCTGCGGGCTGCCGGAGACCGTGCTGCACGGCGACTTCCACCCGGGCAACTGGCGCTCCGACGGCGGCGCACCGGTCGTCCTCGACTTCGCGGACGCCTGCCTCGGCCACCCGGTGGCCGACGCGCTGCGGCCCCGGGCGTTCGTGTCCGGGGAGCGGTGGGCCCAGCTGGCCGGGGAGTGGGCGCGGGCCTGGCGCGAGCGGGTGCCGGGCTGCGCGCCGGAGCGGGCGCTGGAGCTGGCCCCTCCGCTGTTCCACCTCGGGTACGCGCTGCGGTACCAGGAGTTCCTGGACCACATCGAGGACAGCGAGCGCCCGTACCACGAGGGCGACCCGGCGGCCGAGGTGCGGCGCGCGCTGGAACGGGCCCGCTGACCCCCGGCCGCCCCCGGCTGCCCCCGGTGCCGTCGGCGCCGCGCCGGTCGGGGCGTGGCGCCGACGGACGGTCAGCCCGGCCGGACGGTCACCCGGCCGGGCTGATCCGGCGTCCGTCGCGGGCGCCGTACAGGATGAGCGCCTCGACCGGGCAGTAGTCGACGGCGTCGGCCAGCTCCGGGGTGAGCGGTTCCCCGGCGGCGCCGGTCGGCTGCTCGCGCAACGGCCGCGCGAGGCCGTCGGCGCCGAGCGCCAGCGAGCCGGGCGCGGTCAACGCGCACATGCCCGAGCCGATGCACCGGTCGCGGTCGACCTGGACGATCACCTCCGGCCCGGTCCCGGCGGTGCCGTGGCCGGTCACCAGGAGACCTGCAGCCGCTGCGGGCTGCGGGTCAGCAGGCCGCGACGCCAGTCGATGGCCTCCTGCGGCGCGGTGAGCCGCAGCGCGGGCAGCCGCCGGGCCAGCCGGTGCAGGGCGAGTTCCAGCTCCATCCGGGCCAGCCAGGCGCCCAGGCAGTGGTGCGGTCCGGCGCCGAAGGTGTACATCGGCGCGGCGAGCGGGGAGAACAGCTCGGTCAGCAGGTCCCCGGTGAACACCCCGGGGTCGGTGTTGGCGGCGTTGACGTCGGCCGCGACCACGCTGCCGGCGGGGATCCGCACCCCGCCGATCTCGACGTCCTCCGCCGCCCGCCGCAGCAGGCCGGGCAGCACGTCGGCGTCGCCCAGCGGAACGACCCGCAGCAGCTGTTCGGTGGCGGCGGCCGCGCTCTGCTCGTCGGAGGCGAGCTGCTCCCAGGCGTCGCGGCCCTCGCCGAGGAGGTAGACGAGGGCGTTGCCGAGCGAGGTCATGGTGGTCTCGTGCCCGGCCACGACCAGGCCGATGACCAGCGTGACGATCTGCTCCTCGGTGATCCCGGGGGTGTCGGCGGCTGCCGCCAGCAGGCTGCTGACCAGGTCGTCGCCGGGCGCGGCGCGCCGCTCGGCGACGACCTCGGCGCCGAACGCGGCGAACTCGTCCATGGCGGTGCGGATGGCCTGCGCGGTGAACGCGGTGGTGGCCAGGGCGTGGTCGCTCCAGTGCTCCAGGCGCTTGCTGTCGAGGAGGTCCAGGCCCATCAGCCGGCTGATCACGGCCACCGGCAGCGGACGGGTGTAGCCGGCGACGATGTCGGCGGGCGAGCCTTCGTCGATCAGCTCGTCGATCAGGCCCTCGACCACCGAGGCCACCCAGGGGCGCCAGCGGGCGATGGCGCGCGGGGTGAACGCCCGCTGCACGGTGCGGCGCAGCCGCTGGTGCTCGACGCCGTCGATGTTGAGCAGCCCGTTCGGGTCGTCGAGCAGGTTGGGGGTGAGGGTGAGCGGCGGGGCGTCCGGCGTGTGGAGCGGGGCGCGGCCCAGGCGCGGGTCGGTGAGCACCTGCCGGACGTCGCTGTGCCGGCTGACCAGCCAGACCGGGGTGCCGGTGGGCAGGGCGGCCAGTCGGGGCGGTCCGGGCGCGGTCAGGCGCAGGCAGTGCAGCGGCGGCAGCACGGCCGGGGCCGGGCCGGGGGGAGTGGCGGTACCGGTTCCGGCACCGGTGGCACTGTTGTCGGCGGACATCCGTACTCCAGTCTCCAAGGCGGTGGCCGCCGCGGACGGCGGCCGGCGGGGGGTGGATCCGGGCGGTGCGCGGGGGACGGGCGGGCCGGCCGACGGGTGTGCCGGGTGTGCCGGACTGGCTACGACCGTACGTGGGCGACGGTCCGTCGTCAGCGAGCTTTCCGGCCAACGCCCGGGAACCGTGGGCATGGTGAGGACGCGGCGACGGCAAGGGGGCGCTCGGTGGTGATCGCGCGCCCCGTGGTGCGCCCCGGGGTGGGCCGCCGCGGTGAGCCGGATCACCCGGGACGCTCCCCGACCCGCCGCCGGACCGGGCGCTACGCTTCGTGGGCGAGTCGTCCGACTCGTGTCGACCGACCGTGTCGACGCAGGTCACGCCGGTGCAGAGCGGCACCGGCCGACGGAGGTGGAACCGGATGGGCCAGCAGGTCAAGGCAGTCATCGCGCGCGCCAAGGGTGCGCCCGTGGAGGTGACGACGATCGTCGTGCCCGACCCCGGGCCGGGCGAGGCGGTGGTGCGGATCCAGGCCTGCGGCGTGTGCCACACCGATCTGCACTACCGTGAGGGCGGGATCAACGACGAGTTCCCGTTCCTGCTCGGCCACGAGGCCGCGGGCATCGTGGAGACGGTCGGCGAGGGCGTCACCGAGGTCGAGCCCGGCGACTTCGTCGTCCTCAACTGGCGCGCCGTCTGCGGCCAGTGCCGCGCCTGCAAGCGGGGCCGGTCCCAGTACTGCTTCAACACCCACAACGCCAAGCAGCGGATGACGCTGCTCGACGGCACCGAGCTGTCCCCGGCGCTGGGCATCGGCGCGTTCGCCGAGAAGACCCTGGTCGCCGCCGGCCAGTGCACCAAGGTCGACCCGGCCGCCGACCCGGCGGTCGCCGGTCTGCTCGGCTGCGGCGTGATGGCGGGCATCGGCGCCGCGATCAACACCGGCAACGTCGGCCGCGGCGACACGGTCGCGGTGATCGGCTGTGGCGGTGTCGGCGGCGCTGCCGTGCTGGGCTCGCGGCTGGCCGGCGCGTCGAAGATCATCGCGGTGGACATCGACGACCGCAAGCTCGCCACCGCCGAGAAGCTCGGAGCCACCCACACCGTCAACTCGAAGAACACCGACCCGGTCGAGGCGATCCGCGAGCTGACCGGCGGCCACGGCGCGGACGTGGTCGTCGAGGCGGTCGGCCGCCCGGAGACCTACCAGCAGGCCTTCTACGCCCGCGACCTGGCCGGCACCGTCGTCCTGGTCGGCGTGCCGACTCCGGAGATGAAGCTGGAGCTCCCGCTGCTCGACGTGTTCGGGCGCGGCGGCGCGCTGAAGTCCTCCTGGTACGGCGACTGCCTGCCCTCCCGGGACTTCCCGATGCTGATCGACCTCTACCTCCAGGGCCGTCTGGACCTCGGCGCCTTCGTCAGCGAGACCATCGGGCTCGACGCGGTGGAGCAGGCGTTCGAGCGCATGCACCAGGGTGACGTGCTCCGTTCGGTGGTGGTCCTGTGAGCGACACGACCGCCCGCATCGACCGGCTCGTCACCGCCGGCACCTTCGAGCTCGACGGCGGCAGCTGGGAGGTGGAGAACAACGTCTGGATCGTCGGCGACGACACCGAGGCCGTGGTGATCGACGCGGCCCACGACGCCGCCGCGATCGAGCGGGCGCTGGCCGGGCGCCGGCTGCTCGCCATCGTCTCCACCCACGCGCACAACGACCACATCGACGCCGCCCCGGAGCTCGCGGCGCGCACCGGCGCGCCGATCCTGCTCCACCCGGACGACCTGCCGCTGTGGAAGCTCACCCACCCGGAACGCCTCCCCGACGGCGAACTCGCCGACGGACAGCGGATCGAGGTCGCCGGCACCGGGCTGACCGTGCTGCACACCCCCGGCCATGCTCCCGGCGCGGTCTGCCTGTACGCGCCGGACCTCGGCACGGTGTTCACCGGCGACACCCTCTTCCACGGCGGCCCGGGCGCCACCGGCCGCTCGTTCTCGCACTTCCCGACGATCATCGACTCCATCCGCGAGCGGCTGCTCACGCTGCCCGCGGACACGGTGGTCCGCACCGGCCACGGCGACCCGACCACCATCGGCGCCGAGGCCCCGTCCCTCCAGGACTGGATCACCCGCGGCCACTGAGCGCGCGGGGGTGCCCGAGGCCCGGGCCCGGCGGTCCTCCGCCGGGCCCGGGCACGTACGATCGCGGCCATGGCCCATGACCCGCGTGCGCTCGACGACGCCTTCCTCGCCTTCTGGCGGGAGCGGCACATCTCCACCCTGACCACCCACCGCCCGGACGGGTCTCCGCACGTGGTGCCGGTGGGCGTGACGTTCGATCCCGGGACCGGCGTCGCGCGGGTGATCAGCAGCCGCACCAGCCGCAAGGTGCGCAACGTGCTGGCGGCCGGGGAGGCCGGGCAGCGGGTGGCGGTCTGCCAGGTGGACCGGGCGCGCTGGTCGACGCTGGAGGGCGTCGCCGTGGTGCGTGACGCGCCGCAGGAGGTGGCCGAGGCGGAGCGCCGGTACGCCGAGCGCTACCGCGAGCCGCGGGTGAACCCGGACCGGGTGGTCATCGAGATCACCGTGGACCGGGTGCTCGGGCGCGCGTAGCGACAACTGCCGCTCCGTTTATCCGACGTTGATCGTCAGGCCCTACCGTCGGGGCATGAACGAGGGAACGACGGTGGACCGGGGCGTGCGGGCCCCGGCCGAGGGCGGCCGGATGACGGCCGAGGACGCGGACCGCTTCCGGGTGCTGCTGGCCCGGCTGGAGGACTCGCTGGCGGCGGACCGCCGCACCGGGGTGGTTCCGGCGGCGAGAACGGCGCCGGGCCGCGATGGATGAGCGCCACCCGGCCGCGCGCGTCGCGGTGCTGCCGCTGTGGCAGCGCGGCGCGCGGACGGGCGGCGACCGCGGGCTACTTGGTGAAGCGCACCTCGGGGAAGGCGCGCGAGGGCCGGTCGAGCAGCGGGGCCGGCCGGCCGAGCAGGTGCCGGTCGAAGAACGCGCCCAGGTAGGCGCGGGTGGCGGCGAGCGCGCGGTTCCCGTTGATGGTGCCGAAGCTCTCCCGGTAGGTGTCCGGCGGCAGTTGGTCACGCAGGCCGAGGTTGTCGACCAGCCAGTGCTCGTCGGAGAACGACAGGTGCCCGGCGGTGGGCATCTCCACCCAGTAGCGGGGGCCGGTGAACCGCTTCCAGTTGTCCTCCCAGTTCTGGGTGGCCTCCGGTGAAGCGCCGACCCCGGCGCTGAACAGCAGGGCCGGGCGCCCGGTGTCGTCCCCTGCCGGGATCCAGATGCTGCCGTCCAGGTTGGCGGCGGCCTTGATCCGCGGGTCCTCGCGCATCGCCTCCAGGGCGGCCGCCCCGCCGAGGGAGTGCCCGGCGGCGCCGACCCGCGAGGCGTCGATGCTCAGGCCGCGGACCGGGCCGCCGTGCCCCGGCGCGGTCAGCCTGTCGAGCACGAAGCGCAGGTCGGCAGCCCGGGCGCGGGAGGACTTCGCGCCGAACTCCGGGTCCTTCCCCTCCAGTCCGCAGGCCAGGCAGGACTCGATCCGGCCGTCGGGGAACTCCACCGAGGTCTCGTAGGTGGAGTCGACGGCGGCCACCGCGTAACCCCGGGCGGCGAACTCCTCGCCGAGGGCGGTGAGCGTGCTGCGGCTCATCCCGAAGCCGGGGGAGAGCAGGATCAGCGGGTGCCGTCCGGCGGCCGGCCGGGCGTCGGCCACGGCGTTGGTCCGGATCGTGGCGGGCTCGTCCAGGTCGTACAGGGCGCGGGACAACTTCGGTGATATGTAGGGCGCGTGGGCGCCGCGGGGCGAGTCCGCCGGGTACCAGAAGGTGGCCATCAGCTCGCGCGTCGGCGCGTCGGCGCGCCACGGGTCGGGGCGGCTCGCGTCGACCAGGCGGACGGACGACGTCCCGACCGGCCGGTGCGCGGTCGGGGCGGGCACCAGCGGCCTCGCGGAGTGGGCGGTGCCGCCGGCTGCGGCGGCGGCCACGTTCAGGGGTGCGGCCGGGGCCGCGCCGGCCAGCGCGGTGGCCGGGCCGGCCAGCGCGAGGACCAGGGTGGTGGACATGATCGTCAGGGCGGCGGAACGCCACCGTCGGTTCTTCGACATGACGCCACGTTAGATTCGCCCGGGCCATCGGCACGTCGCTCCGCCGGTGGAGCGCCGGTACGCCGCGAGGGGGAGCCGGACCGGTCCCGGGCACGCCGTCCGGCGCGGTCCGGCTCCCCCTGGGGGCGTGCCCCGGCGGTGGTGCTCAGCAGTCGCAGCCGCAGTCGCAGCCGTCACAGCCGTCGCAACACCCGCCGCAGCAGCTCGCGTTCTCCCCGCAGCACTGGCACCCGTCGCAGCAGCACTCGCCGATGTCGCAGCAGTCGTGCCGGGCGCAGAAGCCCTCGCGGGGTTCGCCGGAGAACGGGTCGTTGTGGTTGCAGCAGAGCAGCTGGCAGGTGCAGGCCATCAGCGCCCACGCGGCGCAACCGGCCAGCAGGTTGCGGCCGTTCGGCGGCGGCGCGCCGGGCGGGGTGAAGCCGGGGCCCTGCGGAACCCACGGCGGGACCGGTGCTCCGGGCTCCTGCGGCGGAGCCTGGTCCGGGTCCTGCTGCGGCGGCGCCTGGTACGGGTTGGCGGCGAGCGGGGTACCGCCGCCGTCCTTCGCCCCGGCCCGGCAGGCGGTGTGACCGGCCCGGCCGAAGACCCGCTCGACGGCGCGCTCGGTCTCGTGCGCGAGCAACACGTGCACCAGGGTGCGGTCGGCCAGTTCGACGTCCCGCAGGGCGAGCCGGATGCCGTGCACGGCGTCCCGGCAGAGCCGCTCGGCCTCGGCGCGGTCGGTGCCGGTGGCGCTCAGCGGGTTCCAGGCGCCGCTCGTGGCGTCGGCGTGCTGGTCCTCGGCGGCGTCCAGCAGGTGCGCGAGCCGGCCGAACAGCCGGCCCGCCTCGGCCAGCGGCGCCGCGTTCCCGGGCCGGCCGGCCAGCGCGGCGGTGTGCGCGAAGGCGGCGGCGGTGGCGGTCTCGGTGGGCTCGGTGACCAGCAGCACCGAGCCGCCGACCGGCAGCGCGCGCTCCAACTCGCCCTGCCGGGCGGCCGCGTCGAGCAGGACGGCGGTGTCGAAGCCGACCACCGAGGCGCTGCCCGCGCTCTTGCGGTCCCAGCGCCGGGTGACCGCCCGGGCGCCCGCCGCCACGGACCGCCGGGCGAAGACGCCGTCCCGGTCCTCCACGTGGTCGCGGATCTTCACCGAGGCGAGCGCCAGCGAGACGGCGGCGGCCAGCCGGGCGCCCTCGCCCTGCGCGACGGAGGCGGTGCGCATGCCGCGCAGCGGACACGGCCCGGCGGTGCGCCGCCCGGCTCCGTCCCCGGCGGCGGCCTGCGCCTCGACCAACACCGAGATGATCAGCCCGTCGTAGTTGGTGGCGGTCCGCGCCAACTGCCCGTGGTCGTCCCGCAGGGCCAGGCAGAGCCCGCAGAGGTGGGCCATCCAGCCGGCCTGCAGCCGCTCGGACAGGCGGTGACGGCAGGGTCTGATGATGCCGAACATGTGGTTCCCCCGTGTTTCGCGTGGGCCGTCGGCCCGTGATCGCGCACATCATATGATCGCCCGCTCGATGCCCCGGAACCCTCGACGGACCGGCCGGGCCATTCCCGGATTCGGGATAGCATCACGGATATGGGAATCGACACGGCCGCCGACGAGCGGCTGGCGGAGCGGCTCGCCGAGTTGCGGGTCGAACGCGGATGGACGCTGGAGGGGTTGGCGCGGCGCGCGGACGTCAGCCGCTCGACGCTCTCGCGGGTGGAACGGGCCGAGGTGAGCCCGACGGCGGCGCTGCTCGGGCGGCTCTGCGCCGTGTACGGGCGGAGCATGTCCCGGCTGCTCGCCGAGGTGGAGGCGGCGCCCGCGCGGCTGGTGCGGGCGGCCGACCAGCGGGTCTGGCGGGACGAGGCGACCGGGTTCGTCCGGCGCTCCGTCTCGCCGCCGCACGGCTCGCTGCGGGCCGAGGTGATCGAGGGACGGCTCCCGGCCGGCGGCGACATCGCCTACGACAAGCCCTGTGACACCGGCCGGGAGCACCACCTCTGGCTGCTGGAGGGCCGCTTGGCGCTCACCGTCGACGGCGCGGAGGAACTGCTGGAGGCCGGCGACTGCCTGCGCTTCGTCCCCGAGACCACCCGCTTCCGCTGCCCCGGCCCGGACGGCGCCCGCTACGCGCTGGTGGTGGTCGAGCCATGAGCGGGCGGGACGCGGGCGGCCTGGACGCGAGCGGGCGCGGCGAGAGCGGGCCGGGCGCGAGCGGGACCGCCGCGATACCCGGGCCGCCGTCGGCCAAGGAGAAGTTCGACGCGGCCGGGCGGCGGGTCCTGCTGGTCTGCGTCGCCGGCGGTTTCACCACCCTCATCGACCAGTCGGTGCTCAACACCTCGATCCCCGCGCTGCGCGAGTCGCTGCACGCCCAGCCCGCCCACCTGCAGTGGATCGTGGCCGGCTACTCGCTCGCCTTCGGCCTGGCCCTGATCCCCGGTGGGCGGCTCGGCGACGTACGTGGCCGCAAGTGGTTCTTCGTCGGCGGCCTCGCCCTGTTCACCCTGGTCAGCCTGGTCTCCGCGACCGCCACCGAGCCCTGGGTGCTGGTCGCCTCCCGGCTGCTCCAGGGCGCCGGCGCCGGACTGGTGAACTCCCAGATGATCGGCACCATCCAGGACGTCTTCCGCGGCCAGCTGCGGGCCAGGGCGCTCGGGATGTACGCGGTCACCGGCGGCCTCGCCTTCGCCCTGGGCCCGCCGATCGGTGGAGCGGTGCTCGCCGCCGTCGGGCCGGAGCACGGCTGGCGGCTGAGCTTCCTGCTCAACGTCCCGTTCGGACTCGCCACCGTGGTGCTGGCGGCCCGGCACCTGCCGCGCCCGCGCCCCAGCACCCGCGGCGCCGACCTCGACCTGGTCGGGCTGCTGCTGGTCGGCGCGCTGACCCTGGCGCTGATGCTGCCGTTCGTCCAGCCGCCCGGCTGGGCGGGCTGGCTCGGCTTCGCCGCCGCCGCGGTCCTGCTGCTGGCCGCGCTGGCCCGGTGGCAGCGCCGCTTCGCCCGGTCCGGCGGCCAACCGCTGATCCACCCCGCGCTGACCCGCTCGGCGCCGTACGCGCTGGGGACGGCGGTGGCGATGGCCCAGTTCGGCTCCTCGCTGGCGGCCGGGCTGGTGCTGACCATGTTCCTGCAGGACGGGCTCGGCCTGTCGCCGCTCGGCGCGGCCCTGGTGGCGCTGCCCTCAGCGGTCGCGATGGGCTTCGCCTCGGCGTTCGCCTGGCGGGTGGTGCAGCGCTTCGGCCGGCGGACCGTCACGGCGGGCATGACCGGCTCGGCGCTGGTGATGCTGGTCGGCGGTCTGGTCGCGCTGCGGGCGCCGGCCGGCTGGCTGCCCTGGCTGCTCGCGCTGCTGCAACTGCTGGGCGGCGCCTCGGTCGGGCTGATGGGGGCGCCCAACCAGGCGTTCGTGCTGCGGCACGCGCCGGCCGAGGCGGCCGGGGTGAGCGGGGCGATCCTGCAGATGGCGCAGCGGATCGCGGCGGCGGTCAGCGTCTCGGCGCTCTCCGGCGTCTATCTGCGGGCGACCGCCGGGGGCGGCGGGCACCGGGCGGCGTACGCGTGGGCGAGCGGTGTCTGTGCGGCGCTCGCCGCGCTGGCGGTGCTGGCCTCGGTGCTGGCCGGCCGGGCGACGGCGCGCGAGGAGAAGGCCCGTGAGGAGGCGGCCCGTGAAGAGACGGCCCGCGCCGGCGGACCCGCGGAGACGCCGGACGCGGTACGCGAGGGGACCCGGGCGTCCGGCTGAGCGAGGCCCGCGGGCCGGGCCCGGACGCACCGGGCCCGGCCCCGCCGGTCAGATGCCGTGCTCGGCCGGGAGCCGGCCCGACCGGATCGCGGCCACCAGGTCGGCGTGGTCGGCCTCGGTGCGGTCCGCGTAGGCGACCGCGAACGCCGCCACCGCCTCGTCCAGCACCTCGGTCTTGCCGCAGTAGCCGCTGATCACCCCCGGGTCGGCGGTGTGCGCGTGCGCGCGGGCGAGCAGGGCGCCGGTGATCCGGGCGTAGTCGTCGAGCTGGGCGGGCAGCAGCGCCGCCGGGTCCACGCTGCCCTTGCGGTTGCGGAACTGCCGTACCTGGTAGGGGAGGCCGTCCACCGTCGTCCAGCCGAGCAGCGGGTCGCTGACCACCTGCATCCGCTTCTGGCCGAGCACCACCCGGCGGCCCTCGTGGCTGTCCGGCGCGGTCACCGGGTACCCGGCCCGGGCCAGGTGGGGCAGCAGCACCGACGGCCGGGCCTCCTTCACCTGGAGCACCAGCGGCTGCTCGCGGTGGTCGGTCAGCAGCACCACGTACGAGCGGGTGCCGACGCTGCCGGTGCCCACCACGCGGAACGCCACGTCCTGCACCCGGTGCCGGGTCAGCAGCGGGTGCAGCTCGGCCGGCACCGTGCGCACGTACGGGCCGAGCGCGGTGGCGACCGCCGTGGCCGTGCCGTCGGCCACCTCGCTGAGCACCGGCGGCGCGGCGGTGAACCGCCAACCGCCCTCCTCCGAGCGGACGGTGGACTTCGCGGCGAAACGCGCGCCGGTGTTGCGCAGCGCCTTGGCCGCCACCCGGTCCAGCACCTCGGCCAGGTCGTGGGCCTCGGCGAAGGAGACCAACTGCTCGTCCGCGACGGCGTTCCAGGCATCCAGCGCCGACAGCTTGGCCAGCGTGCGCATGGTGCGGCGGTACGCCCCGGCCGCGTCGAAGGCGGCCTGGCGGGCGGTCGCCTCGTCCGCGCCGACCTCCCGGCCGGCCAGCACCAGGCTCGCGGCGAGGCGCTTGAGGTCCCACTCCCACGGGCCGGGCACGGTCTCGTCGAAGTCGTTGATGTCCATCACCAGCCGGCCGCGGGCGTCGCCGTACAGACCGAAGTTGGCGGCGTGCGCGTCGCCGCACAGCTGGGCGACGGTGCCGCTGGTCGGCGTGGTGGCGAGGTCGGCGGCCATCAGGCCGGCCGAGCCGCGCAGGAAGGCGAACGGGGTGGCGGACATCCGCCCCAGCCGGATCGGCACCAGCTCGGTGAGGCGGCCCGCGTTGGAGGCCTCGATCGCCTCGACGGCGGTCGGCCGGTCGGCGGCCGCGGCGAACGCGGCGTGCTGCTCGCGCGGGCTGCCGGAGCGCAGGGCCTTGCCGCGCGCCCGGGCGCCGCCGTCCCGGCCCGGCGCGAAACCCTCGACGGTGAACCGCCGCCCGGGCCCCCGCTGGGCCCCCACCCCGTCCGCCGGTATCCCGGCCCCGATCACCGTCTCGGTCAGCTGCGTCACTGCGCCCCGCCCTGTTCTGAGTCGTTCCCGCCCGCGACCTGCACGGACCCGGCCCCGTACGGGCCGGCCAGCAGGCTACCGGGCCGCCTGCGCGGCCTTTCGGCAGGGAGGGACGCGGGAGGAGCGGCAACGGTTCCGGGCCTGCCGGGGCGGTTCGGGGTGTGGTGGTGAACGATCTCCGGTGCTGGTGGGCGGGTTAGGGTTCGACGGTGGACGATCTTCGGGGGCGGTGGGCGGTTCGTGGTGCGGCCGTGGTGGCGGCCGGGCTGACGGTGGCGGCGGGGCTCGGGGTGCGGGCGGTGGGCGGCGGGGACGCCGCCAAGTACGCGGGCGACGCCCTCTACACGGTGCTGCTGTACACCCTGGTGCTGCTGCCGGCACCGCGGTTGCGGCCGTGGCCGGCGGCGGCCTGGGCCGCCGGGCTGAGCTGGGCCGTCGAGCTGTTCCAGCTCACCGGCGTGCCCGACGACCTCGCCCGGCGCAGCACCCTCGCCCGGCTGGTGCTCGGCTCCACCTTCAACCCGCCGGACCTGCTCTGGTACCTCGCCGGCGCGGTCCTGGCCGCCCTCGCGCACCTGGGCGTGAGGGCGGCGCGCCGACAGATTGTCTGATGGATCGTCAGAGCGGCATCAGCTCGGGCCGCTTGGCCTCGACGTGGTCGCCGGAGGACTCGCCGCGCAGTCGGCGGCCGACCCACGGCAGCAGGAACTCGCGCGCCCACTGGAGGTTCTCCCGGCGCAACTCGGCGGAGGAGACCGCCGGGGCGGACGGCCACCGGGCCTCCGGGTCCTGCTCGGTGCGCAGGCCCAGCGAGCGGGCGGCCAGCAGGGCGACCCGCTGGTGGCCCTCGGGGGACAGGTGCAACCGGTCCTCGCTCCAGGCCCGGCGGTCCTGGACGGCCCGCAGCGACCAGAGGTCGGCCACCTTGCAGCCGTGCCGGTCGGCGACCGCCCGCATGTGCCCGTTGTAGGTGGCGATCTTGCCGCGCAGGTGCTTGAACAGCGGCACACCACGGGTGTCGAAGCCGGTGCAGATCAGCACCGTGCCCGCCGAGTCGGCGAGTTGGGCGACGGCGGCCTCGAAGCGCTCGGCGACCTCGTCGGGGTCGCTGCCGGGGCGCAGGATGTCGTTGCCGCCGGCACAGAAGGTGACCAGGTCCGGCTGGATGCGGCGGACCTCGGGCACCTGCTCGGCCACGATCTGGTCCAGCAGCCGGCCGCGCACCGCGAGGTTCGCGTACTTGAATCCGCCCGGCGGCCGGCCCGCGGCGAGCAGTGCCGCCAGCCGGTCGGCCCAGCCGGCGAAGGCACCGTCGGCGGCGGGGTCGTTCAGCCCCTCGGTGAAGCTGTCCCCGAGGGCGACGTACGAATCGAGGTCAAGAGTCTCCTGGAGGTTCGGCATGAAAGAGATAGTTCACTGTCTGAAGTGACCTACGCCACCGTAGGTGGCCGGTAGCGGTACGTGAGATCGGCCACGTGCCGTGGTGCGCGCCCTCGTGCGCCCGGTGCGCGCGGACCAGCGCGCCGGGTGCGCGGGGGGACTGCGCCGCCGGATCGGCCTGCCCGGGTGTGCGAACGGTCCGTTCGGGGCAGCCGCCCTCTGGGCCGACGGGCACCGGCGGTGGACGCCGCCGACCCCTGTCCGTGGTCGCGCCCCGAGTCCCGTCCCGAGTCCCGTTCCGATTCACGCCCCCGATGGCGGAGGTCGCCGCATGCCCACCCGATTCCCGGAGCGCACCGCGAAGCCGCGGCGCTATCTCATGTGCCGTCCGACGTACTTCACCGTCGAGTACACCATCAACCCGTGGATGGACCCCGCGCGGCCGACCGACACCTCGCTCGCCGTCCGCCAGTGGGAGCGGCTGCGCGCGCTGTACGAGGAACTCGGCCACACCGTGGAGCTGATCGACCCGGTGCCCGGCCTGCCGGACATGGTCTACACGGCCAACGGTGCGACCGTGGTCGACGGCCGGGTGCTGGTCGCGACCTTCCGGCACCCGCAGCGCGCCGCCGAGTCGGCCGCCCACGCGTCCTGGTTCCGGGCCGGCGGCTACCGCGAGGTGCGCCAGGCGGGGTACGTCAACGAGGGCGAGGGGGACCACCTGCTGGTCGGCCGCCGGGTGCTGGCGGGCTCGGGCTTCCGCACCGACCCGGCCGCGCACGCCGAGGTGCGGGAGGTGTTCGGCCGGCAGGTGCTCGGCCTGGAGCTGGTGGACCCGCGCTTCTACCACCTGGACACCGCGCTGGCCGTGCTCGCCGACGACCAGATCATGTACTACCCGGCGGCGTTCACCCCGGACAGCCAGGCGCTGCTGCGCAGTCTCTACCCGGACGCCGTCCTGGCCGAGCGGGAGGACGCCGAGGCCTTCGGCCTGAACGCGGTCTCCGACGGCCGCCGGGTGCTGCTCCCCGAGGCGGCGAAGGCCCTGGCCGCCCGGGTGGCCGAGGCCGGCTTCGAGCCGGTGCCGGTCGACCTCTCCGAGCTCTTCAAGGGCGGCGGCGGCCCCAAGTGCTGCACCCTGGAGCTCCGCCCGTCCTGACGCCGGCCCGCCGGGGCCCGTACGGTGGCCGGTCGGCGACGAACGGTGTGCGGGCCCCGGACGGGCGCGAGGTCCTGCGGGAGAGGGCCGACCCGGTGGCGGCGGTCGCCGGGGCCGGACGGGCGCCGAGCGCGTTCTGACGGTCAGCCGCCGTCCGTCACCAGGACGACTTCCAGGGTGCGGGGGCCGTGCACGCCCTCGACGCGGCTGAGTTCGATGTCGCTGGTGGCCGAGGGGCCGGAGATCCAGGTCTGCGGGCGGGTGGGGTCGAGGCGGGGGAGGGCCAGCGGGACGGAGGCGACCACCTGCTCGGGGGCCAGGACCACGCAGACGTGGTGGTCGGGGACGAGCGTGAGCAGCCGGCGTCCCTGGGCCGGGCCGGCGTCCAGCACCAGGGTGCCGGTCTCGGCGATCGCCAGGGCGCAGCCGGTGAGCACGCTGTCGACCGTGTCCAGCCGGGCGGCGGTCAGCGGGCCGTCCGGGCCGTCGTCCGGGAGCGGGCGGGCGCGGGTGACGGCGAGCCAGGCGGGCGGCAGGCCGGGCGGGACGGCCACGGTGCGGGTGCCGCGCGCCTCGAAGAGGGCGGCGAGCAGCAGCGGCAGCCGGTCGGGGGTGCAGCGGTGGACCAGGGCGCGGTAGTCGGCGAGGTGGTGCTGCAGCAGGTCGAGCAGCGCGTCGGGGTCGTCGGTGGGGACGTGGCTGCGCAGGTAGTCGCGCGGCACGGGCGCCTGCTCCGGCGTACCGGCGCGCACCGCGGCGCGGATCCGGGCGAGCATCAGGGCGCGCGAGCCGGCGCCCGGGGGCTGATGGGTGCTCATGTCCGGTTCCTCCGCCACCAGTCGCGGAACGGTTCGGGCGGGACGGCCGGCAGCTCGCGGGTGTCGGTCCAGGCCCGGCCGGGGCCGGGGAGCCGGTGCGGGTGGAGCCGGCGGGTGCGGGCGGCGGCCCGCTCGGCGGCCCGCAGCAGGGCGGGGCGGTCGAGTACGTAGGTGGCGGCGGCCATGGCGGCGCGCTCCAGCCGGTGGCCGCGCTGCCCGGCGACCCGTTCGCGCAGGTGGACCAGGACCTCGGGGATGTCGATGGCCACCGGGCAGACCTCGTAGCAGGCCCCGCAGAGTGACGAGGCGAACGGCAGGGAGGCGTCCAACGGATCACGGGTGCCGCGCAGTTGGGGGGTGAGAACGGCGCCGATCGGCCCCGGGTAGACCGAGCCGTAGGCGTGTCCGCCGGCCCGCTCGTAGACCGGGCAGACGTTGAGGCAGGCCGAGCAGCGGATACAGCGCAGTGTCTGGCGGCCGACCTCGTCGGCGAGCGCGTCGGTGCGCCCGTTGTCGAGCAGGACGAGATGGAACTCCTCGGGCCCGTCGCCGTCCGGGCCGTCGGCGTGGGTGCCGGTCCAGAGCGAGGTGTAGGGGTTCATCCGCTCGGCGGTGCTGGAGCGGGGCAGCACCTGCAGGAAGATCTCCAGGTCCTGCCAGGTGGGCAGGACCTTCTCGATGCCGACCACCGAGATCAGGGTGCGCGGCAGGGTCAGGCACATCCGCCCGTTGCCCTCCGACTCGACGACCACCAGGGTGCCGGTCTCGGCGATCATGAAGTTGGCGCCGGAGACGGCGACCTCGGCCCGCAGGAACTTCTCCCGCAGGTGCAGCCGGGCGGCCTCGGCGAGTTCGGCGGGCGCGTCGGTGAGCCCGTCGGGGGCCGGCCGGCCCCAGTCGGCCATCCGCCGGGCGAACACCTCCCGGATCTCGCCGCGGTTGCGGTGGATCGCCGGGACCAGCAGGTGTGAGGGCCGGTCGTCGCCCAACTGGACGATCAGCTCGGCGAGATCGGTCTCGTAGGCGCGGATTCCGGCCTCGGCCAGTGCCTCGTTGAGCCCGATCTCCTGGGTGGCCATGGACTTGACCTTGACCACCTCACGGGCACCGGCCGCCCGGACCAGGGCGGTGACGATCCGGTTGGCCTCGGCGGCGTCGGCGGCCCAGTGCACGGTGCCGCCCGCGGCGGTCACCTTCTCCTCCAGCCGGACCAGGTGCCGGTCGAGTTCGCGCAGGGTGCGGTCCTTGACGGCCTTGGCGGCGGCCCGCAGCTCGGCCCAGTCGGCGAGTTCGGCGACGGCGCGGGCCCGCTTCTCCCGGATGGTCCGGGTGGCGTGCCGCAGGTTGCCGCGCAGCCGTTCGTCCCGCACGGCCCGCTCGGCCGCCTGCGGGAAGGTGACCTGCGGGGAGACGCCCGGCGGGAAGCCGGGCATGCCGAGGAAGGTTCCGCTCACGACGCCGCCCGCCAGGGGTCGGCCTCGGTGCTGGCGAGGATCTCGGCGAGGTGCAGCGGGCGCAGCCGCGCGCCCTGCCGGGCCAGGGTGCCGCCGAGGTGCAGCAGACAGGAGTTGTCGCCGCCGCACAGCACCTCGGCGCCGGTGGCCAGGGCGTTGGCGGTCTTGTCGGCGGCCATCGCGGCCGAGACCGCCGGGTTCTTCACGGCGAAGGTGCCGCCGAAGCCGCAGCACTCCTCGGCGCCGGGCAGCTCGACCAGCTCCAGGGCCCGGACGGCGCGCAGCAGCCGCAGCGGGCGGTCGCCGAGGCCGAGCAGCCGCAGGCCGTGGCAGGAGGGGTGGTAGGTCACGGTGTGCGGGAACCACGCGCCGACGTCCTCGACGCCCAGCACGTCGGTGAGGAACTCGGTCAGCTCGTGCACCCGGGGCGTCAGCTCGGCGACGTCCGCGGCGAGTGCGCCGCCGGCGCGGGCGGCGATCCGCGGGTGGGCGTCGCGCACCATGGCCACGCAGGAGCCGGAGGGCGCCACCACGTGGTCGTACCCGGCGAAGGCCCGCACGGTGCGGCGGACCAGTGGTTCGCAGGCCCTGACGTAGCCGCTGTTGTACTGCGGCTGGCCGCAGCAGCTCTGCGCGGGCGGGAAGTCGACCTCGACGCCGAGGCGTTCCAGCAGCCGGACGGTCGCGATCGCGGTGGAGGGCAGCAGCGCGTCGTTGACGCAGGTGGCGAACAACGCGACGCGCAACGGTCCTCCCGTACGGGTGGGGCTCTGCCGGTGCCGGTCCGGGCGGACCTGCCGGTGATCGTACCGAGCTGTCGGCCCGGGCGGCGGGGCACCACGCCGGGCGCGCCGCCCCGGACGGGGGCCGGGGCGGCGCGGTGCCGGTGGGCCCGCCGGGGTGGCGGGCCCACCGGGGGTCAGGCGTCCTGGCCGAGCCAGAGGTCCGGGCCGAACACCTCGTAGTGGATGTCCGCCGCCGGGACGCCGGCCGTGAGGAGCTGGCCGCGGACGGCGCGCAGGAAGGGCAGCGGGCCGCAGAGGTAGGCGGTGGTGTCCGCCGGGACCTCGACCGAGGCCAGGTCCACCAGGCCGGTGCGGTCGGCCGGCCAGTCGCCGAGCGGCTGCTCGTAGAAGACGTGGGCGGTGGCGTTCGGCAGCTTGGCGGTCAGCTGGGCGAGGTCGGCGCGGAACGCGTGCGACAGCTGGTCGCGGTCGCCGTGCACGGTGACGACCCGGCGGGTCGAGCCGGTGGCGGCGAGCCTGGCCAGCATCGCGGTCATCGGGGTGTTGCCGATGCCGGCCGAGGCGAGCAGCACCGGGCCGTCGCCGTCGGCGAGGGCGACGTCGCCGAACGGCGGGGCGATGTCGAGGACGTCGCCGGCGCGCAGGGTCTCGTGCAGGTGGTTGGAGACCTCGCCGTCGGGGCCGCCCGCGGCCTCGGCGGTGGCGCGCTTCACGCTGAACTGGAGCACGCCGTCCGGGGCGCCGGAGAGGCTGTACTGGCGGATCTGGTGGGCGCCGTCCGGGAGTTCGGCGCGCACCGAGACGTACTGGCCGGGCGCGGCCGGCGGCAGCGGCTTGCCGTCGGCCGGGCGGACCAGGTAGGTGGTGACGTCCTCGGTCTCCTGGTGGCGGGCCACCACGGTGTAGGGGCGCCACAGGTCGGCCGGGTCGAGGCCCTGGGCGGCGGCGGACTCCTCGCGCAGGCGGTCCTCGATGGCGATGAGCGCGTTGGCCATCAGCCAGTAGACCTCGTCCCAGGCGGCCGCGACCTCGGGGGTGACGGCCTCGCCGAGCACCTCGACGATGGCGGCGAACAGGTGCTCGTGGACGATCCGGTACTGGTCGTTGGTGATGCCGACCGAGACGTGCTTGTGGGCGATGCGGGCGAGCAGCGCGTCCGGGCGGCTGTCCGGCGCGGCGATCAGCGCGGTCGCGAAGGCGGCTATCGAGCCCGCGAGCGCCTGCCGCTGGCTGCCGTTGGCCTGGTTGCCACGGTTGAAGAGGTCGCGCAGCAGCTCCGGGTGGGCGGCGAACATCTTCTCGTAGAAGAGCGGCGTGATGTCGCCGATCGCACCGCCCACGACGGGCAGGGTGGCTTCGACGACCTCGGCGGACTTGGCGGACAGCATCGAATGCACTCCAAACTGGAATCTGAGAATCGTATTTTCGGCCGTGCGGAAGCGCGGACCGGCGTGGGGAGGTGACGTGGTGCGACGGTGGGGCCGTGCGGTGGGGTGGTGCGGTCCTGCGGACGGTGCGGTACCGCGGGTGGTGCGTCGGGGTGTGCCGGAACGCGTCAGCCGGTGGGGCCGGCGACGGGTTCGGGTCTCGGGGCGAGACCCGGTCTCAGGGTGAGGTCGAGCAGGACGGGCCCGGCCGGCGTGGACACCAGATCGCCGATCGAGAGCGGGTCGAGGGTGGCGTAGAACGCTGCCTGCGCGGTGCGCAGTGCCCCGCGCAGCCGACAGGACGACCGCAGCGGGCACGGTGGATCGTCCTCGCAGCCGACCACGTCACCCACCCCTTCCAGTTCGCGCAGCAGCAGTCCGAGCGAACCGGTACGACCGGCGGTGGTGAGGGACAGGCCCCCGCCACGACCGCGCCGCGCCGTCACCACGCCCAGGTGCTGCAGCCGGCTGACCACCTTGGCGGCGTGGGTGTACGGCACGCCGACCGCCTCGGCCACCTCGCGGGTGGTCGGGTTGGCCTCCTCGTCGAGGACGGCCAGCCGCATGGCGATGCGGAGGGCGATGTCGGTGCTCTTGGTCAGCCTCACGTTCGAAAAGCTATCGAATGCGAATCCAGAACTCCAATTTCTTGCACGCACCACCCGGCGGAGCCGAACCGTTACCCACGGTCGCGGTCCGGAGGCTGTCCGCAGGGAGGGTCAACTGCTTTACTGGCCGAGCTCGTTCGCCGGAACAAGGCCTGGGGAATGGGGACATCATGGACAGTGGCACCCCACCGCCACCTCCGCCACAGGGACCACCGCCGACTCCACCACCGCGTCCGTCCAGCCCGCCGCCGGGGTACCCGCCGTCCGCGTCGATCCCGCTCGGGCCGGTCCGGCCCCTGCCGCAGGACGCGACGGTCCGGCCGATTCCTCCGCCCACCGTGCCCGCCGCCGCCGTGGCCGCCGCGCCCGCGACCGCCCCGCCCGCCGTACCGGCGACGCCCGAGAACCTGCTCCACCAGGCCGGCCCCGTCCCCGGCGACGCCACCCGCTACCTGTGCGCCGCCGCCTGGCTGGACCGGCGCTTCCGCGCGGAGCTGATCGAGGAACTGGTCGAGCAGTCCTTCCGCATCCCCGCCCCCTCGCCCGGCACCGATCTGGTCCGGGTGCTGCACGAGGCCCTCACCGCTCGCCGCTGGGAGGCCTGGACCGGCGCCGTCTGCCTGCTCCTGCTCGTCCTCGGCGTCCCGCTGTTCGGCGTCGCGGCCGGTACCGTCACCCTGCTGCTGGTCCTGCTGCTCGGCCTGGTCGGCGGCCTCGGCACGCACCGGATGGACCACCGGCTCGGCCTGGAGGTGGAGCGGCTGGTGATCGCCCCGCGCGCCCCGCGCCGCACCGGCCCCGGCGCCACCCTCACCACCTGGATCGGTCGGCTGCTCGTCCTCGCGGTCCTGCCGGCGGTCGCCCTGGGCCTCGGCCTGCGGGACCGGCTGGACGACGTCGACCCGGACCTGCTCGGCGGCGCCGGGTACGCGTTCGTCGAACTGCTGCTGCTCTGGCTGACCGCCGCCGTCCTGCGCTACCGGATCAGGCGCCGGCTGGCCGCGTTCGCCGACCCCGGCGGCGCCGCCGTCCCGGCCCCGGAGCCGAACGGCGTCCGGGCTGCCCTGCTGTACGAACGGCTGCGCGAACAGCAGAGCGGACCCGAACTGCTCTACCGCCGGCAGGCCCCGCTGGTCGGCCTCGGCCGGGCCGGTCGCACCTGGCGGATGACCTTCGAGCTGCGTCCCTCCGCCGAACGCGCCGCCCGGGGGCGGGCGCCCGAACCGATCGACGCCACCGTGCTCTACCGCACGATCGCCCAGCGGGTGCGCGCCCTGGCCGAGGACCCGCGCTATCCCGAGGACCCGCTGCGCGGACTCTCCGTCACCGACCGGGTGTTCCGGCCCAGCCTGCGCGGCGACGACCCGGCGGGCTGGCTCGGCGCGATGTCCGGCCACGCCGGCGACGCGGTGCTGCTCGAACCCGCCTGGGCGGACCTGCTCAGCCGCACCGGCCACGAACGGCTGCGCCACTACCTGGCGATCCGGGTCGGCTCCTGGCAGGAGGAAGTGGTGATCACCGTGCTGGTCCGCGCCAGCACCCGCGGCGGACTGCTCTACCTGGAGTGGCTGCCCTATGTGCTGGAGCCGGTCGCGCAGGCGTACCACGTGGTCGACCTGCTCGGGCAGCGCTCCGCAGCGGCCCACGCCGCGAACGCGCTCGGCTGGGCCGCCCGCCGTCTCGGCGGTGACATCGGGATCGCCCTCGGCCAGCTGGGGGAGGTCCGGGCCTCGCGCGGCCGGGCCGCCCGGCTGCGCCGCCGCTACCGCTACCTCACCCGCGCCGGCTACGCGGTCGACTACGCGCCCCGGCTGAGCGTGCGCGAGCTCGGCGCCGGCGGCGAGTACCAGAACATCTTCCAGTCGCACGACGTGCAGCGCTTCCTGAACACCGTCACCCAGCGGGTGTTCAGCGCGGTCGGCGACGAACTGCGGGCACGCGGCTACGACAGCGCGGCGTTCGAGGAACAGGCCCAGGGCATCACCAACGTCAACAACGGCGGCGTCCAGGTGGTCAACTCCACCGTGCACGGCCCGGTCGCGGGCGGCGCCGGCGCGAACGTCGACATGAGCAAAGGGAAGGGGAAGTGATGGCTGATCAGCCTCCCGGCCAGGCCGGCCCGCCGGCCGGCGGCAACTGGAACGACGGCGGCGTCCAGGTGGTCGGCTCCACCGTGCACGGCCCCGTGGCCGGCGGCCGGGGCGCGACCGTGTCGATCGGCGACGGCGCCGCCGGAGCGGCGGTTCCACCCGGCCCCGAGGGGCTGCGGACGGCGGCCGGGGCGCTGCGGACCGCGCTCGCCCGGCTGCGCGCCGAACAGCCGGGCGCGGTGTCCGAGGAGGACGCCGAGGACGCCGACGCCGCGCTCGCCGGCATCCTCGACGAGGCGGCCCTCGACGAGCCCCGCGAGGGCCCGCTGCGCCGCCGGGTCCGCACGGTGGCCGACGCGCTGCGCGCGGTCGCGGTGCTCGCCGCGGCGGTGAGCGGTCTGGAGGCAGCCTTCGCGGCGCTGTTCGGGCAGAGCTGAGGCCCCGACGGGCCGTGATGTCCCGGGTTACGGTTACCATGCGCACGAAGGCGTTCCGCCAGCGGAGTTGACGGGGGCGAAACGCGGACGTGGCACGGATGGAACGTCAACGGGGAGATCGGGAGGGGCGGCACATGTCGCGTGCTGACTGGGTGTCGGGAGAGCGGTCGGGAGGGCCTGGCGAGGACGGCTGGACGGGGGTCGATCTGCGGATGGACGTGCCGCACTCGGCGCGGGTGTACGACTACCTCATCGGCGGCAAGACCAACTTCGAGCCGGACCGGGCCGCCGCGCACGCCTCCGTGAAGGCCTGGCCGGCCCTGCCGACCTCGATGCGCAGCACCCGCAGCTTCATGGAACGGGTGGTCCGCCGGCTCGCCGAACAGCACGGCGTGCGGCAGTTCCTGGACATCGGCGCGGGCATTCCCACCTCGCCGAACGTGCACGAGATCGCCCAGGCGGTGGCGCCGGAGTCGCGGGTGGTGTACGTCGACAACGACCCGATCGTGCTGACCCACGCCCGGGCCCTGATGTCCAGCCGCCCCGAGGGCCGCACCGCCTACCTGGACGCCGATCTGCGGGACGTCGACGCGATCCTGGACTCGCCGCGACTGCGCGAGGTGCTCGACCTCACGCAGCCGGTGGCGCTCTCGCTGATCGCGATCGTGCACTTCGTGCTGGACGAGGACGACCCGCAGGGCATCGTCCGCCGTCTGATGGACCGTCTGGCGCCGGGCAGCTTCCTGGCGTTGAGCGTGTTCACGGGCGATACCGACCCGGTCGGCGTCGGCGGGGTGGGCCGCGAGTACAACACCCGGGGCATCCCGCTGCAGATCCGCGACCGGGCCGAGACGCTCGCCTTCTTCGAGGGCTACGAACTGCTGGAGCCGGGCGTCACGCTGGTCCACCACTGGCACCCGGAGCCGGGCGCCGCACCGGTCCGGGACCAGAACATCGCGATGTACGGCGGTGTGGCCGTCAAGCGCTGATCCGCCCGGCCGGGACGTCCCGGCCACCGCCCGCCCGACGGCGCCGCCGCCCACCCGGCAGCGCCGTCGGGCGTTCTGCGACCCCCGGTGGTCCGCCCACCGGTCGTCGCGTCAGGCCGTCCGCGCCTCGCCGGTGATCTCGGCCATGACCGCGTCGTAGCGCTGGAAGAACCGGGGCCCGGGATCGGGAGCGTCCTGGCCCGCGCGGCGCAGCAGGCGCCAGCAGTCGGCGGTGAGGGCGCGCGCCTCGGTGCCGGGCCAGGGGCGGGGGAGGAGCTCGGGCGGGAGTAGCGGATCGGGGGTGGTGGCGCGCGTGAACTCGGCGGCCAGTTCGAGGGCGATCGCGAGGTGCTCGACCCAGGTCGGCGCGCTCTCCGGGGCCGTGGCGGTCAGCCGGGTGAGGCGGTCGGCGGCGAGGGCGGCCAGCCGGCGGTGGCCCTCGGCGAGGTCGTCGAGCGGCCAGAGCCGGCGTGCGAGGGTGAGCGGGTCCTCGTCGCCGGCGATCCGCAGGTCGGTGCTGGTGAGCAGGGTGACGCAGTCGGCGACGCCGAGGCGGGCGGCCTCGGCCTCGACGTGGGGCGCCCAGTCGTTGGCGCTGACGTAGAGCCCACCCTGGACGGCGGCGCCGCCGTGCCGGACCAGCGTCTCCCGCAGCGCGTCCCGTGCGGCGCGGGCGGATTCGGGGACCGCGAAGGCGACGAGGTGCCAGCGGCCGTCCCAGGGGGCGAGTCCGGCGTCCTGGGCGTACATGTGGCGGACGAACCCGACCTCGGGTTCCGCGGACCGCCGGGCGTGCTCGGTCTCCCGCAGCACGGCGCGCCGGCCGCGCCCCTCCTGGACGAGCAGGTCGTCGGCGGCCATCCGCTTGATGCACAGGCGCACCTGCTGGTCGGTCATGCCCAGCTCGCCCGCGACCTCGTACAGCTCGCCGGCGTCGACGGTGCCGTCCGTCCGGACCATGCCCTCGACCAGGGTGCGGGTGGGGACCTCGACCCGTCCTTCCTCGGTCATCGCTGCCGCTCCTCTCGTCCGCCGTGTCGCGGTTCCGCTGCCTACGGACGAGTTTAGTACGCTCCGAACTATCGACCATAGGACGATCGTTTCAAATGTGATAGTCAAAGCCGGCCGCCGCGGCGCCGGGCCCGGTGGGGCGCCGACGGTTCGAACAGGGACCAACTGAGCGGAATTGAACGGTTGGTGACAATCCCAGTCATCTCCTGACGCTTCGTCAGTCGGGCTTCTACGCTTCGGGCGATCCGGGCGGTCCCCCCCGGGTCGCCGAGGGCGACCGCGTACCGCCCGTTCCGCCGAGGAGTCTGGAGATCCCGTTGACCACACGCCCCGCACCGCGCCGATTCTGGACGGCCGTGGCCGCCGCCGGCGCGGCCACGGCCGCCCTGCTCTCCCAACCCGCCACCGCCACGGCCGCCCCCGCGGGCGCCACCGCCGCGCCGCCGCCCGTGGTGGCCGCGACCGTCACCGTCGCCCCCTACCCGGCGGGCGTCGCCCTCGCGCCGGACGGCGGGCACGCCTATGTAACCAGTCAGAGCAGCGGCACGGTGACCGTGCTGTCCACCGCCACCGGCGCGGTCACCGGCACCTTCACCGCCGGTACCGGCTCCTACGCGGTCGCCCTCGCGCCCGACGGCGGACACGCCTACCTCACCCACCACCTCACCGGCACCGTCAGCGTGGTCGACACCGCGACCAACACGGTGGCCGCCACCGTCCCGGCCGGCGCCGGAGCCTTCGGCGTGGCGCTCGCCCCCGACGGCTCCCGCGCCTACGTCACCAACGCCGCCGCCGGCACGGTCAGCGTGCTCGACACCGCGACCAACACGGTGGCCGCCACCGTCCCGGTCGGCGCCGAGCCGCACGGGGTGGCCGTCGCCCCGGACGGCGGGCACGTGTACGTCGCCGCCTCCGGCGCGCAGCGGGTCGACGTGATCGACACCGCCACCGCCACCGTGAGCGCCTCGATACCGGTCGGCCACGGCGTCTTCGGCCTCGCCCTGGCCGCCGACGGCTCCCGGCTGTGGACCGGCAACGGCGGCGACTCCACCGTCAGCGTGCTGGACACCGCCACCCGGGCGGTGACCGCCACCGTCCAGGTCGGCGCCAACCCGTACGCGGTCGCCGCCGCCCCCGACGGCCGCTCCGTCTACGCGAGCAACTACGCCGACAGCACGCTCAGCGTGCTCGACGCCGCGAGCGGCACCGTCGCCGCCACCGTCCCGGTCGGCGCGAGCCCGTTCACCCTGGCGGTCACCCCCGACAGTCGGCACGGCTACCTCGCCGACTTCGACGGCGCCGCCGTGAGCGTCCTCGGCTTCCCGCTGCCGGTGCCGGCGGTCACCGGCGTCAGCCCGGCGAGCGGCCCGCAGGCCGGCGGCACGGTCGTCACCGTCACCGGCACCGACCTGGCCGGCGCGACCGCCGTGAACTTCGGCGCCGCGGGCGACGCCGCGTCCTTCTCCTGCACCGCGACCTCCTGCACCGCCACGGCCCCGGCCTCGGCCACCGCCGGGACGGTCGACGTGCGGGTCACCACGCCCGGCGGCACCAGCGCCGTCTCGGCCGCCGACCGGTTCGGCTACCAGGCGCCCGCCGCCGACCTCGCTGTTTCGCTCGCCGCCAGCCCGGTGGCCAATCTGCTCGGCGGCCGGGTCGACTACACCCTCACCGTCACCAACCAGGGCCCCGGCGCGGTAACGGCCGCGACCGTCGGGGCGGCCCTGCCCACCGGGCTCGCCGCGAGCAGCACCGACTGCGGGGTCGCCGCCGGCCACCTGACCTGCGCGCTCACCGCCCCGCTGGCCGCCGGTGCGAGCGCCACCCGCCACCTCACCCTCCAGGTGAGCCAACTCCTCAACCTCGGCCGGACGTTCACCGTCACCACCGCCCGGACGGCCGGTGCGCCGGTCGACCCGGTGGCCGCCAACGACGCGGCGAGCCGCACCTGCAAGGTCGCGCTGCTGGCGATCACCTGCGACTGAGCCGGAACCGGCAGGGTCGGACGGGCCCGTCCCCGGGATGAACGATCCCGGGGGCGGGCCCGTCCCGTGCCACCGCCTGGACGAAACGTCCACTCTGGACGTACAGTCCAGAAGTGACCATCGAGACCCCCGACCCGCGCCTGCGCACCTGGGCTCCCGTCTGTCAGGCCGTCGCCCTGCTGCTCGGCCCCTACGCCGAGGTGGTGCTGCACGACGCCGTCCGTGACGAGGTGCTCGCCATCTGGAACCCGATGGGCGACCGCGGGCCGGGCGACCCCTCCCTGCTCGGCGAACTCGACGGGCTCGACCAGGCCGCCCCCGACGTCTACGGCCCCTACCCGAAGCTGCTCCCCGACGGCCGGCGGCTCTCCTCGGTCAGCGCCGTGCTCCGGGACGAGGACGGTCGGCCCGCCGCCGTCCTGTGCGTCAACCTCGACCGAGGGCCGCTGGAACACGCGGCCGAACTGCTCGCCGCCTTCGCCGCGCCGACCGCCCCCCGCCCGGAACCGCTCTTCGAGCAGGACTGGACCGAACGGATGAACGACGTGATCGGTGGCTACGTCCGCGCCCACGGGCGGCCCCCGGAGCGGCTGGGCCGCGAGGACCGGCTCGCCGTGCTCCGCGAACTCGACCGGGCCGGGGTGCTCGCCGTGCGCCGCGCCGTCCCGGCCGTCGCGACGGCGCTCAAGGTCTCCCGCTCCACCGTCTACACCCTGCTCGCCGAACTGCGCGGCGCGCCCGGGGCCGCGCAGCCGTCGGACTGACCCCGTCGGACTGACCCCGCCGCTGCGAGAGCGACGAACGCGGAACGCCGCACGCGGCAGCACGAACCCATCGCACCGAGGAACGAGAACCCCCATGACCAGGCTCCCCGACTTCCGGCTGGAGACGTACTTCTCCCGCTGGGAGTTCACCGCCCGCCACCACCTCACCGCCTCCGACGCGCAGACCATGGCGATGTCCGAACTGCTCGACCTGGCGGACGCCGAGGACCGGCAGGCCTGGGAGACCCTCGCCCTCGGCTACACCGAGACCTTCGGCGACCCGGCCCTGCGCGAGGCGATCGCCGGCATGTACGACCTGGCCGGCCCCGAGGACGTGATCTGCTTCGGTGGCGCCCAGGAGGGGCTCAACCTGGCCATGCAGGTACTGCTCGGCCCGGACGACCACGCCGTCGTCGTGACCCCCAACTACCAGTCCGCCGAAACCGTGCCACTCTCGCTCTGCGAGGTCACCGGCGTCGCGCTCGACCCCGGCCGCGACTGGGCGCTCGACCTCGACGAGCTCACCGCCGCGCTGCGTCCCAACACCCGCGTCGTCTCCGTCAACTTCCCCAACAACCCCACCGGGAAGGTGATCGGGGCCGCCGACTTCGTCCGGCTGGCCGAACTCTGCGACGAGCGCGGCATCCACCTGTTCAGCGACGAGGTCTACCGCGGCCTGGAGCGCGACCCGGCCCGAGCCCTGCCGCGGGCCGCGGACCTCTCCGAACGCGCCCTCTCGCTCGACGTGACCTCCAAGTCGCTCGGCCTGCCCGGGCTGCGGATCGGCTGGATCGTCTGCCGCGACCGGGAGTTGCGCGGCCGGCTGGAGCGCGCCAAGCACTACACCACGATCTGCAACGCCGCCCCCAGCGAGATCCTGGCGCGGATCGCGATCAAGGCCCGGGAGCCGATCCTGGCCCGCAACCGGGCGCTGATCGCGGCCAACCTGCCGCTCTTCGACGCGTTCTTCGCCCGCTTCGCCGACCTCTTCGAGTGGCGCGCCCCGGACGGCGGCTGCGTCGCCTACCCGCGCTACCTCGGCGCGGACGGTGTCGAGTCGTTCTGCCGGGGGCTGGTCGAGGAGGCCGGCGTCCTGCTGCTGCCGGCCTCCGTGTTCCGTTCGGAGCTGACCGCGACGCCCGCCGACCGGTTCCGGATCGGCGTCGGCCGGCGGGATCCGGCGCCCGCCCTGGAGGCCTTCGCCTCCTGGCTGGAGGCCCGCCGCTGACGAGACCCCGCCGTCAGTCCCGGGCGGGGACGGCCGCCGGCGCCTCGGCCGCCGTCCCCGTCGTCGCGGCCCGCCCAGCCTCGGCCGGGGCCCGGCGGGCGGCCTTGGCCCGGTACTTGAGCCCGAGCAGTGCCCCCGGCACGCCGTGCGGCACCAGCCAGGAGACGTCCTCGCGGTCCACCGCGTCGAAGCGGTACTTGTACGGCTCGGTGCCGCGCAGGAAGTCGAAGGTGGTGAGCCCCTGCCCGGCGGCGGCCCGGATCGCCTCGGCGATCACCGCCGTGCCGAGCCGCAGCGGGGCCCAGGCCACGTCCCAGCCGATCTGGTAGTAGGCGAAGGTGTCGCGCCACTGGAAGCCGTAGAGCACGCCGACCACCTCGCCCGCCCGCTCCGCGACCAGGAACGCCGGGCCCTCGCCGCGGTGGGTGTCGGCGGCCCGCTCGATCACCCGCAGGTGCAGCGGGGCGCGGGCCTCGTCGAAGGTGGTCGGCCGGCCGAGCGCGGCCCGGCGCAGCCGGTGCAACCGGACGGCGGTGCGCAGCAGTTCGAGGCGCTCCGGGAGTTCGGAGAGCGCCAGGGCGGGCGGCACCCAGCGGAAGGTGATGCCCTCGGCGGCCAGTTTGCGGCCGTAGCGGCGCAGGTTGGCGCGGAACTGCCGCGAGCCGAGCGCGTCCGGTCCGGCCGTGAGATCGGCGCGCGGGCACGGGGTGCGGCCGATCTCCACCGCGCCGGGCGGCAGCAGACCGGCCTGGTCCGGGTCGAGGTCGGCGAGCAGCAGGGTGGCCCGCCGTCCGCGCCGGGCCAGCCAGTCGGCGACCTCGGCGCGGCGGTGCGGGGCGACGGCGAAGCCGCAGTGGTCGGCGGCGCCCGGCCCCGAGCCCAGTACGGTCAGGCAGGGGACGGGCAGCGGCGCGCGCGGGTGGAGGCGCTGGGCGGTGCGCAGCAGCGGGACGACGGCGTCGACCCGGCCGTGCCCGTCCCGCCACACCACGACCTCGCCGCCGGTACCGGAACGCGAACCGCTCTCGGCGGCCCCCAGCGTCTCCCACCAGGCCAGCGTCCACTCGGGCGTGCTGAACCAGGAGCCGCCCGGCCCGCCCGCGCGGCCCGCCACCAGCTCGCGCCAGCCGTCGACCACGTCCGCCGGCAGGGCGGCCGACCGGTACCGGACCGGCACCGCGCGCGCACCGGCGGGCGCGGCGACGGATGCCGTCCGACCGGCCGGGCGCTGAGGTGTCGGTCCCGGATGCGCTGTTCCCATGTGTGCTGCCCCCCAGGCTCGTCCGTTCCCGGTGTGCCCGCCGGCCGGCGGCCGGCCACGGGCCGGTCGGTATTCTCCCGGATCCCGACCCCCGGGCGGCGGGGATCCGGGCAAGCGGTCCCCGCGCCGGCCGTCCGGGCGGGGGAGCGGGCGGCGGCGCGGCCCCCGCCGGAGCGGCCCGTCAGGTGCCGCCGCGCAGGCGGTGCACGGCCGGGTGGAGCCCGGAGAGGATGGTGTCGAAGCGGTCCCGGCCGGTGGTGGAGTTGACCCGCAGCCGGCTGATCCGCAGTGGGTTCGGCGGGAGCAGCCGGTCGTGGCGGTGGTCGAAGAGGAAGCCGAGCCGGTAGCCGAGGCGGTTCAGCAGGGTCTCGGCGCGCGGGTCGAGGTTGCCGTTGGGGTAGGCGAAGGCGGTGGGCGCCTCGCCGCCGAGCCAGCCGGTGAGCGCCCGGTGCGCGCCGGTCACCTCGGCCCCGACGGTGTCGTCCTCGCACCGGTCGAGGCAGGGGTGGCCGGCGGTGTGGTTGCCGATCGCGACGCCGCCGCGGGCGAGCGTCAGCAGGTCGGCCGGGGTGAGCTGTTCCTGCCGCGGTGCGCGGACCCCGGCGCTCTCCCGGAGTTCGGCCAGCGCGGCGCGGCGCTCCGGGTCGGCGAGGGTCTTCATCCGGCGGACCGCGCCGCTCGGCGGGCAGTCGGCCAGCGCGCGGGCGGTGCCGCCGTGTTCGGCGAGGAAGGCGGCCTCGCGCCACCAGAACGGCTGGTCGCCGCCGATGAGGTCGGTGACCACGAAGGCCGCGGCGGGAATGTCGAGCCGGGCCAGCACCGGCAGGCCCTCGGTGAGCACCGTGCGGTCGCCGTCGTCGAAGGTCACCAGCACGCTGCGGTGCGGCAGCGGCCGGCCGCCGTGCGCCGCCTGCTCGACGGCGGCGAGCGAGACCGGGCGGGCGTGGCGGACCAGGCGCTCCATCTGGAGCGCGAACACCCGGGGGTCGTCCACCCCGTGGTAGGCGAGCACGGCCAGCCGGCGGGTGGCGGCGAGCCGGAAGAGCGGCTGGAGCGGTGAGTGGCGCAGGACGGCGTCGACGGTGGCCCGCCGGCCGGCGAGCCGCGCGCGCGGTGGGGCGGCGTCCGTCGGAGCGGTGCCCTTCGTGCGGGTGACGGCGGTCGTGGTCGGGCCGGTGGTCGTGGTCGGGCCGGTGGTCGTGGTGGCGGTCGTCGTGGTCGTGGCCGTGGTGGTTCCGGTGGCCGTCGCGGTGCTCGGGCCTTCGGCGGCCCCGGTCGAATGCGCGGTTCCTTCGGGCATGGACGCGCTCCCCCCTTCCTCCCCGTGCGATGGTGCGTCGGCGGGGGTGGAGCACGCTGCACCGCAAGGCCCGGCCGTTCGGCGCACGCCTGTCGGGTGGGCGGCCCGCCCCGCTCCACGAAATCCCAAGATAGTGCAAAAACCCATGCTCCGAACCGGGTTGCGCACCGTGGACGGGTTTCGACGGGTGGTTGGCGCATTTGCCGACGGCCCGTGAACTGAGCGACGGCTGTGAGCATCCTGAGTGATTGCTGGTGGGAGCGGTGGCGGATGCTTCCTGGGGGGACGGCGCCGGCCACCGGGTGCGGGCCCGGCGGCCGGCCCGGGCCGGGGCGCGCGAGGCCCCGGCCCGTCAGACCCCTGTCATCGGACGGGGCGTCAGAACGGGTTGGTACAGGTGGTCACCTGCTGCGCCACGTCCTGGGCGGGGCCCGCGGTGGCGCAGACTATCTTGAGGTCCGAGGTGACCACGCGGGGCGTCACGGCCTTCGCGAAGCCCTGGGCGTAGGTGGTCGCCGAAGCGGCGGTCACCCACGGGCTTCCCCAGGCGCGCTGGGTGCGCACCTCGACCTTGACGATCGTCAACTGGCCGAGGTCGGCGGAGACCTGGGCGACGCCGACGACGCCCGCACCGTCGGCCTCGTGCCAGACGCACGGCTGGTTCAGCACCGTCGTGCACGCGACGCCACCCGTCGGGGCCGTGGCCCCGGGGGTGGTCGTCGCGGCCGCGGCCGGAAGGACCGTGACCGCGGTGATCCCTGCCGCCGCCGCCATGAGAGCTGCAATCCGAGCGCGCATGATGTCAACCTCCTTGGAATGAAAGGGAATCTCGCTCTGTGGGATGAGTCTTGCACAAATCCTTAAGGTTCCCCGTGTGCGCTGCATCACACTGATGGTGATCGCTCAACTACTGAGAGCGATCGCGCCGGTGACGTGCGGATGACCCTGAGGTGTCGACCGACCGACGTGACGGTGCGGGTGCCGGTAGTCGAATTGACGGTGCGCCAGGGAGCAACTCGCTCCTGGCGGCTCCTCGTTCACTCGTCCGGGTTGGGCCGGCGCTGCCGGATGGTTCGGACGGCTACGATCGGGCCGACCCCCGGAGGTGACCCGGATGACCACGGTCATCGTGCAGTTGCCCGACGCCCGCCCGCCGGCCCCGGCCGACCGTCGCTTCGCCCGCCTGTCGCGGCCGCCCCGCGGCGCCCCGCCCAGCCGTCCGGCCCTGCTGCACCTCGGGCCGGGTGACACGGCCGCGTTCGGGCGCGGCGAGCCCGGCCGCCCGCCCGCCGTGCCGATCCCCGACCCGGGTGTGTCGCGCCGGGCCGGCGAGATCACCGCCGCCGAGGACTACTGGCGGCTCTCCAACTTCAGCGCCACCGCCACCTACGTCGTGGAGAACCTCGAAGGCGCGGGCGAGCACGTCAAGGTCGCGCCCGGGCGGCTGGGCGCGCCCGTCCCGTTCGAGATCTCCCGGATCCTGCTGCCCGCCCACGGCGAACCGGCGGCGTTCAAGGTCTTCGCCCCCCAGCACGCCTACCTGAGCGGCGAGTCGGCCGTTCCGGACGGTGAACGCACGGTCAGCCCGTTCGCCCTGGACCCGACCGCGAAGTACTTCCTCGTCCTGCTCGCGCTCTGCGAGCCGCGGCTGCGCTCGCCCTCCGCGGCGGCCGTGCCCGGTGCCACCGACGTGGTGGCGCGGCTGCGCGACCTGCCGGCCTGCCGCGACCTCAGCCGCTCGGCCGTCAACTACCACATCGACTACCTGGTCGGCAGCAAGCTCCGGCTCCGCGACCCGGTGGAAGGGGGCGACCCGGGCGGCAAGCGGGAGGAACTCGTCGCGCTGGCCCTGCGGTTCGACCTCGTGCGGGAGGAGCACCTGGTGCTGCTCCCGCCCCGGCGCGGCGGGTGACCCCGCGGTGGCAGCGAGCACCGCGTCGCCGGCCCCGCCCGAACCCCCGGAGGACGGGGCGGGGTTCGCGGTGCCGCCCGGCTGTGTCGTCGCGGGGTACCGGGTGGGCGAGCGGATCGGGGCGGGCGGCTGGGGAAGCGTCTACGCCGCCCGCCGCGAGGGGGCGGGATCCGACGGCGGGTCCGGTGCCGGCTTCGGCGAGACGTGCGGCGGCGGGTCCGGCGGCCCGTCCGGGGGTGGTCCGTGCGAGGCGGCCGTCAAGTTCCTCCACCCCGGCCGGCTCAGCCCCGGCCAGCGCGACACCATGCGTCAACTCGCCCACAGTGAAATGCGGTTCAGTCGGCGCGCCGACCACCCCCACCTGATCCGCACCCTCGCCGTGGTCACCCTCGCCGACCCGGCCCATCCCGCACTGGACGGCGCGCTCGCCCTGGTGATGGAGCGCGCCGCGGGCAGCCTCCAGGACGTCCTGGCCGGGACGCGGCCGCCGGCCCCCGTCCCGGACGCCGGCCGGATCCTCGCCGAGGTCGCCGCCGGCCTGCGCCACATGCACACCGCCGGCTGGGTGCACGGCGACCTCAAGCCCGCCAACGTCCTGCTGATGCCCGACGGCACCGCCAAGCTCGCCGACTTCGGACTGACCGCCGAACTGGACGGCACCCACGCCTACGCCCCGCCGCTCGGCTCGCCCGACCACGTGCCGCCGGAGTGGTGGTCCCAGCGGACCGGCGCGCACGGCGTGGCCCTGCGTCCGAGCGCCGATCTGTGGGCCTTCGGCGTCCTCGCCCACCAGCTGCTGACCGGCGGCCTGCACCCGTTCCTCGGCGCCACCGCCCGGGCCCGCTCGCTCGCCGCCCTGGCCTACGCGCGCGGCAGCGCCCCGTTGCGGCTGGACGCCGCGCTGCCGGAGCGGTGGCGGCCGCTGGTCGCCGCCTGCCTGACGGCCGACCGGCGGCGGCGCGCCGAGGTCGACCTCGCGGCGCTGCTCGCCGTGGCGCTCGACGAGGACGCGCCGCTCGCGGGTGGGGCGCCGGTGCGGCCGCGGCGCCGCCGCACCGCCGTGAGCGCGACGGCGCTGCTCGCCGGGGCCGCCGCCCTGCTGGCGCTCACCGGCGCGCCGGAGCCGGCCGAGCCGTCCGCGTCGTCCGCGTCGGCGGTGGCGTCCGGGGCGCCGCCGCCGGTGCGCGGTCCGGTTCGGCCGGGTGCGATCCCGCCGGGCGCCGACGTCCCCGTCGCGCTGCGCACGCCGATCGACGACGCGGCCCGCCGCTGCCCCGAGGCCGAGGTCACCCCGGTGCTGCTGGCCGCGATGATCAAGGCGGAGTCCGGCTTCGACCCGGCCGCCGCCCGCCCCGAGACCGGGGAGTACGGCGTGGCGATGTGGACGCCCTCGGTCTTCAACGCCTGGGCGCAGGACGCCGACCACGACGGCGTCAAGGACTACCTGGACCCCGACGACGCCATCGCCGCGATGGGCGGCTACGTCTGCTGGCTCGCCCAGCGCTTCAAGCAGCGCGGCTATCCCGCCGCCGAGCTGCCCGCCCTGGTGACGGCCGGCTACCGGACGAGCGACAAGACGGTCGCCGACGCCGGCGGTGTACCCGATCGGGTGAAACCGCACGTCGGCAAGGTCCTCGCCTACCTCGCGGAGTACGGCGGGACTACGGTGGCCGGGTCATGAGGTCGGCCACATCCGCGGCCTCCCCGGTGGCGCCGCCGTGGAACCCGTGCTTCCGGATGGGATGCTCGGCGGCATGTTCACCAAGCTCCGACCTGCCGTCACGCAGTGGACCGTCGTCGTGCCCCTGCTGGCCTTCGCCGTCCTCGCCCTGACCTGGCACCGCGATCTCCCCGGCTGGGTGGTCGGCGTGGTGTCGCTGTTCCTGGCGGGCGCCGTGCTCGCCGCCGTGCACCACGCGGAGGTGATCGCCCACAAGGTGGGCGAGCCGTTCGGTTCCCTGGTGCTCGCGGTCGCGGTGACGGTGATCGAGGTCGCGCTGATCGTGACCCTGATGATCGACGGCGGCGACAAGTCGGCGACGCTCGCCCGGGACACCGTGTTCGCCGCGGTGATGATCACCTGCAACGGCATCCTCGGCCTGTCCATCGTGGTGGCGGCCAGCAAGCACCGGGTGGCGGTCTTCAACGCCGAGGGGACGGGCGCGGCGCTGGCCTGCATCGGCACCCTCGCCACGCTCAGCCTGGTGCTGCCGACCTTCACCACCAGCTCGCCCGGCCCGCAGTTCTCGCCCGCCCAGCTGGCCTTCGCGGCCGCCGCCTCGCTCGTGCTCTACGGCCTGTTCGTCGCCACCCTGGCGGTCCGTCACCGGGAGTACTTCCTGCCGGTCACCCCGGAGGGCAAGGTGGTCGAGGAGGACGACCACGCCGAGCCGCCGACGATGCGGGCCACCATCGTCAGCCTGGCCCTGCTCGGCGTGGCGCTGGTGTCGGTGGTCGGCCTGGCCAAGGGCGTGTCGCCGACCATCGAGTCGGCGGTGCAGTCGGCCGGGCTGCCGAACTCGGTGGTGGGTGTCGTGATCGCGCTGCTCGTCCTGCTGCCGGAGACCATCGCCGCCCTGCGCGCGGCCAAGCGCAACCGGGTGCAGACCAGCCTCAACCTGGCGCTCGGCTCCGCGCTGGCGAGCATCGGCCTGACCATCCCGGCCGTGGCGGTCGCCTCGTACTGGCTCTCCGGGCCGCTGGTGCTCGGCCTGGACTCCTCGCACCTGGTGCTGCTCACGCTGACCATCGTGGTCGGCACGCTGACGGTCATCCCGCGCCGGGCGACGCCGCTCCAGGGAGCGGTGCACCTGGCCATCCTGGCCGCCTACGTGGAGCTGGCGATCACCCCCTGAGCGCCCTGGGGACGGCGGGGACGGGGACGGCGAACGGGCCGGTGACCTTGAGGGTCACCGGCCCGTTCACGTGTCCGGGTGCCGGAGGTCCGGGCGCCGGATCAGGAGGAGCGGCGGGTACGGCGGGTGTAGACGACGGCGCCCGCGCCGCCGAGCAGCAGGACGGTGCCCGCGCCGGCCATCAGCAGGGTGCCGGTGCCGTTGCTGCCGGTGGAGGCGAGGTCCTTGCCGGAGGACGTGCCACCGGCGATCGGGGTCGGCACGCTGACCTGGGTCGGAATGATCAGCGGGTCGGCCGGGTCGACGACGGTGTCGGCCGGCGCGATGTGCACCGGAACGGTCGCGGTGGGCTTGGGGGCCGGGCCGCTCGCGCTCGGCTCCGGCGCCTGGCCGCCCGGGGTGGCGGTGCCGGACGGGCTCGCCGAACCGGTGGTGCCCGGGGTGGCCGAGGGGGTGGCCGACGGGCTCGCGGCCGGGGTGGTGGCCGGCGTGCCGCTGGGCGTGGTGCTCGGCGTGACCGACGGGATCGCGCTCGGCGAGCCGGTCGGGGCGACGGTCGGCGGGACCGTCGGGTTCGGCGGCGTCGTGGTCGGCGGCGTGGACGGGGTCGGCGCCTCGGTCGGCGACGGCGTCTCGCTCGGGGCCACCGTGGGCACCGTGCTCGGGGTGACCGGGACCGTCGGGACCGGCGTCGTCGGCAGGGTGGTCGGCGGGGTGGTCGGCGTCGCGCTGGTGGGCGGCGGCGGGACCGGGGTCGCCTTGGTGGGCGTCGGCACCGGCGTCGGCGTCACCGGCGGCGTGGTGGTGGGCTTGCCGGTCGGGCTCGGCGTGGCGGTCGGGGTGGGGGTGCGGCCGCCGCAGTCCACCTTGAACACCTTGTGCTTCGGGTTGTTGAGCTTCGGCGGCGTCGTCGGCAGCTTGCCGCGGTCCAGCTCCACCGAGGCCCAGTACAGCTTGTACTGGCCGTCCGGCAGGTTGATGTCCTCGGTCCGGATGTGGCCCTTGCCGTCCACCGGGATGTCGCCGTACACGACGGCGGTCTCCTTGTTGTCGGTGTGCATCTGGGCGATCAGCCAGACGATGTCCTGGCCCGGGTCGAAGCCGAACGAGTCCAGGTAGAAGGCGCATACCTTGGGCTCGTTGTTCTTGGGCTCCTCGCCCGTCGAGGAGTCGTGGATCTTGACGGTGCCGTTGTTGCCCTTCGCGGCCTGGCCGCCGGCGGCGGCCTCGGCGGTGGGGGTGGCGAGCAGCAGGGCGGCGACGGCGGGGACGGCGACGAGGGACCGCGCCGTGGTGGAGCGAATGCGCATGGCTGTGTCCAACGGGGATCGGCGGCCCGGCGGGGCCGCGCGTGGAGGTGGGAGCCCTCGGCCGACATCGGTCGGCGGACGAGACGCATCAAAATCCCGTAGCCGGTTCGGCTCCGCAAGGACGGTTTGGCCGAATTGCCAGAAAGCAAAGCAGATTGTCCGACAAATTCATGGCAACGATTCGGTCACCCGGATGTGAGGGGCCGGTGTGCGGATCGGTCCGATCGGGCCGGGTGGTGTCGGGTGGGGCGGCCGATGCCCGCGTGTCGGGTTCGACGGGGCGTTCGCGGTCCATATCGTCTGTGTCCGCCGAATCCGCTGAGTCCGCCGCAGGACCGACACCCGTGGGAGCGCCGCATGCCCGGCCCAGCAGAGCAGTCGTCCACCCGTCCCGCCCAGCCGGACCCCGCCGGCCCGTCCGGCGGCGCCGAGCCGGTCGGGGGCGCCGGGCAGGCCGGGGGAGTGGAGCGGACCGGGGGAGCGGAGCCGGTCGAGGGGGCGGAGCCGACCGCCGCCGACGGCGGGTCCGGGACCGGCGTGGACACGGCCGATGTGATCGTGGTCGGCGCGGGTCCCGCCGGCTCCACCGCCGCCTACCACCTGGCCCGCACCGGCCTGGACGTCCTCCTGCTGGAGAAGTCCGCCTTCCCCCGGGAGAAGGTCTGCGGCGACGGCCTCACCCCCCGCGCCGTCCGGCAGCTGATCGACCTCGGGATCGACGTCTCCGAATCCGCCGGCTGGCTGCACAACCGCGGCCTGCGGATCGTCGCGGGCGGGCGCCGGGTGGAACTCGACTGGCCGGAGCTGTCCGCCTACCCGGGCTTCGGGCTGGTCCGCCGCCGCGCCGACTTCGACGAGCTGCTCGCCCGGCGGGCCGCCGCGGTCGGCGCCCGGCTGGTGGAGCGGGCCAACGTGGCGGGCCCGGTGCTGGACGAGCGGACCGGCCGGATCACCGGCGTCACCGCCCGGCTCGGCGAGGAACGCCGGCCCGTCACCTACCGCGCGCCCCTGGTGGTCGCCGCCGACGGCAACTCCACCCGGCTCTCGCTGGCGATGCGGCGCTACCGCCGTACCGACCGCGCGATGGGGGTCGCCTACCGCACCTACTTCACCACCCCGCGCCACGAGGACCGCTACCTGGAGGCCTGGCTCGACCTGCGCGACCCCACCGACCCGGCCCGCCGCCTGCTGCCCGGCTACGCCTGGGTGTTCGGCATGGGCGACGGCACCGCCAACATCGGCCTCGGTGTCGTCGACACCGGCGCGGTGCCCCGCGAGGTGGACTGGCGGCAGCTGCTCCGCCGCTGGTGCGACGATCTCCCCGCCGAGTACGGCTACCACCCCGGGGCCGTCACCGAACCGATCCGCGGCTCCGCCCTCCCGATGGGACTCAACCGCCAACCCCACTACGCCGACGGCCTGTTGCTGGTCGGCGACGCCGGTGGCACGGTCAGTCCGGCCACCGGTGAGGGCATCGCCTACGCGATGGAGTCCGGCCGCTTCGCCGCCGAGGCGATCGTCCAGGCCCTCGCCCGGCGCACCGACCGCGGCCGCGATCTGGCCCTGCGCGCCTACCCGCAGGCCCTGCGCGCCGCCTACGACGGCTACTTCGCGCTCGGGCGGCTCACCGCCGCCGCGCTGAGCCACCCGCGGCTGGTGGGCGCGGCCGGGGCGGTCGGGCTCGGCAACCCGGCCCTGCTGCGGGCAGCGTTCCGGCTGATGGTCAACCTGACGGAGCCCAACTCCCGCGACGCGCTGGACCGCCTGCTGCACCTCCTCGGCCGCCTGGCCCCCAGCAGCCGGGGCTGAACCCGGCGGTCCCCGGTCCGAACCCGGTCCCCGGTCCGAACCCGGTCCCTGGCCCGAACCCGGTCCCTGGCCCGAACCCGGTCCCTGGCCCGAACCCGGTCCCCGGTCCGAACCCGGTCCCTGGCCCGAACCCGGTCCCTGGCCCGAACCCGGTCCCTGGCCCGAACCCGGTCCCTGGCCCGAACCCGGTCCCCGGTCCGAGCCCCGCCGTCCCCGCCGCGGGCCGGCGGGCACGCCTAGTCACTGAACCAGGCGCGCCCGTCGGCGGACAGGAACGCCCGCAGGACGAACGCGCCGAGGGCGATGCCGGCCAGGGCGGCGAACGAGCCGGTGGCCACCAGGAGCACGCCGACGGCCACGGACAGGGCCTCGATGACGGCCACCGTCGTCCTGGTCCAGCCGGCCCGGCGCGAGGCGAGGCCGGCACAGGTGCCGAGCAGCAGGCCGACCAGCACGGAGGTCATCGCGACGAAGCGCACCAGCGCGACCTCGTCGCCCTGGTTCCGGCCGAGGGCCCCGAGCAGCAGGAGGCCCGAGCAGCCGCTGAGCGCGGCGTGGATCCACACGCACGCGACCGCCCGCCGGACCGACGTCGGCATCCGCCGTGCGGCGCACTGGTCCGTCATCGCTGACCACCCCCGGTCGTCGAGCGGCCGTGGCCGGCGGCCGGGCCGTACCGGCGAGGATCGGGCCGGCCCGACGCGCTGTCAATGGAACTGATGCGTCCCCCGGCGGCTCCGGCGGGGTCCGCCGCTGGTTGCGGCGGCTGTGCCGGGTCCGAGGCTGGGGGCGCGACCCTCCAGTTTGCACGCCCCCGGCACCCGACGTGCGCGGGTTGGCCGAAACCGGGGGCTCCGGACCCGTTACGGGCTCGGGCGGTTGACGTGCACTCAGATGATCCGATTGCCTGGTGCCGGCTTGGCCACGGAGGGTGACCGATCATGCTCCGGTCCGCCCGCCGTGCCGCCGCCGGCTCATCACCGAACCACCGCACCACCCAAGCTGCATGCCAGCTCACCACCTCATGACGGAGACAACGTGCGCCTTCGCCTGCTCGCCGTACCGCTCGCCGCGGTCGTCGCCCTGCTCGCCCCGACCACCCCGGCCCTCGCCGCCACGACGGCCGCCACCCCGTCCGACGAGTGCTCGACGGCGGACTTCCACGGCGATCCCCGGCTCGGCCCCGCCGACCTGCCGACCGCCGGCACGGTCGGCCGTGAGCTGATCGGCTACCGGCGGACCGGTGGCCTCGACGAGGCGAAGTTCCTCGCCACCTACTACAGCCCCACCGCCAACAACGGCAGCCCGGGCTGGATATACCCGCCCGCCAACGGCTACGTCACCCTGCCCGACGGCACCCCGGTCGAGTTCGAGATCACCCTCTACCCGAACCAGCGGATCGACCGCTACGGCAGCGAGTACGGCGCGTTCCTCGCCCCCGAGGGCCTGCCCTACGCCAGCCGCTCCATCCCGCCGCAGAGCCTGGACGCCAACCCGGCCGCGAGCTGCAACTACCACGACTACCAGGTGGTCAAGCCCTTCAAGGTGCACGCCGGACCGATAGCGCCCTGGTTCGGCCAGCCCGGCTACGGTCTGCAGTACCAGCTCGACGCCGCGCTCGTCCCCGACGGTCCGGCCCGGCTGAACGTGCTCTGGCTCGTCGACAACGGCTACCTCGCCCGGGTCTGACCCCCTCCGGCGCGACGGCGGTCCCTGGACTGCGGCCTCCGGGCTCCGGCTACCAGAGGTCGCCGTCGCGCCAGTCGCACACCAACCGCCCGTCGAGGTCCAGCGCCACCGCACCCGGCAGCACGAACACCTCGCCCTCGTCGTCCGGCGTCGGCACCGGGCCGTGCGGCGTCAGCGCGGCGAGCGGACCGCGCCACGGCTGCCGGCCGCGCGCCGCGTAGAACGCCACCGCGTCGTCCGCCGCGCAGAGCGCCCCCAGCTGGTAGCCGCCCCGGACCACCGCCTCCGACGCCGCCATCAGCGCCGCACCGTGGCCGCGCCCGCGCCGGTCCGCGCGCACCACCACGTTCTCCACGTACCCCGTGCGCAGCGCCCGTCCGGCGTGCAGCAACCGCCGCTGGACCACCGCCGCGTGCCCGATCAGCACACCGCCCTCCCGGACCAGCGCGTGCACGCCGCCGAGCCCGTGCTCCCAGTCCTCCTCGCCCAGGTCGACGAACTCCTCGGCCAGCAGGGCCCGGACCGCCTCCCTGGTGCCGGGGTCCAGGGCGGAGGTGTGGGCGGTGAGGAGTTCGGCCATGGGCCGATCGTGGCACGCCGGGGCTGCGGTGCCGACCGGTTTTCGCGGCGACGGTAAATCCGTTGCCGGGCAGGTGGGACGGGGGATAGGAAGGGCGGATGAGCACCACGCACTCCACCGCACCCGTCGGCTCCGCCGCTTCCTCCGCGCCCGCAGCGCCCGTAGGACCGCCGACCGACGGCAGCCGCGGGTTCGTCCCGGCCGTCCTCGACCTGGGCGACGTCGTCCTGCGTCCGTGGCGGCCCGGCCTGGAGGTCCGGGGCGGTGCGGTGGCGAGCCTGACCAAGGCCGCCGCCGATCCGGAGATCGCCCTCTGGAACCCGCTGCGCGCCGCCGACCCGGTGCAGGCCGAGGCGTGCCTCGACCGCTGGGCCACCGGCTGGGAGAACGGCAGCCTCGGCTACTTCGCGATCCTGGACGCCGTGGACTCCGAGCTGTTCGGCACCATCGCCCTGCGGTGGACCGACCGTGCCGACGGGCTCGCCATGGTCGGCTACTGGCTGCTGCCGGCCGCCCGAGGCCGGGGCGTGGTCACCCGGGCCACCCGCACGGTCACCCGCTGGGGCTTCGACACCGCGGGCGCCCGGCGCATCGAACTCGCGCACGCGGTCGACAACCCCGCCTCGTGCCGGGTCGCCGACCGTTGCGGCTTCCCGCTCGAAGGCACCCTGCGTGCCTCCTACCGTTTCGGCGACGGCCGCTACCACGACGAGCACCTCCACGCCCGGCTGGCCACCGACCCCGACACCGAGGCCGGCGCGGGTCCCGGCCCCGAGGCGCGGGGCCGCCGGGACGGCTGAGCCCGCGCGGATGGCATCGGGCTGCCCGGTTCCCAGGCGGGCAGGGGGCGGGGTGCCGGGTGCGGGCCTAACCTGGAAGGGCGCGCCCGTACGTGGTGCGGAACGGGAGCGGTGGGCCATGACGGTCATCTCCGCGGCACTCTTCGGGGCCGATTGGCGTGCGACGCCACGCGGTTCCGCCGATCTGCCGCGCGAGTGCGCCGCCCGTGGCTGGACCGTGGTGCTGACCGCCCCCGGTCCTGCCGCGACCCCCGCGCTCACCGTGACCGACCCCGGCCACGACCCGGTTCGGGCCGCGCTCGACCTGGTCGGTGGAGAGCCCGCGCACGCGGTGTTCGTCGCCGGGAGCGTGCCCGAGGTCCGGGCGGCGCGCCGGGCCGGGGTGGCCTGCGTCGCCGTGCTCGGCGTCGGTGCCACCGCGCCCGAACTGCGGGCCGCGGGCGCCGTCGAGGTGCACCGTGACGCCGCGGCCCTGTTGCGCGTGCTGGACGACAGCCTGCTCGCCCGCCCCCGGGCGTTCCGCGACCGCCGTCCGACCGCGTCGACCGGGTTGACCTCCTCGACCGCCTCGGCGGGCCGGAGCGGTTAGCCCGCACCCCGCCGGGCACTCGCCCGGACGGGAGGACGTCGTCACCGGAAGTGCCGGAGGTGACCGAGATGGACGGACCCGCGCTGAGCGGACGGGAGCGGCGGCTCCTGGCCGAGATCGAGGGCGAGCTGAGCAGGGACACCCGCCTCGACCGGCGGTTGAGCACGATGGGTGCCAAACGGCCGAGCCGGTTGGGGAACGCGTTGGGCGGCCTGGGCCGCCGGATGCCGGCCGGTGTGCTGATGACGGCACTGGTGATGTCGGCGGTCTGCCTCAGCGTCGCGGTGCGCAAGCCCACCGCGGCCGTGGCGATCGCCTCGGCGGCGGTCTGGATCGGCAGCGTCCTGATGGCGGCCGCCCTGTCGACCGTGCTGCGCCGTCGGCGGCGCGCCCGCGTGGAGGAGACGGCGGACGATCTGCTGGACGGCGGGTACCGGGGACCGCGCGCCCGCGGGTGGCCGGGGGAGCCCACGGACGGCGGCGACCGCCCCGGCGATCATCCGGAGGGGCGCCGCGACCGGCAGGACGGCCGCGAGCGCAGGCCCTGGGACTATCCGGAGACGTGATGACCACCGAGCTGTGGGAGTACCGCCCCGGCTCCCACCACGCCGCCGATCTCACGCTGGTCGGCTACGAGGTCGAGGCGACGGACGGCCCGCTGGGCCGGGTGGACCAGGACGCCGGGGACCACCTGCTGGTGGACACCCGGCCGTGGGTGCCGGGCGCCCCGGTCCTGGTACCGGTCGGACTGGTGTCCCGGATCGATCACCTCGAACTGGTCGTCCATCTCGACTGCCCGCGCGCCCGGGTGCGCTCGGCGCCGCCGCCCGCGGCCGTCGACCGGGTGGGAGGGGCGGCCGGGCCCGATGCGGGCCGTGCGGGCCGTGCGGGCCGTGCGGGCTGAGTCGGCGCGGGACGGGTGGTGAGCGGGGTGAGCCGGACGGAGTTCGTCGCCCTCACCGGCCGCACGGTCGCGTTCCTGGTCGCGCCCGAGGGCGTCGAGCAGACCGAACTGACCTCCTCCTGGCAGGCCGTCGCCGAGGCGGGCGGCACGCCGCGACTGGTGTCCACCCGGCCCGGACGCGTGCAGGCGTTCCGGCACCTGGACCGGGCGGACACCTTCCCCGTCGACGACCTCGTCGGTGTGGCCGAGCCGGCCGCCTACGACGCGCTGGTCCTGCCGGGCGGCGTCGCCAATCCCGACACCCTGCGGCTGCACCGGGCCGCCGTGGCCTTCGTCCACGAGCTGTCCGCCGCCGGCCGGCCGGTCGGGGTGATCTGCCACGGCGCGTGGACGCTGATCGAGGCGGACGCGGTGCGCGGCCGCACGCTCACCTCCTGGCCGAGCATCCGCACCGACCTGGTCAACGCCGGCGCCTACTGGGTCGACGAGCCGGTCCACGTCTGCCGGGACGGTCCCGGCGTGCTGGTCTCCGGCCGCAAGCCCTCCGACCTGCCGGTCTTCAACGAGACACTGGTGACGGAGTTCGCCCACGCGCACCCGGCCAAGGGCCCGCACCCGCCCTGGCCGGTCGCCCACGAGGCCGCCCCCTCCCGCCACACGGCACCGGAGGACGTCAGCCGAGGAAGCGGTGGACCGGTCCCAGACTGACCGGCAGCTCGTCGCTGACGTCGACGGTGCAGACGTAGGTGACGGCGGCACGCCGGTCGTCGGCCGGGTCGAAGAAGCGCACCATCACGTCCTGGCAGTCGGAGTCCGCCCGGCAGTACGGGCTCCTGGCGACGGTGATCGTGTCCAGGGTGCAGAGGCCGCGTGTGGCCGGGCCGGGCGTGGTGGGGCCGGGCGTGGCGGGGGCGAGTGCGTCGGGCAGCCGCTGGGCGGAGAGCGGGCCCTCGCCGAGCAGGCCGCCGCTCAGGAAGGTCTCCGTCACGGCGTGGTTCAGCGCCCGCTCGGCGGCGCTCCGGCCCGGGTTGCGAAGCTGGTAGTACACCTTGTCGAGCAGTGCGCGGACGTGCCCGGTCACCGCCTCGTGGTCGTGATCGTGGGCGTGTCCGTCGTCGTCGTGTCCGTCGTCGGGATTGCGATCGCGCCGGGTGATGCCCTCCGCGACGGTGTCCACGGCGGCCGCGATCAGCGGGGTCTCCGTCCAGCGGGCCAGGCCGACGGCGCTCACCCGGACCACCGGCACGGTCCGGCCGGAGAACAGCCGCGTCGAGCGTTCGGTGAGCCGGCCGGGGACGGTGAGCCGGCCGATGCGGCCCGGATCCCCGAGCGGGAGCGACTGGCCGAGCAGCGCCTCGCGCAGCGCCCGGTGGACGGGGTGCACCGGCGGGGCGGCGGCGATCCGGCGCAGCAGCGCGAGCCGTTCCTCCTCGTCCTCCTCGGTCCCGTCCGGCGCGGGGCCGGGGAGCGGGCCGGACCAGTCCATCCCGACGGCGGGTCCGGCCTCCAGGGCGTAGACCGGGGTGCTGTCGAGGGTGAGCGTCCAGGTCACCTCGGACGAGGCCCAGGGGTTGCCGACCAGGTGGTCGTACAGCTGCCGGGCGTCCCCGGGATCCGGGGGCGGTCCGCCGGGGACCTCCGCCAGCTGTCGTCGGAAGCCGTCCAGGCGGGCCGCGGAGCGGAAGTCGACGCCGACCCGGCCGACCGCGTACACGGGCGCGCCCTCGGCGGGGCCGGCGTCGGCTTCGGCGGGGTCGGGGTCGGGGTCGGGACTCGGACTGGGGCTGGGGCTGGGGCTGTGGTTCATGGTGCTGGGCTCCCTCGACGCGGCTCGGTGGGCGGGTACGGCTCGGTGGGCGCGTCCGGGCTCAGTCGCCGCGCAGCCGGACGAAGAGCGCCGTCGGAGGCCGTCCGGTCACGGTCACCTCGGCGCGCAGCGCGGTGGTGACCGGCCGGACGGAGCCGTACTGCGCGTCGTGGACGGGCGGGCCGAGCCGTCCGGCCGTCGCCTCCGCCACCTGTCGGGACTGCGGCGGGGAGAGCGGCGGCGAGGAGAGCAGGACCCGGCCGTCGTCCAGCTCCAGGACCACTGCCCTCGGCCGCGCCGGCGGTCCGGTGACGGCGCGCACGGCCGCGTCCACGGTGTCGCCGCGTCGGTACTTCACCCAGACCCGCCCGGCGCCGCGGGCCCGGTACGGGGAGCCGGCCGCTTTGCAGACCAGCCCCTCCACCCCGGTGTCGGCGAGCCGTTCCATCCAGGCCAGCGCCTCGGCCCGGTCGGTGGTCGCCAGGACGGCCTGGACCGGGGGCGGGACGTCGGCCAGCGCGGCCACCAGCAGCCGCCGCCGGTCGGCCAACGGCAGCCCCCGGACGTCCCGACCCGGCAGGGCGAGCACGTCGAAGGCGATCAGCCCGAGCGCCACGTCCTCGGCGGCCCGCGCCTGGCGGGTGCGCAGCAGTTCCTCGAAGGCGAACCGTCCGCCGCGCCAGGCGACCAGCTCCGCGTCCAGCACCAGCCCGGCCGGGAGCCGGGTCACGGCGGCGGCGATCGGCGGGAAGTCGGCGGTGAGGTCCCGCCCCGAGCGGGACTGCAGGAACGACGGGCGCCCCGGCCCGCGCGCGAAGGCCACGCAGCGGAAGCCGTCCAGCTTGAGCTCGTACACCACCCCGGCCCCGCCGAGGCCGTCCGCCGGGGGGACGGCGGGCACGGCCGCCGGGCGCATCACCTCCACCGGGGGCTCCAGGACCACCGGATCACGGGCGGCGGCCGAGGGCGCTCTTCGGGGTGAGGCGGTCGGGGCGGTCGAGGTGGCGGCGGTGGACGGGGTGCGCGGCGAGGCGGCGGGCAGCGGACGGGCGCGTGCCGGATCGAGGAGCGGCGCGAACAGGTCGCCGCGCGCTGCCAGCCGATCCGGCACGTCGGCGATCGTGAACACCAGCTCCTCCACCGACCCGGCCGCGTCCAACTCCGCCCAGGACAGCGGCGCCGACACCGTCGGCCGCTGCTGCGCCCGCACGGTGTACGGCGCGGCGGTGGTCTTCTTGGCCGTGTTCTGCGACCAGTCGACCAGCACCCGGCCGGTGCGACGGGCCTTCGCCATGGTGTGCACGACCAGGTCCGGGTGGGCCGCCTCCAGCTCGGCGGCCAGCTGCTTGGCGTACGCGGAGACCCGGGCGCTCGGCATGGGCTCCAGCGGCACCATCAGGTGCAGGCCCTTGCCGCCGGAGGTCTTCACCCAGGCCTCCAGACCGTCCGCCGCGAGCCGCTCGCGCAGCATCCCGGCCACCGTGCGGCAGGTGAGGACGTCCGCCCCCGCGCCCGGGTCGAGGTCCAGCACCAGCCGGTCCGCCAGCCCCGGCGCGGCGGTGTGCCACTGCGGCACGTGCAGCTCCAGACAGCCCAGGTTCACCAGTGCGAGCAGGGCGGCGCCGTTCTCCAGCACCACCTGGCGCAGCTCGCCGCTGTTGCTCGGCACCTCGGCCGTGCGCACCCAGCGGGGCGTCCCGGGCGGCGGGTTCTTGGCGACGAAGACCTCGGCCGCCACGCCGTCCGGGGTGCGCAGGAAGGACACCGGGCGGTCGCGCAGGTGCGGCAGCAGCGCGGCGTGGACGGCGGCGTAGTAGCGCAGCACCTCGCCCTTGAGGGTGCCGGTCTGCGGGTAGTACACCTTGTCCAGATGCGAGAGCGCGAGCGTGCGCCCGTCAACCACCATCTGCGGCATCGCCGCCTCCGAGGCTGCGCGCGTCCCGGCGCGGCCGGGTCCGTTGCGGCCAGTCTGCCCGGCGCGGGGGCCCGGCGCGAGCCGTCCATGCCCCGGGCAGGTCGCTTGCCCGTTGCCCGGGAGTGTCACGGCCCGAGCAGGTCAAGCGCGGTACGGACCAGCGTGGCATCGGTGTCCGGCGCCCGCGCACCCGCCAGCCCGGAGCGGAACAGCGAGGCGCCCTCGATCAGCATCACGAACACCCCGGCCCTGGCCTGCCGTTCGGCCGGCGACAGCCCGGGCCGTCGCCGGCCGAGGAACGCGGCCACCTGCTCCCGGTAACCGTCGTAGAACTGCCGGACGGCACCGGCCACCGCCGCGTCCCGGGCAGCGAGCGCCCACACCTCGGCGAACAGCCGGACCAGCCGCGCGTCCTCCTGCTCGGCCAGCAGCGCCACCACCACCGCAGCGGCCGTGTCGGTGTCAGGGGCGGTGTCGGTGTCGGGGGCGGTTTCGGGAGCGAGCAGCGGGGCCAACCGCTCCGCCGACCGCCGCAGCACCCGCTCCAGCACAGCCGCGACCAGGTCGGCATGCGTGGGGAAGTAGTACTGGAGATGCCCCAGCCGTACCCCGGCCGCCGCCGCCACGGCCCGCATCGTCAACTCCGCCCCGCCCTCGGCGACCAGCACCCCCTCCGCCGCGTCCAACAGCGCCTCCCGCCGCTCCGCCCCCTTCCGCCCCCGCCCCGGGCCCCCCTTGCCGGCACTCCCGGCAACCCGCTCTCCGGACCCAGCTCCCACCGAGCGACTGCCGGAGCCGCCCGGCCCCGGGGCCGCCGTGCCGGCGGCCCCCGCCGCGCCGGCCAGGGCGTGGCCTTCCGGAGCGGTGGCCGATCCGTGGGCACCGGCGGTGCCTTCGGCTCGCTCCATGGTTGGGGCTGCCACGGTGGCGATTTCCGCCTGCCGTTCGGCTTCCTCCGGTTCGCCTGCGTGCCCAGGGGTGGTGGCGGCGGTTTCGGCCGGGCTGTCGGGGGTGCGGCGTTTCGGAGCGGTGGCCGATCTGTGGGGGCCGGGGGTGGGCTTCGGCCGTGCCGGGCCGGGAGCCGTTGGCGTGCCGGCTTCCGTGGCGGTGTTCGGGGCGGGCGTGGGTGGGGTGGGATCCGGTCGCCGCGTGGCCTTGTGGGGGCGGGGCCGCCCGGGGGGTACCTCGGTGGGGTTGCCCGGGTTCGGGTCTGGCGGTGTGGAGGGGGCGGGGGCGGTGCTCATGCGGCAGCATCCAAGCCGGTGGCGGGGTGAATGTCGACCGAGACACCGAGGGCGGCGAGTGCGGGGAGGAGTTGGGCGGGGCGGGGTGTCCGTTCCGGGAAGGAGACGCCGGCCGGGGCGGGGGCCGCACCGTCCGTGCCGAGGGCGCGGCGGAGGGCGAGCAGGCCGCCGACGGCGGTGAGGTGGGCCTGGCCGGCGCGGTCCTCGACGACGGCGGTGAGGGTGCGGCCGCCGTGCGTGACGTCGATCCGCAGGAGCGCGGTGCCGCCGTCGCCAGGGGAGTACAGCATGGCGCGGCGGGCGGACTGCCAGCGCTCGCCCCGGCCCCAGCGGAAGAAGCCGGCGTGCTTGGCGGCCAGCAGGGCCCGGGTGCTGAGGCCGGAACTGAAGCCGATCCGGGTGGTGGCGGTCGTGGTGCCGAGGGTGAGCGGCAGGGTGAACTGCTCGGGCGTGTCGATCCGGGCGACCCGGGTGGGACGGTCGCCGATCCGGACGGTGCCCGCGTCACTCAACGGGGCGACCGTGCTGCGCCGGCCCTCGCGGATGACCTCGTAGTCCAGCCCCAGCCGGTCCATGAACTCGACGGAGTCCGCACCGGCCCGGTCGGCGAGGTCCCAGCGGATGGCGGTCTCGACCCGGTCCGCCCCGCCGAGCCGGTCCGCCAGCGCGGCGGTGACCAGGCTGACGACGCCGCCCATCCACGCGGAGGAGAGCAGCACCGGTGCGGTCGGGCGCAGCAGGGCGGCCAGGGTGGCGGCCCGCTGGAGCCGGACGGTCCAGCGGGTGATGTCCGCGTACGGCACCCCGCCGACGATCGCTGCTCGCAGCACCCGGTCGTCCGGGTCGTTGACCACGCCCACGACGGCCCGGACCGCGGCCTGGAACGGTGCCGGGTCGGCTAGGTCCCAGCGGCGGACCGCGGCGTGCGGGGCTCCGCCGAGGTCGTGGACCAGCGCTGCTCCCCGTTCCTCGGACCGGCCGGTGAGCAGTACGGGGTGGTCGGCCGCCACCAGGCGGGCGAGTTCGGCGCCGACCGTCCCGTAGCCGCCGACCAGGAGGACGGGCCCGTGCGGGTCGTGGGTGAGGGTGTCGGGGGCGGAGACGTGTGCGGGTGTGGTCATGGAAGAAAAAATAGGTCACCTGACCTAAAAATATTGTCAAGGTGCGCGGCCGGTCACCAGGGCGTGCGCGTCGGCGACCAGGTCCTCGATCCGCTTCCAGTCGAGCGGTGTCACATCGAGGCGGACGCCGACCCAGCCCCGGTGGCCGACGTAGGGCGGCCGGAAGAACCGGTCCGGCTCCTCGGCGACCAGGAACTCCTGGGCGCCGGCCGCCGCCGGACACCAGAACGCGAGGTGGTCGTCGTGGTGGTGGTCGGAGAGCATCACGAGGACCCGCGCCCGGCGGCCGGCACCGGCGAACCAGGTCGGCTCACCGTGGCTGACCCGCTCGTCCACCTCGGGCAGTGCCAGGCAGACGGCCCGCAGCCGCTGCACGGCCGCCGCCTCGCCGGAGGAATCGGCTGCGGTCACGTCGCCGGTCGTGTCACCGCTCGTGTCACTGCTCGTATCGCCGGGGCGCACGGCTCAGCCCGCCGTGGGTCGGGGCGCCCGGGTAGGTGCCGAAGTACCAGTGGTTGCCCTCCGGATCGGCGGCGGCGAAGTCGCGCGAACCGTAGTCCGTGTCGAACGGCGCGGTGGTGATCCGTGCCCCGGCGGCGACGGCCCGCGCGTGCAGGGCGTCCGGGTCCGCCGTGACCACGTACGCGCTGAACGTGCCGGGGCCGCCGGGCCAGGGCTCGGCGCCCTCGGGCGTCGGGCGGTCGGAACCGAGCATCACACCACCGCCCTCCGGCCAGGCCAGCTCCGCGTGGGCCACGAACGCGCCCTCGCCGTAGGCGACCACCTCCTCGAAGCCGAACGCCTCCGAGAGGAAGCGGATCAGCGCGCGGGCGTCGCGGGCCCGCAGGCTCGGCCAGACCTGCGGCGCAGGCGCCGTTCCGCCGGAGTTGATGTCGGCGGTGTTCGTGGGGCCGGTGTCGGTGGTGTCGGTGCCCATGGCGGGTGCCTCCTCCGGGTCGTGGCGGCCGGTCCCGGACAGGCACCGGGCCGGACCGCCGTCATGCCTCTCACTCTGGCGCGGGCCCGGTGGCCCCGCCTTGGACATTTCGGAACTTCGCCGCGTCCGGCCCCTCCTCGGCCAGCCAGGTACTCGGCGCGCACCCGGCCAGCGCGCGGAACTCGCGGGCCAGGTGGGCCTGGTCGGCGAAGCCGCAGTATGCCGCGAGCTCCGCCAGCCGGGGCGTCCGGCCGGGCGCGGCCAGCAGCCGGCGGGCCCGGTCGAACCGCATCACGCGGGCGGCGGCCTTCGGGCTGAGGCCGGTCTCCCGGCGGAACCGGTCCAGCAGGTGCCGTTCGCTCCACCCGGTCTCCCGGGCGAGCACGGCCACCGGCAGGGCCCCGCCGCTGCGCCGCAGCGCGGACCAGGCGTGGACGACCTCCGGCGGCACCTGGCCGGAAGGGCGCGCGAGCCGCAGCAGCGCGCCGTCCAGCGCCGCGAAGCGCTCCGGCCAGTCGCGGGCCTCCCGGACCGCCTCCCGGAGGCTCGCGGCCGCCGCCCCGAGCACTGCCTCGGCCGGGACGTCCATCCCGGACAGCTCCCCGGCGGGCAGCCCGAACAGGGCCCGCGCCGCGAGCGGGTGGACGGCGAGCTGGATGCCGGACTGCCGGCCGTCGTGGCTGATCAGCGCGGGCGCCGTGTGCAGGCCGCCGATCAGCGTGGCGTACCGGGCGGGCGGCTGCCCCGGGTCCGGGTGGCCGGCCACCGTGAGCGGATCGTCCAGGGTCAGGATGAAGGTGAGGTGCGGGGACGGCAGACCCCGGTGCAGCGCGGCTGGCACACCGTGCCGGCGGTAGCCCGAGTACCAGGCCACGTACGGGCGCAGCGCCGTCGTGGGCCGCACCCGGACCGCCTCGTCGAGCGGGTCGTCGCCGGCCGCCGTCCTGCCGGGCGGTGCCCCGGCGAACTCGTCCGTCACGCCCCCAGTATCGGTCCGCCCCGGCGCCCGCCGCAGCGGCAGGGCCCGTGCCGGGCCCTGCTCCCGCACGGCCCGGCGGTGACCGCACGTAGCACCCGGGGCGATGCGCTCGCGGACCGTCGGCGGGGTGCATAGGGTGGGCGCAGCGGACCGTTCGCTGCTCGGGGGAAGACCCTGAGGAGGAGTCCCCGTGACCACAGCCCGAGACATCATGCACCCCGGCGCCCAGTGCGTCGACGCCGAACAGAGCCTCGCCGACGCCGCCCGGATGATGCGCGACATGAACGTCGGCGCCCTCCCGATCTGCGGTGGCGACCAGAAGCTGAAGGGCATCATCACCGACCGCGACATCATCGTCCGATGTATCGCGGAGGGACGGGACCCGGCCGCCGTGAAGGCCATGGAACTGGCCGGCCACCTGCACTGCGTCCGTGCCGAGGACGGCATCGACGCCGTGCTCCAGAAGATGGAGCAGCACCAGATCCGCCGGATCCCGGTGATCGACGGTGACCGGCTGGTCGGCATGATCAGCGAGGCCGACCTGGCGATGGGCCACCGTCAGGGCCACCGCCTGACGGACCAGCAGATCATCGACTTCATGGACAGCGTCTACATGAAGCGGTGACGCCGGCCGTCCCGGACCTGACGGGGCGGGGCCGGCGGGCCCCGCCCCGCGAGGACGCCCGCGCCGGGCCGCGCGAGGGTCCTCGCCGACGCTTCCGGACCCGGGTCGCAGGGCGACGGCGGCGACTGCCGGGACGAGGGCCGCGAGGACGGCGATGGACGCCAGGACCGTCAGGGCCCGGCCGGGTCGGCGAAGGCGCGGTCGGATGATCCGATGGCCTGTCAGAACGCTGTGGTGCATGGATGTTCACTCCTCGTTCCGAGCTCCCGGGGACAGGCCGGGAGGGGCGCTGAACCTGACGCTGATGAGGCTAGGGGTCCGCGCAGGGGGCCAAGAAGTGCCGATCTGCACATGTTCGCGCGGTCTGTGCCCCGGCCCTCCATGACCTTTGGCCAATCTTTGTGCGAGGGAGGGGAGGGTGCCGGGAACGCGGGTACAGTCCCGGCGTGGTCGGGACCGGCCCGGTCGGCACTGAGGAGGGGTGGATGGAACAGCGCGCCGTGCGGTGGATCCCGCCCGTGCTCTACACCGTGGTCCTGGCCGGTGGCTTCTACCACGCGGCGGTCGCCGCCGGTGAGTTCGGCGGTGCCCGGCTCACCGTCTTCGCCGCCGGTCTGCTGGCCCTGCTCGCCCTGGAGGCGCCCGGGCCGGACTCGGCGCCGGCCGCGCGGCTGCCCGCGGAACCGCTGCTGGCGGCGCGGGTGACGCTGTTCGCGGTGGTCGCGGTGGTGGACGGCTCCGGGGTGTCGCGGGCGCTGTTCGTCCTGGTGCCGTTCACCGCGTACCTGGCCTTCGGCCGGTGGGTGGCGCTCGTCTGCGCCGCCGGGAGCGTCGGGCTGCTGCTGATCGGGCTGACGGTCCTGGCACCGGGGTGGTGGGTGCGTCCGGTCTACGTGTCGGACGTGCTGGTGTTCGGCCTCGCCCTGGCGCTGGTCCTGTCGGTGGCCGGGTCGGCGGTCCGTGAACAGGAGACGCGGGTACGGCTGGAGGAGTCGCGCGAGCGGCTGGCCCGCTACGCGGAGCGGGTCGCGGAACTGTCCGCGGCGGAGGAGCGCAGCCGGGCGGCCGGGGAGATCCACGACAGCCTCGGCCACCGGCTCACCGCCGCCGGTGTGCAGTTGGAGAAGGCCGAGGCGTTCCGAGTACTGGACCAGGAGGTTTCGGCGCGGGCCCTCGCGGACGCGCGTCGGTCGGTGGGGCGGGCACTGGAGGAGGTGCGCGAGTCGGTGGGCGTGCTGCGCGGGGCGCGCCCATTCTCCCTGGTCCGCTCGCTCGCCGAGCTCGTCCGGTACCTCGGCGACGATTGGCTGGCGGTGGAGCTCACGGTCACCGGCGAGGAGTCGGGCCACGACGCCGGGACGCTCACCACCCTCTACCGCGCCGCCCAGGAGGCGATCACCAACGCCCGCCGGCGCGGCCGGGCGACCAGGGTGGAGGTCCGGCTCGTCCTGGACGGTCCGGCCGCCCGGCTGACCGTCACCGACAACGGGAGGGGGATCGCCCGGGGCTCCGAACCGGGCCACGGCATACGCGGGCTGCGCGAGCGGGTGGCGCTGCTCGGCGGCCGGGTGGACATCCGGGGCGGGGTCGACGGGGTCGGCGGGGCCGACGACGCCGGTGAACCCGGGGGCGTGGCCGTCACCGTGACGGTTCCCCGCCGGTCGCCCGCCGGAGCCGGAGCCGGAGCCGACGTCACGACGACGGCAACGACCGCCGCAGCGGCGGCGACCAGGGCCGACCGTGCGACCGGTCGAGCTACCGGATGAACGCCGACGATTGGGACGGGTTCTGACGGCACGACACCCAGACCGTCGACGCCGCGACCGCCGACACCCGAGCCCGCCATGAGCTGCCACGAGACGGGCGCGGCGCCGAGGACCGCTCGGCACCGCGCCCGCCCCGGTCAGCAGGTGAGCACCGGTGCGGCCCAGTCGGCGTGGTCGCTGTTGGTGCCGTCGCCGCCGTCCGTCACCACGAGCCGCAGCTCGTTGGCCCCGGTCAGCGCCGCCGCCAGGTGCTTGGCCCCGGAGGCGGCGGTCATCCGCCCGCTGTCGGCGACCTTGCTGTCGTCGGCGTAGATCTCGAAGGAGACCGAACCCCGGCCCTGCGCCTCGTCGTCGACGCCCACGTCGGTGCTCAGCGCGGAGCAGGACCCGCCGAGGTAGTAGACGATCTCGCTGAACGCGTTGACGCCCAGGCCCTTGGGGTACTTGGCGCCCGCGATGCTGATCGCGGAGCCGTCGCGGGCCTGGTTGTCACCATTGCTCATGTCCCGCTCGACCGGACCCCAGCTGTTGCCCGCGGCGGACCAGGCGAGGTCGGAGAGCTGGTAGGTGCCGGCGGCCGGGCCGCTGCCACAGGCGATCCGGACGTTCGCCCAGTCGGCGTGGTCCCAACTGGTGCCGTCGCCGCCGTCGGTGACCACCAGCCGCAGCTCTCCGGCCCCGGTGAGGTCGGCGGTGAGCCGCTTCGCCGCGTCCCGGCCGGTGACCGGGCCGCTGTCGGCGGCCTTCACCCCGTCCGCGTAGACCTGGAACACCACCGAGCCGTTGCCGTACGCCTCGTCGTCGATCCCGACGTCGGTGACCAGGTTGCGGCAGGTGCCGCCCAGGTGGACGCCGATCTCGCTGGGGGCGTGCACCCCCAGGCCGTAGGGGTACTGGACGCCGCGGACGGTGATGGTCCGTCCGTCGCCGGCCGCGTGGTCGCCGTTGCTGTGGTCGCGCTCCACCGGGCCCCAGAAGTTGGAGACGGAGGTGAACGGCAGGTCGCTCAACCGCGTGACCCCGTTGGGCGGGGAGACCGGCGAGCTCGGGGTGACCCGGAACATCGCCGTGCCGTGCCCCGGGACGACCGCGCCGATCGCCCCGGTGCTGGTCGTGCTCTGCTTGGACCACAGGTCCTTGACCGTGTACGACGCCGCGCCGCCGATGCCGATGGCCTGCGCCGTGGTGCTGATGGTGGTGTCGTAGGAGCGCTCGTTGGTGAGGGTCACCGAACGGCTGCCGTCCGCCAGCGGCTTGCTCATCACCACGAGCCCGTTCACCCGGGAGACCACGGAGCCCTGCCGGCCGAGCGGGTCCTGGTCCACCGCGATGACGTCCTTGTTGGTGAGGATCTCCAGGGTCTCCGGTTCGGCGCTGCGCAGGTCGGAGCCGATCAGCAGCGGTGCGGCCATCTGGGCCCAGAGGCTGAAGTGGGTCCGGTACTCGGTGCCGGTCATGCCGCCGTTGCCGACCTCCAGCATGTCCGGGTCGTTGAAGGCGCCGGGCTTGGCGTAGTTGGCCAGGCCCTGGTTGGCCTGCGCGATGGAGATCATGCTCTCCCAGTTGTCGCTGATGTCACCGGTGGTGCGCCAGGAGTTGCCCACCGGCTGCGCCCAGTTCCACGGCCCGGTGCTGCCCCACTCGCAGATGCTGTAGAGGATCGGCCGGCCGGTCCGCTTCAGCGCGTCGCCCATGGCCCGGTAGCGGGTCTGCGCGTCGACGCCCTGGTTGCGGCAGTTGTCGTACTTGAGGTAGTCGACGCCCCAGGATGCCCACAGATCCGCGTCCTGCTGCTCGTGGCCGAGGCCGCCGGGGAAGCCCTTGGTGTCGCAGGTGTGGTCCCCGGCGCTGGAGTAGAGGCCGAACTTCAGCCCCTTGCCGTGCACGTAGTCGGCGAGCGCCTTGATGCCGTGCGGGAAGCGGACCGGGTCGGGAACGAGGTTGCCGGCCCCGTCGCGCTGGGGCATCGCCCAGCAGTCGTCGAGGTTGACGTACTGGTAGCCGGCAGCCTTGAGGCCCTTGTCGACGAAGATGTCGGCGATGTTCCTGATCATCGCCTCGTTGAACTGCTCCCCGCAGGCGGTGGAGTTCCAGTTGTTGAACCCCATCTGCGGGGTCAGGTTGAGGCCGTTGTCGAGGGCCGCGGCCGGTGGCGCGGTGGCGAGTTGGAGCCCGACGGTGAGGGCGCCGCCGCCCGCCATCAGGGTGAGCGCGGTCAGTGCGGCCGCGAAGCGGCGGCCCGGCCGGGTTTCGGGGGTGCGCAAGAATCCTCCAGGTGAGGGAGCCGAAAGGATGGTCGGGTCGGGGGAGTTGGACCCGGGCAAGGAAGGAACGGAACGCGGCCGCTCAGTTGAGCAGTGTCCAGGCCTGACCGGGGGCGGCCGGGTTCGGCGCGCCGAGGACGACCGCGGAAGTCGGTGCGCTCTGCGGGGCCTCCAGGGCCAGCCCGGTGGCGACATTGGTGATGATCAGTGCGCCGGTGGCGGTGTTCTGCACGACCCGCCACTTCTGGTGCGGGCTCGCCGGGTCCCAGCGGTTGAGCACCCAGGCGGCCGAGCCGGGCCCGTTGCCGCCGGTCAGCGTGCCGTGTACCTGGGTGGGCGTGTCGCAGTTGTCGGTGATGTGCACGGTGCCGTCGGGGTTCGGGGTGAACTTCCACTGCTCCGAGGTGTGCCAGTCCCACCAGGTGTTGATGTCGGTGGTGGAGCCGTCCGGCGCGGCGCACATGCCGCGGACCTCCAGGGCCTGGCCGCCGGTGCCGCCCGCGCTGATGCCGTGGTAGCGGCCGTCGCCGACGACCGCGGCCGGAACGGTGGCGGGCAGCGCCTTGAGGCGGTACAGCGTGACGCCGTGCGGCGCCACCGAGGCCCCGACGGTGTTGGTGAAGACACCGGTGGCGCCGGTCCAGAGGTCCTTGACCGTGTAGCCGGGCCCGGTCAGCCCGAGGTCGGTGAGCGTGGTGGTGATGTTCTTCCAGCCGGCCGGGTCCTGGTTGACCAGCAGCACGGCGGTGTCACCGTCGGCCAGTTGGCGCTTGAGCACGATCGGCGCGGCGGGGCTGTTGGGCGGGGCGCCGACCAGGGTGGCCGGCTTGCCGAGGCGGTCCTGGTCCACCGCGATGACATCGGTGTTCTTGTAGATCGCGAGGGCGGAGTCGCTGATGCCGGTGGTCCAGCTGACGCCCTGGTCGGTGTGCCGGGTGTCCGCCGCGGTGCGCAGGTCGGCGCCGCTGATCAGCGGGGCGGCCATCATCGCGAGGATGGACATCTCGCTGCGCGCCTCGTCGTCGGTCATCGGCTTGTGGCAGGTGCAGTTGTCGGTGGTGCCGTAGACGCCGTAGGGGGACAGCCAGCCCGCGAACATCATGTCCATGTCATTCCAGCTGCCGGGCCGGACGTTGCCCGGGTACTCCAGCGCGGTCCGCAGCTGGCCGTTGTAGAGCACGCCGTCCAGGTCGGGGCCGCGGTCGCCGCCGATCCGGCACAGGTTGGCGACCTGGCCGCACCACTTGCCGGTCGGCGCGTAGCCGGGCGCCTCGAACGGGGGCGTGCCGGCGGCGACGACGACCGGGTCGGTGCGGGCGGGGTCGTCGGCCGCCAGCAGGTACGGGACGCCGGTGTGCACGGGCTGGGCGGAGATGCTCAGGGTGACCCGGGGCCGGTTCCGCGCGGCGGAGGAGGCGTCCAGTGCCCGGCGGAAGTCCTGGGCGCGGGCGTAGATGGAGCGGGTGAGCTCCCGGCCGATGCCCTGGGTGTAGTAGTTGTGGCCGTCCGGCCCGGTGATCTGGGGCCCGTAGGGGCAGTCGTCGTACTTGACGTAGTCGACGCCCCAGGCCACGAAGTCGTCGGCGTCGGTGCTCTCGTGGCCCAGGCTGCCGGGGTGGCCCTGGCAGGTGGTGTAGGTGGTGGTGGCGTAGATGCCGAGCTTCATGCCCTTGCTGTGCGCGTACCAGGAGAGGTACTCGATGCCGTTGACGGTGCGGCCGTTGACGGTGCGGGAGGGGAAGTGCGCCGGGTCGGGCACCAGGTGGCCGCTGGTGACGTCGAGGCCCGTGCCGTCGGTGCCGCTGACCGGGTTGCGGTTGGCGTCGTAGAGCTGCATGGCGCCCTCGGCGGTCTTCGCGAAGTCGGCGCTCTGGCCGTCGCGGTGGCCGAGCGACCATCCGTCGTCGATCGTGACGGTGTCGTAGCCGGCCGCGACCAGTCCGCGGGCGACCATGAAGTCGATGGTCTGGACGACCTGTTCCTGGGTGACGGCGGTGCCGAGGATGTTCCAGGAGTTCCAGCCCATCGGCGGGGTGAGGGCCTGTCCGTTCTCGACGGTGACGGCCGTGGGCGCGGCAGCGGCGGGGGTCGCCGCCGGGCCGAGGGCGAGCGTGCCGAGGCCGGACGCGGCGAGGGCCAGCGCCAGCAGGGTGCGGGGGACGATTCGGGGCGCGGATCTGCGCATGGGCGCTCCAGAAGTGCGCGGGTGGGGGCGCATGAGGTTCGCTGGTGAAGGGGAGTCGCGCTGGTGCTTTCTGTCTCATTTTCAAACAGAAAGCAACGCAGCATAGGTCTGGCGGGAGCCGACATTCAAGAGCACCTTTCTGCTGCACGGGGCTTGACGGTCTGTCAGTGCCGGGTGTGATATTTCACATCGCGTTGAAATCTGTTTGGTTCTGCTTGATGAGGAGCGGTCCAGTCCATGACCAGAAGCACCAGCCGTCGCGCTGCGGTCGGCTCCCTCCTGCTCGCCCTCGGCCTGACCGCCGCCTGCTCCGACGGGCAGGAGACGACCACCGGCAACGCCTCGGCGGCACCCGTCGGCGGGAAGATCTCGATCACCTACCTGCAGAAGCAGGGCGACCAGGAGTACTTCATCGGCGAGGCCGCCGGCGCCAAGGCCAAGGCCGCCGAACTCGGCATCGACCTCAAGGTGGTCAACCTCGGCAGCGACGCCAACAAGACGGTCAGCGAGGTGCAGGGAGCCGTCGCCCGGAAGACCAACGGGGTGATCGTCGTCGTCCCCGACCCGGCCGTCGGACCGCAGGTCGTGCGGACGCTCCGGGACGCCGGGACCGCCCTGCTCACCTCCGACGACCAGGTCTGCGCCACCGGCCCCGACCCGGCCGCCTGCGCCAAGGCCGACCTGGTGCCGCGGATCGGCTTCAGCGGCGCGCAGATGGGCGCCGAGGTCGGCCGGCGCGCCGCCGAGGAGTACGCCAAGGCGGGCTGGTCGGCGGCCGACACCCGGGTCGTCTCGGCCTGGAAGCAGGACGTCACCGTCTGCGGGGACCGCGTCAAGGGGGCCAAGGAGGCCTTCGACGCGGCCGTCCCCGGCGTGCGGACCATCGACGTCGCCACCGACAACACCCCCACCGGCGCGCAGGACAAGGTCGCCGCGACCGTCACCGCCAACCCGGGCGTCAAGCACTGGGTGGTGTGGGGCTGCAACGACGAGAACGTGCACGGCGCCGTCACCGCGCTGCAGAACGCCGGCCTCGGCGCGAACGACGTGATCGGCGTCGGCCTCGGCGCCTACCTCGCCTGCAAGGACTGGAGCGCGGGCAAGCCGACCGGGATGAAGGCCGCGCTGTTCATCAACGGACGGGAAGTCGGCGCGCTCGCCGTCCAGACGATGTACGACAAGCTCAAGAACGGCAAGGAGTTCCCGGCCGAGCTGTTCGCACGCGCCACCATGGTCGATGCCGCCACCTGGCAGGGCGCGGGAGTCACCTGTGGCTGACCGGGCCACCGAGCCGCCGGCCACCCCGGAGCCGCCCGGGCCCCGGCCGCCCGCCGGACAGCGGCCCACCCCGCAACCGCCCGGCACCACCGGCGTCGCGGCCCTCACCAAGACCTTCGGCGCCGTCCGGGCCCTGAGCGGCGTCACCCTCGACTTCCCCCGCGGAACGGTCACCGCGCTGATGGGCGAGAACGGCGCCGGCAAGTCCACCCTGCTGAAGATCCTCACCGGCGACCACCGGCCCACCGAGGGCCGCGTCCTGCTCGACGGCCGCCCCGTCGACCTGCGCTCCCCGGCCCAGGCCCGCGCCCTCGGCATCCGCATCGTCCCGCAGGAACCGGAGATCGTGCCGCACGTCTCGGTCGCCGAGAACGTCTACGCCGGCGCCCTCCCCACCGGCCGGGGCCGCCGGCTGGACCGTGCCGTGCTGCGCCGCCGGATCACCGCCGACCTGGACCGGCTCGGCTTCACCGGCGTCCTCGACCCCGACCTGCCCGGCTCCCGGCTCACCGCCGCCCAGCGCCAGCTGGTCGAGATCATGCGCGCGCTGACCGGTGGGGCCGGCGAGGCCAAGCTGATCGCCTTCGACGAGCCCACCTCCTCGCTGTCCGAGCACGAGGCCGACACCCTCTTCGCGCTCATCGGCCGGCTACGCGCCGAGGGCGTCGCGGTCGTCTACGTCTCGCACCGGATGCGCGAGATCTTCCGGCTCGCCGACCGGATCGCCGTGCTGCGCGACGGCGCGCTGGCCGGCGTCCAGGACACACGCGACACCACCGAGGGCGACCTCGTGCGGCAGATGGTCGGCCGCGACCTGTCCGCCCTGTTCGTCCGCGGCGACGTCGCCACCGACCGGGTGGTGCTGCGGGCCCGCGGCCTGACCACCGACCACGTGCGCGACATCGACCTCACCGTCCGGGCCGGGGAGGTGGTCGGTCTGGCCGGGCTGATCGGCGCGGGGCGCTCGGAACTCGCGCTGGCGCTCGCCGGGGACCTGCCGGTCCGCTCCGGCACGGTCACCCTCGACGAGCGACCGCTGCCCGCCGGCCGCCCCGGCCGGGTGATCCGTGCCGGCCTGGGCCTCGCCCCCGAGGAGCGCAAGGCCCAGGCCCTCTTCCTGCACCGCTCGATCCGCGACAACACCTCGATCGCCGTCCTGGACCGGCTGCGCCGCTGGCGCTTCGTCAGGCGCGCGGCCGAACGCGACCTGGCCCGCGTGTACACGGACCGGCTGCGGGTGCGCGCCCCGTCGATCGAGCACGAGGTCCGCAAGCTCTCCGGCGGCAACCAGCAGAAGGTCGTGCTCGCCCGCTGGCTGGCCCGCCGGCCCAAGCTGCTGATCCTCGACGAGCCGACCCGCGGCATCGACGTCGGTGCCAAGACCGAGATCCACCGGATCATCGCCGACCTGGCCGAGGAGGGCGTCGCCCTGCTGGTCATCTCCTCCGAACTGCCCGAACTCCTGGGCCTGGCCGACCGGATCGTCGTCCTGCAGAACGGCCGGATCACCGGCGAACTCGACCGCGCGGCCGCCACCGAGGAGGCGGTCCTGCAGCTCGCCATGGCCGACGACATCACCGCGGTCGCCACCGCCGACCGCCCGACCTCCCCGGGAGCACCCTCATGACCAGCGCCGCTATTCCGCCCGCCGTCGGGCGCCCCGGTCCCGGCGACCCCGGGTCCGGAGAACCCGGCTCCGGCCGGGGACCGGGCTCCGGGCACGGCCGCCGGCGGCGCACGGGAGGCCGTCCGCTCGCCCTGCTCGCCGGGATCGGCGGCCAGAACCTCAGCCTGCTCGGCGCCCTGGCCCTGGTCCTCACCGTCTTCGGCCTGCTCGACGACAACTACCTCGGCTGGACCAACCTCCAGGTGATCGCCGAGGCCGCGACCATCACCGGCCTGCTCGCCGTCGTCCAGACGGTCGTGATCATCTGTGGCGGTCTGGACATCTCGGTCGGCTCACAGGCGGGCCTGGCCTCCGTGGTCAGCGCCATGGCCTTCACCTCGGCCGGGTCGAACGCCCTCGCCGGGACGGCCGCCGCGGTGGCCGTCGGCGTTCTCGTCGGCACCGTCAACGGCCTGGTCATCGTCCGAGGCCGGGTCAACGCGACCATCGCCACCCTGGCCGGCCTCGCCGCCTACAAGGGCATCGCCCAACTCGTCTCGGACGGGCGGGCGCAGGGCTATGTGCTCGGCGACCCGGTGTTCGTCTTCCTCGGCCGCGGCAAGATCGCCGGACTGCCGGTGATGGTTTGGATCCTGATCCTCGTCGCGCTCGCCGTGCACATCCTGCTCACCTACACCGACCTCGGCCGCAACCTCTACGCGATCGGCGGCAACGACACCGCCGCCCGGCTGGCCGGCATCGCGATCAACAAGTACCTGGTGGCCGTCTACACCCTGATCGGCGCGGTCGCCGCGCTCGCCGGCATCCTGCTCACCGCCCGCACCGGCTCGGGCCAGCCGGTCTCCGGCAGCGAGGGCCTGGAACTCAAGGCGATCACCGCCGCGGCACTCGGCGGCTGCGCCCTCAAGGGCGGCCGGGGCGGGATCGGCGGCACCCTGCTGGCCGTCGCCCTGCTCGGCGCCCTGGAGAACGGGCTCACCGTCGAGGGCATCAACTCCTTCTGGCAGAACGTCGCCCAGGGCCTGCTGCTGGTGGTGGCCGTCGTCGTCCAGCAGTCCCGCTCCGGCGACCGCGCGGTCGGCCTGCCCGGCTAGCCATCGGCTCCGAAGCCCCGGAACCGGGGCGCACAAACGCGACCTCGGCCCCTCTCGATGATGTGGCCCCTCGGCGCCCGCCAGGCCGACCCGGAGTCCTTCGACCTCGCCGGGCCGGCCTGCACGCTCGACCTCGGCCATGCGGGCCACGAGATGGTCGCGGATCTCCGGGTGACCCCCGTGCGTGCGGGGCGGACAACGCCCCGTGCCCGAGGCGGGCTTCGGCGGTGCGGCGGCGAATCCTTCGGTTCGACCGTGCAGGCGGCCGTGGGAGGGCTAGCGTGTGGGCGTGCCCGCGCCGACACCACCGCCTCCGCCGCCAGCACCACCCCCTGCTGTCCCGCCCGTTCCCGCGCGGCGGCCCGGCCCGCCGGCCCCTGGCCGTGCCCGGCGGCTGGGCGGTTGGTGGGCGCGGCGGCACGCGCTGGGGCGGTTGCCCTACTGGTTGCTGACCCGTGCGAGCTGGGTGCTGGGACTGTGCGCGGGACTGTTCGCGCTGAACGGCTTCCTGCTGGGGTGGGCGCAGGCGTACGAGGTGATGGTGGGCCTCGCCTCGCCGGCCGCGGTGCGGCCGCAGTGGAGTGCGTGGCTGCTGTCGGTGACCGGATGGGCCGCGATCCCGGCCTTCGTCGGCGGCATGGCCGGGCATCTCGTCACCGCGCAGATCCAGGCCCACCAGGCCCTGCCGCTGGAGGAGGTCCTGAACAGCGTCCGGGAGCTCGCCGCTCCCCCGCCCCCGCCGCCGGGCGGGAGCGGACCGTGATCATGCTGCACGACCTGCACAAACGCGGCGGCGACGTCGAGACGGCCGTCCTCGCCTTCGGCGACCTGCACCGGGCCGCGACGGCAACGGTCCCGGTCCCGGTCCCGGGCCCGGACTGGGAGCGCGCAGAGGAGCACTGGCGACAGCTCGTGACCTTCCTGCTGGACAATGCCGCACCGAAGCGGAAGCAGACTCATGCGGACAGGCTTCGCTGGGCGCAGAACGCCGCGCTCGACGTCCTGCTGTCCTGCGTGGGCGTCTCCGGCTCGCGGTGCCCGATCTGTTCAGGCCTGTCATGACAGCCCTACCGTGGAGAACGTGGTGGACGACGACGAGATGACGCGAGCGAGCGCGGTGCTGCGCGGCGTGCTGTACCTCGCGCGCCCCGACGCTCCCTCCGCTGCGCTGACGGAGACGGCCCGTGGGATCGCCGAACGTGCCGGGCGCGAGGAAGAGCCTCGGCAGGCCCTCGCCCAGGCGGCCGGCCTCACGCTCACTCGTGCCGGCAACGACCGGTTGAACCTGGCGGAGGCCAACCTGGCCTGGGCCGACCTGGCCCTTGCCGGCCTGGTCGGGGCCGACCTGGCCGGCGCCAATCTGACCAGGGCCGTCCTGGCCGGGGCCGAGCTGGCCGGGGCCGACCTGGCCGGGGCCGACCTGACCCGGAGCATTCTGGCCGAGGCCGTCCTGACTGGGGCCGTCCTGGCCGGGGCCGACCTGGCCGGGGCCACCCTGAACCGGGCCACCCTGACCGGCGCCGACCTGACCGGCGCCGTCCTGGCCGGGACCACCCTGAGCGGGGCGGACCTGACCGGGGCCGTCCTGGGCGAGGCGGACCTGGCCGGGGCCCGCCTGGACCGGGCCGACCTGACCGGGGCCGACCTGATCGGGGCCGACCTGGCCGGGGCCAATCTGACCAGGGCCGTCCTGGCCGGGGCCGAACTGCTCCGAGCCACCCTGACCAGGGCCACCCTGACCGGCGCCGACCTGACCTTCGCGGACCTCACCGGGGCCGATCTGACCGGGGCCGACCTGACCGGGGCCAACCTGGCCCTGGCCCGCCTGGACCAGGTCAACCTCGCTTCGGTGACCTGGGGCATTCGCACCACCGCGTGGCCGGCGGCGATCGCCGATCGGGTGCTCGCCGGATCGGACGAGATCGAGCCCGGCGTGTACCGCGTCCGGGGAGGGTCGTCGCCGGACCGCAGCGTGGTGCTGGTGTGACCGGCGCGCGCTCCACCGCTCGCCCCGGTCCGCCCGCACAGCCGGCGTGACCAAGGCCGGGTGCCCGGTTCGCGGCCCGGATCCGACGGCCACCGTGCACACGTCCCGCCAACGGTGCTGGGCGGAAGCCCGGTGACCTGCGAGGGCTCCGGAGACGTCCCGCACCTACGATGACCGGTCACGTCACGGCTCCACGGCGGGCCCGGCCGGCCTCGTCGCGTCCTCACAGCCTTCGAACGACCAGGCGTTCCGCCCGTCGCCCGGGCGGCGGGAAGCCGGAGGAAAGCCCACGCTTCTCGGCGGACTCCTCACCACCAGGGGCCCCGTGATCCCGAGCCGGCAACGGGCGTACGACCGGGCCCCATCTCCAGGCATCCGGCGGGTGTCGGGTGGCGGGCGGCCTCAGTCCGTCGGGACCGGAGCGACGACCAGCTCCCCGACGGCCTCCGCCAGGGCGGTGCGGGCCTGGGCGTTGAGGCCCGCGTCGGTGACGAACACGTCGATCTCGTCCAGCGCGGCGAACCCGCTGAGCGCGACCACGCCCCACTTGGTGTGGTCGGCCACCACCGCGACCCGGCGGGCGGAGGCGACCAGTGCCCGGTTGGTCTGCGCCTCGGCGAGGTTGGGGGTGGTCAGGCCGGCCTTCTCACTGACCCCGTGCGCCCCGAGGATCAGCAGGTCGACATGGAGCGAGCGGACCGCCTGGTCGGCCAGCGGGCCGACCAGCGCCGCCGAGGGGGTGGGCGAGCCGCCGGTCAGCAGCAGCGTGGGCGCGCCGGCCGCCGGCTCGTCGCCCGTCGAGCGGATCAGCTCCGCGACCGGCAGCGAGTTGGTGACGACGGTGAGGCGCGGGACGTGCAGCAGCCGGGCGGCGACCGCGTACGCCGTGGTGCCCGCCGCGACGGCGACCACGCTGCCGGGCTCGACCAGGGTGGCCGCGGCCTCTGCCACGGCGGCCTTCGCGGCCGATTCCAGCGCCGACTTCGCCTCGAAACCCGGCTCGTCGATGGCCGTGCCGGCGGCGGCGACGGCCCCGCCGTGCACCTTCTTCACCACGCCGGACCGCTCCAGGGCGTCGAGGTCGCGGCGCACGGTCATGTCCGAGACGCCCAGCTGCTCGACCAGCTCGGCGACGCGTACGGCTCCGCTGCGGCGCACCATCTCGGCGATCATCGCCTGCCGCTGATGGGCCAGCAGCCCGCTGTCGGCCAAGACCCCACTCCTCACGCTGGTACGCCCTGCAGGACCGGGCGGCCCGCGAGTCCGTCAAGGATACTGTCCGACCGGGTACGGCCGACCGGGTACGGCCGACCGCAGAGGTGCGGGGGCGTCCGGCATACGGAACTCGATCTCCCCGCGGGCGGCCCGACGGCAGAATCACCGCATGGGAAAGACATACGAGAAGATCGACGACCGCCTGCGCGCGTTCATCGAGGCCCAGCCCGTCTTCTTCGTGGCGACCGCGGCGCTCGCCGCCGACGGGCACGTCAACCTCTCGCCCAAGGGCCGGTCCGGGTCGCTCGCCGTGTTCGACGAACGCACCCTCGCCTACCTGGACTTCGGCGGCTCGGCGGCGGAGACGGTGGCGCACGTGCGGGAGAACGGGCGGATCACCCTGATGTGGTGCGCCTTCACCGGCCCGCCGAAGATCCTGCGGGTGCACGGCCACGGCGAGGCGGTGTTCCGCGACGACCCGCGGTTCGCCGCGCTGCTCGCGCGCTTCGACCCGGCCGCGGACGGACCCTCGCTGCGCGCGATCGTCCTGGTGACGGCCGAGCGGGTGAGCGACTCCTGCGGCTACGCGGTTCCGCTGATGGACTACCAGGAGGACCGGGACCTGCACGCGCAGTACTTCGGCCGCCAGACGGACGAGGAGTTCAGCGACTACTGCGCGCGCAAGCCGCAGGTGGCCACCAGCCTCGACGGCCTGCCGGCGATCCCGCTGCCGCTCCCCGCCCGCCCCGGCCCGGCCGGCTGACGGCGTACGCGGCGCGGAACGCACGACGCCGTGGAACGCACGACGCCGCTGGACGCCGACCGGCCCTTCAGGGGCCCGGTCGGGTGCAGCGGCGTTGTCGTGGTGCTCCCCGGCGAGGGGAGGCGAGGCGCGGGGGCCTGCCCGGTCAGGGGTCTTACTTGCTCAGACCGGCCTTGACGGAGCACACGGGCCAGGCGCCGGGGCCCTGCGCGGCGAGGACCTTCTCGCCGACGGCGATCTGCTGCGCCTTGGTGGCCTGGTGGGCCTGCGGCGCGTAGGCGGTGCCACCGAAGGCGGCCCAGGTGCTGGAGGTGAACTGCAGGCCGCCGTAGAAGCCGTTGCCCGAGTTGATGGCCCAGTTACCGGTGGCCTCGCACTGCGCGACCTTGTCCCACACGGAGACCGGCGCGGCGGAGGCGCCGTTCGCCGCGACGAGGCCGGCCACCGGGAGAGCGGTGAGCGCCCCGGCCATCAGAGCCATCCGGACGCGGTTGCGGCGCTTGGTGGCGGTGGTGGTGGCAGCGGCGGTCTCGTTACGGAAGGTCATGGGTTTCCTTTCGGAGAGGGTTTGCGAGCGTGCGGAACCAGGCCCTCGGAAGGCCGTCGGTTTCGGGGACTCAGCACTCGCGTGGTCTTGCACCGTCCGGCTCCCGGGGCGGTGAGGCCCTGGTGAGCGGCTTGCTCGGTGCAACGACTTCGAAGTTACGGGGGCTGTGGGGCCGTTTCAAGGAATCGCAGGTTTAGCCACGTCAGGGCGGGGTTACCGCTAGTAAGGATCAAGAAAATGGGTGGATTTGAAGGCAAATGTCCCGATTTTCAAGATCAAACCTTCCGGGAAAGTGGCCTGGCGCACATCCCGGGCCCTGTGAGGCCGCGCACACGGTCGACGGCGTGTGACGGGCGCTCGCCGCGCCGTGCGCGAATCCGCCCCTCCGGGGGCCGGGGGCCGGGGGCACGGGTGGCCCGCACCACAGCCCTCACCGGCCGTGCCCCCTGCGGTCACCCGCCGTGTCCGGCATAGCCTCTGGCCATGACCAACGAGAGCGATGCGGAGCGGGACGAGGCGGACTTCGAGGCCGAGGAGCCGGGCGGTGCGGTCGCGCCGGCCGGGTTCGAGCTGGGCACCGACGGCCCCAGGATGCTCCTGGCGGGCCTGGACGGCTCGGACTCCTCCTGGCGTGCCACCGCCTACGCGGCCGGCCTGGCCCGGCGGCAGAACGCCACCCTGGCGATCGCCTACATCCAGCCGGTCCTGGGCGCGGCCACCGCCCTGGCCGGCGCGGCGGTGGAGGAGACCACCCGGGAGATCGCCGAGGAACTGCTCACCGCGATCCGCGAGGCCGAGCACCGGCTGCGCGACGTCTGGCAGGTGGACTGGCGGTTCCTGACCGTGCGCGGCGACCCGTACGTGGGGCTGGCGCGGCTGGCGGACGAGCTGCGGGCCGACGGGGTGGTGGTCGGCGCCTCCGAGCAGGCCGGGCACCGGGTGATCGGCTCGGTCGCGGTGCGGCTGGTCAAGGCGGGCCGCTGGCCGGTCACGGTGGTCCCGTAGGCGTCCGCGGGGAGGGGGCGGCAGGTGGGGAAGGAGAACGGGCTGCGGCCCCGGGGGTTCCGGGACCGCAGCCCTCGGCGTGCGGGGGCGCGTCGGCGAGGCGTCGGCGCGCGGGTGGGCGGGCTTCGGTCAGAGGATGGACAGACTGTTGCCGCAGACGTTGATCGGGACGCTGATCGGGATCTGGACCTGGTTGCCGGACAGCACCCCCGGCGAGTTGGCCACCACGCCGCTGGCGTAGGCCCCGCCCTCGTTGATACAGGTCGTTCCGCCGCCCTCGTGGGGGGTGGGGGAGTGGAACGCGGGGGCGTGCTGCCCCGGCTGGTGGTGCCCGTGCCCGTGCTCGGGCTCGTCGCAGTCGCCGGCGAAGGCGGGGCCGGCGGACAGGACCGCCAGCGCGGCACCGAGGCCCGCGGCGATCAGGTACTTCCTGGTGTTGGTCATGCCGAAGGAATAGCCAGCCGCCACGCTGAGGGCGACACAATCCGACCATCGGATCACCCGATCGCAGTCGGAAGCACACACCGATGCAGGAACGCCGCCGCCCACCCGGCGCGGCCGACCGGGCGACGGCCCCGGGCCGCCCGGGGCGGCGGGGCCCGGCCCCGGGGCCCGGACGGGCCCGGCGCTAAGGTGCATGACCATGACGGACACCCCGGTCGATCAGCCCCGGACGCCCCGCCGCCGTCCCGCCGGATCAGGCGGACCGGCACACCCCGTCGCCGGTCCGGCCCACCACCCCGGGCGCCGGACGGACGACGTGAACGCCACCACCGCCGCCCCCCGATCCGCCGCCCCTCGCTCCGCCGCCGGCCCGTCCGGCACCGACCTGCACCTCGACCTGCCCGCCACGGGCAGCCGCCGGTCCGCCCTGATGACCGCCCTGCGCGAGGCGATCCGCAGCGGCCGGCTCGCCCCCGGCACCCGGCTGCCGCCCTACCGCACGCTCGCCGCCGACCTCGGCATCGCCCGCAACACCGCCGCCGACGCCTATGCGGAACTGGTCGCCGAGGGCTGGCTCACCGCCCGCCAGGGCTCGGGCACCGCCGTCGCCGAACGGGCCGAACCGGTCGCCGCGAACCGCGCCCGCCGCTCCTCCCTTCCGCCGCGCCCCACCCACGACCTGCGACAGGGCCGGCCCGACGCGTCCGCCTTCCCCCGCACCGCCTGGCTCGCCGCCGGACGCCGGGCGCTCACCGCCGCGCCCAACGAGGCGTTCGGACCGGGCGACCCGCAGGGCCGGCGCGAGCTGCGCGAGGCCCTCGCCGACCACCTCGCCCGGGCCCGCGGGGTGCGGACCGGCCCGGACCGGATCGTGGTCTGCTCCGGCTTCGCCCACGCGCTGCGCCTGCTGTTCGACGGCCCGGGCGCCGTGCTCCCCGCCCGCGGCCGGGGCCCGCTCGCCGTCGAGGGCTACGGGCTGCCCTTCCACCGCGGTCTGCTGGCCGCGGCCGGGGTCACCACCGTCCCGCTCCCGCTCGACGAGCACGGCGCCCGGGTCGGCGCGCTCGCGGACCAGCGCGAGGTCCGGACCGCGCTGCTCACCCCCGCCCACCAGTTCCCGACCGGGGGACCGCTGCACGCGGGCCGCCGGGCGGCCGTGGTGGACTGGGCGCGCGGGCGTGGTGGACTGGTCCTGGAGGACGACTACGACGGCGAGTTCCGCTACGACCGGCAGCCGGTCGGCGCGGTGCAGGGCCTGGACCCGGAGCGGGTGGTCTATCTCGGGACGGCCAGCAAGAGTCTCAGCCCGGCCCTGCGGCTCGGCTGGATGGTGCTGCCCGACCACCTGGTGGACCGGGTGGTCGCCGCCAAGGGGGAGCGCGAGGGCTGGGCGAGCGCGCTGGACCAGCTGACCCTGGCGGAGTTCATCGACTCGGGCGGCTACGACCGGCACGTGCGGCGGATGCGCCGCCGCTACCGCGAGCGCCGCGACCGGCTGGTCGACGCCCTGGCCGAGCGGGCCCCGCACGTCGAGGTCACCGGGATCGCGGCCGGACTGCACGCGGTGCTCCGGCTCGCGCCCGGTACCGAGCGATCGGTGCTCAGGACGGCGGCCGGCCGGGGGCTGGCCCTGGACGGGCTGGCGGACTTCCGGCACCCGCTGCTGGCTCCGGAGGCGATGCCGGCGGTGGACGGCCTGGTGGTGGGCTACGCGACCCCGCCCGACCACGCCTACCCGGCGGCCGTGGACGCGCTCTGCGCGGTCCTGCCGTCGCCGCTCTGACGGAGCACGGGCCCGGCCGGCCCGCCGGCCGCCCGGCGCCCGGTCCGCCGGACCGCTCCGCCGCCAGGCGCCCGGCCCGTGGGCGAGCCGCCGTCCGGTGCGGCGGGAGGGGAGGGTAGGGCTCCGGACACCCGGGCGCGAAGCGAACCGGAAGGTAATGGCCCCGGTGTCCGCTCGCCGGTCATATGCCGGTACGGACCGGGGCGGAAGCCGCCACCGCGGACCGGACCGCCGCCTACGCTCACTGGTCATGCGCACTTCACTCAAGAGCCGTCTCGGCCTCCCCGCGGTCCTCGCCTTCCTCGTCGCCCTGCTGCTGTCGGCGACCCCCGCCCACGCCGGCACCCCGGTGCTGTCCGTCGCCGTCGACAAGGCGACCGCCACCCCGGGATCCTCCGTCACCCTCACGCTCACCCTGACCAACCCGCACGACACCGCCGCGCAGTTCGTCTACGAGTCCATCCAGCCGACCTACGCCACCACCCTGAACACCGGCCTCAAGTACGGCTTCTCCGCCTGCGGCGGCAACGTCACCAGCTGTGACACCGGTGCCACCAGCGGCCTGGTCCACCACTCCGTCCCGGTCGCGGCCGGCGCGACCACCACGGTCACGCTGACCTACGCCATCGGCGCCGACTCGGTCTGCGGCAACGGCGCGCGGATCGACTTCTACACCTACCTCTACTACGAGTACGCGAACGGCACCGCCAGCGACTCCGGCATCTTCCAGGTGCCCGGCAACGAGGTCGTCTGCGCCTGACGGCCCGTGCCCCCCGCCCTTCCATGACCCCCCGTCAGGTGCCGGTCGCCCCCGTGGCGGCACCTGACGGGGGCTCCGTTCCCGGTGCCCGTCGGTGTGCCCGTTCCGGTGCCCGTCCGCCCACCGGGGCAGCGGCTGCCGCCCCGGCGTTGTCGTACCCCCGTGACAGGCTTGGCGCATGGCCGAACTCGTGACCACCGACACCCGCCCGACCATTCCCGGCGAGGGCGTGCCGCCGATACCCGGCGAGGTCGCTGAGCTGATCCGCGCCCGGGCCGGCGAGCGGCTGGCGCCGCTGGTCCACGGGCTGTTCCGCTCCTCCCTCGTCCTCGATCCCGTGGCGGACACCGAGGACGCCGGCGACGCTGCGGGCGCCGGGGATGCCGCGGGCGCCGGGGATGCCGACGGTGCCGCGCACGACGGCGTGGCCGGCCGGCTCGGCGGCCTGCCCGCGCTGCCGGCGGGCACGGCCTGGCCGGAGTTCGGCGACCGCCCGATGCAGCTGCTCGCCCAGCTCGATTGCGCCGCGCTCGCCGCGGCCTTCCTGGCCACCGGACCGGACACCGGCGGCTGGCCGCTGCCCGCCGACGGACTGCTGCTCTTCTTCCACGACGAGTGGCTCACCGACTTCACCGGCCGCGGCTGCCGGGTCCTGCACGTCGCCGCCGGCGCGCCACCGCGGCCGGCGCCGCTCGCCGAGCGCGGCACTCCCGCCGTGCCGGGCGTCCCGGTCAGGGCCGCCCGGGCGCTGTCCGCGCCGTCCTACCAGGACCGCGAGCTGGAGCGGCTGTTCCCCGACGACTTCCTGATCGCCCTCGACCTCGCCCAGGACCTCGCCGAGCAGCTGTCCCGCCCCGCGGTCCGGGTGCTCGGCTGGTGCGACACCGACACCGGCCGCCCCGAGGGCCACCGCCCGCTGCTCCAGATCGAGAGCGGCGTGCTGGCCGCCGACTGGGGCGAGTGCGTCAACGTCTCCTTCTGGATCACCCCCGACGACCTCGCGGCCGGCCGCTTCGACCGGGTCCGGCAGGGCTTCGAGATCGCCTGAGCGGTGGGAGGCCGGATCCGCGCCCCCGGGGGCGGAGTCCGCGTGATCGGGGGTGCCCCCCGTCCGGAGGCGGGGGCGCATGGCCCGGCAGGCGCGAGTTCGAGGGCAGCACCTAGGCTGGGAGGAGCCCGGGCGAGGCGTCGGCCCGGGTGTGGCCGGAGCGCGCGGCGGACGGTGGGACGGACGTGGCCCCAACGACAGACCCGGGCCCCGGGCGCCCGGAACAGCCCGGGGCACCCGGGGCCGACGAGAGCGCCCCCGTCGTCGAGCTGATGCGCTCGATGCGCGCCCACCCGGCCCGGATGCCGGAGCTGCTCGCGGTTTTCGCCGTCCGCCACCGCGGGCCCCGGGCCGCCCGTCGAGTCGCGGAGCTCCGGGCGGCGTATCCGGGCGCCCCGGAGCGCGACCTGGCCCAGCGGGCCGTCGACCGTGCCCGCCGGGTCAGCCAGAACGAGGGAGCGTTCGTCGCGGGCCCCTTCCTCTGGATGGCCCCGTTCGCCTTCTGCATCGCGCTGCTGGCCCAGGGGCAGCTGCTGCTGGAGCTCGCCGCCCTCGCGGGCAAGGACCCCACGGACCGGGCCCGCGCCCCCGAACTGCTCGTCCTCCAGGGAGCGCACCCGGATCTCGTGAGCGCCGAGCGGGCCATCGCGGCCGGCCCGCCGCCGGAGGAGGACGTCGTTCGGCCCGGCCGGTTCCGGGGGTTCGCCGCGCTGGTGTGGCGGATGGCCCGGCTGCTCGGGCTGACCAGCGAGGACGTCGTCCCGCCGCCGTCCCGGTGGCGGACGGCAGGGGAGTGGGCGCTGCTCGCCCTGGTGTTCCTGGTCGGCACCGTCGCCCCGCTGATCTGGCTGCCCTACATGGCGTTCTCCTACAACCGCGCCACCGACCGGCTGGCTGCCCGCGCCGTCGCCTTCCACTTCGGCGGTGAGCCGGCCGACTGGCCCGGTCCCCGGCGGGCCAGGACCGACCCCGGGGTGGTGACCGCCGCCGCCCGGGCCGCGTTCGCGCTGCTCGTCCCGGTCGCCGGGGTGGGGGTCCTGCTGGTCGCCGACATCCGGCTCGCCGACAGCCGCTGGCCGGCTCTGGCCCTGGTGCTGATCGGCCTCTCGGTCGTGGTGAGCGGGCTCTGGTGGATGGCGCACTGGCGCTCCCTGCACCCGCCGCGGAACCGGCAGCCGTCCCGCCGCCGCAAGGGTCCGTCCGCCGCCCGGCGGACCCCGCCCGACAGCCGGCCGCGACGCGAGGATTAGGCTGCCCGCAGGCCCCGGTCGAGGCCGACGCCGTTCGAACGCAGGTCCTGATCCGGACCCCTGTCCGCGGCCCCCAATCGCACAGTGTTCGAATCTCGAACACATGTTTGACGGTCTCGCGCCCCGGGGGCTGGGGCGTGGGCGCTCGCGCTCCTCCGTTCGGGTGGGGTGAATCGTTCCTGCGTCTGGGCGATTCGCATGCGCATGAACGTGCGGCCGTGGTCGCGTGCGGTTCTCGGATTCAAACCTTCCGATCGGAGAGATTCACCCTATCGGGGGGCAGTCGGCTGCCGTGCGGGGTTGCCAGGGTCTTGGTGATCTAGGGTTCCGATGGATCGCCCGAGCGGGGCGCACAGCATCGCGAAGGCCGCCAAAACTCCCACCGATACGCGTATCTGATGATCCGTCGAAACCGATGCTCCGGCTGTCGCCGGCCGTCCGACGGGTCGGCGTGACCCGATCACACGAAGGAGATCCCTGCCGATGTCCGTGGAGACGACCACCCCGGAGACACCGCAGGTGGCCCAGCAGTCCAGCCTGACGACGGCTGCGGCCCGCAATCTTGCCACGACCACCAAGTCCGCACCGCAGATGCAGGAGATCACCTCCCGCTGGCTGCTCAAGGTGCTGCCCTGGGTGCAGGCCGCCGGTGGCGCCTACCGGGTCAACCGCCGACTGACCTACACGGTCGGTGACGGCCGGGTCGAGTTCATCAAGACCGGTTCCCAGGTCCGGGTCATCCCGCAGGAGCTCGGCGAACTCGCCCTGCTGCGCGGCTTCGAGGACGACGAGGTGCTCACCGCGCTGGCCGACCGCTGCGAGCAGCGCGACTTCGGCCCCGGTGAGGTGCTCGCCGACCGCGGCACATCCGCGGACCGGATCTACCTGATCGCGCACGGCAAGATCAACCAGATCGGCACCGGCAAGTACGGTGACGAGACGGTGGTCAGCGTGCTCGGCGACGGTGACCGCTTCGGCGAGAACGCCGTGCTCGACCCCGACGCCGTCTGGGAGTTCACCGCCAAGACGGCGACCGCCGGTACGGTGCTGTCGCTGCTCCGCCGGGACTTCGAGCAGATCCGCGACAACTCGCCCGCGCTGCGGGAGCACCTGGAGGCCTTCCTCGCGCTGCCGCTGCAGGCCCAGAACGAGCGTGGCGAGGCCGAGATCGCCATGTCGGCGGGCCACCACGGCGAGTACGAGCTCCCCGGCGCCTTCGTGGACTACGAGCTCAAGCCGCGGGAGTACGAGCTGAGCGTCGCCCAGACGATCCTCAAGGTGCACACCCGGGTCGCCGACCTCTACAACCAGCCGATGAACCAGATCGAGCACCAGCTGCGGCTGACCATCGAGGCGCTGCGCGAGCGCCAGGAGCACGAGCTGGTCAACAACCCGGAGTTCGGCCTGCTCAACAACGCCGACTTCGACCAGCGGATCCAGACCCACTCCGGCCCGCCCACCCCGGACGACCTGGACGAGCTGCTCAACCGCCGCCGCGACCCCGACTACCTGCTCGCCCACCCGCGGACCATCGCCGCGATCGGCCGTGAGCTGAACGCGCGCGGGCTCTACCCGCACCACGTCGACCTCGGCGGGCAGCAGGTGCCGGCGTGGCGCGGCGTTCCGATCCTGCCGTGCAACAAGATCCCGATCAGCAAGGAGAACACCAGCTCGATCCTGGTGATCCGTACCGGCGAGGACAACCAGGGCGTCATCGGCCTGCACCAGACCGGCATTCCGGACGAGTACCAGCCGAGCCTGTCCGTCCGGTTCATGGGCATCGACGAGAAGGCGATCATCTCCTACCTTGTGAGTGCCTACTACTCCGCCGCGATCCTGGTGCCGGACGCGGTGGGTGTGCTGGAGAACGTCGAGATCGCGCACGGGCGCCGCTGAGGCGCAGTTCGGACGGGCCCTCTCCGGAGGGCCCGCCACGGACCGGGCGTAACCGGTCCACCCCGATGATCGTTCAACCGGATACCGGACGGCCCGCCCCCGTGGCGGGCCGTCCGGTGTCGGCCCCCTCCCGGCGCGGCCGACCTCCTGACGACGCGAGAGGTGCACGGAGCGATGCCGCTGCCCCAGCCGCCCCGGCGGATATCGATGGACGGGCCGTCGTGACGGCGGACCGGAGCCCGGCGTCCGTCGCCGCCGGGCACGGTGGCTCCGGCGGCCCTCGCGCGCGGCGGATCCGGCTGGTCGGTGCGGCGGCCGGGGTGGCCGCGCTCTGCGCGCTGGTGAGCGGCTCGGCCGCCGCCCGCCCCACGGGGGACCAGCACGGCGGCGGTCGGCCGCACGGCCCGGTCGTCGAGACCTGCGTCTGCGCCGGGACGGATGTCGCGGTCGGGGCCGGCCGGGACGGCGTGGACGTCGAGGTGGACGTGGACGTGGCGGTCGGCGTGGACGTCGACCTCGCCGGGATCCTGCACCACCCGCACCCGCACCCGCATCCGACAAGGCCGACGCACCACCCCTGCCCGTCGCCGTCGCCGAGCCCGACGCCCACCCCGACGCCCACCGCGTCGCCGTCGCCGAGCCCCAGCCCGACGCCGACCCCGACGCCGACCCCGACGCCCCGGCCCACGCCGACTCCCACGCCGACGCCGACGCCCGTCGAGACGCCGACGCCGACGCCGATCGTCACCCCGATCCCCACCCCGGTGCCGACCCCGCCGCCGGCCCCGGCCCCGGTGCAGCCGGCCCCGCCCGCCCCGCCGGTACCGACGCCGCGGCCCACGCCGTCGGCCACCCCGCCGCCCGTGTCGCCCCGGCCCCCGGCGCCCACCCCCACGCCGAGACCGGCGACCCCGCCGCCCGCGCTGGTGGTCCCGCCGCCACCTCCGCCCCCGGCGCCCGCGCCCGAAGCGCCCGCGCCGCCCGCGCCGACGCCGACCCCGTTGCCCCCGGCTCCCAGCCCGGTGCGGTCGGACCCGACGCTGCGACCCGTGCCACCGGCTCCGCCCGTCCAGGCGCCGGAGCGGCACCACGGCGGCTCCACGACCCGGACCATGCTGGTCGTCACCGTGCCCGCCGTGCTCGCGGCGGCGGCGCTGCGCCCACGCGGCCGGGCCGGTCGCGGCGGTGGCGGCTCCGGCGGTTCCCGGAGTTCCGGCGGAACCAGCGGCTCCTGACGCCGCCTCCCCTTCCCCCTTCCTCCCTTTCGCTTGCCGTTCGTCGAATCGCACCGGTCCCGACGAACGGTCCCGACTGCTTCCGATCGACCCTGTCGATTTCCGACCGAGAAAGGAGTTCCCATGTCCGAGTGGTTGGCGCTGGCCATCGCCATGCTGGCGGCCGGCGCCGTCGTGGTGGCGGTGGTGCTGCTGAAGCACCGCCGCGCCGGTGTGAACGAGGACGCCGACGAGACGCCCGACGTCATCGAGTACATGACGATGATGATCGGTGTGGTCTACGCGATCGTGCTCGGCCTCGCCATCGCCGGTGTCTGGGAGGCGCGCGGCCAGGCGCAGGACGACGTCTTCCGCGAGGCGCAGTCGCTGCACGAGGTCAGCGAGCGGGCACAGGTCTACCCGGTGGAGTTCCGGGACCAGGTCCGCGCCGACGTCGACGCCTACGTCTCCTACGTGGTGGACGTGGAATGGACGTACATGCGCGAGAACGGCGAGATCTCCGACCGGGGAACCGAGCTGCTGGAGAAGCTGCGCACCGACGTGGCGACCCGCACCCCGGCCTCCGACCTGGAGGCCCAGGCGTATCAGCCGATCATGGACCGGATCAGCATCGCCGACGACGCCCGCAGCGCGCGCGGGCAGAACGCCGGCCCGACCATGCCGGGCGTGGTCTGGTTCGGTCTGATCGTGGGCGCCGTGGTGACGGTCGGCATGGTGTTCGCCCTGCAGATCCGCCGCTCCGCACGCGAGTTGCTGCTCGCCGGTGCGTTCAGCGCCCTGATCGCCTTCCTGCTGTTCCTCATCTGGGACTTCGACGACCCGTTCGGCCGCAGCGTCTCGGTCACCACCCAGACGTTCACCGACCTGTTCCCCACGCTCGGCGGCGGGAGCGACTGAGCGTCCTTCCCGGTCCTCGCCCTGGCCGGCCCCCGCGATCACGGCCTTCGATAGTCTGATCGAGCCGTTGGGGGCCGGCCCCGGCGTGCGCGCCGAGAGGAATCACCAGCGTTGTCCCATCAGCAGCCCGGCCAGGGCGAACAGTTCCCGACGACCGGACGCCCCGGACGGGCCTGGTGGTGGCTGCCGGCCGAGGAGCGACGTCGGCGCAGGCGGCAGCAGCAGGAGTGGAAGGCGTACCTGCGCGCGCACGGGGAGAAGAAGAAGCAGAAGGACGACGTGGACGACTGCCTTCCCTCCGGCTGCGGCGGTGGGGGTGGCGGAGGTTGCGGCGGCGACGGGTGCGACGGTCCCTGCCTGATCGGCCTCTTCCCGGTGATGATGGCCGCCGGCCTCCGGTTCGCCCTCACCGGCGGCCGGACGCGGCGCGCGGCGCACCGCACCGATCCGGCCGCGCCCCCGCCGCGGGGCCTGGCCGCCGGGATGCTGTACGGCGCGGTGCGGCACTACCGTGCCGAGATCAGCCCGAACCGCCCGGCCTGCTGCCCGTACACCCCGACCTGCTCGACCTACGCCGTCCAGGCGCTGCACCGCCACGGCGCGCTGCGCGGTGCCCGTCTGACGGCGGGCCGGCTGCTGCGCTGCCGCCCCGGCGTGGCCCGGCGCGGCGGCGGCGTCGACCCGGTGCCGGAGCGCTGACCCGGCACCGGAGCGCTGGGCCGGCGCCCGGCGGCACCGGCCGGCCCACCGTCCGGGAAACGACGAGGCCCCGGAGGCCCGGCCGGTGCACCACCACCGGCCGGCCCTCCGGGGGCCGCTGAAGCGGAGCGTCAGTTCAGGCTGTTGCTCATCGCGTTGAGCATGGTCGCGGAGGCGTCGTCGTTCTCCAGGGAGAAGGCGAACATGCCCGCGAGGCCCTTGCTCTTGGCGTACGCGCCGCGGGCCTGGACGGCCTGCGGGGTGTCACCGGTCCAGAAGTTGGTGCCGTCGTACACCCAGGAGGACTCGGTCACCGGGTCCCAGTGGGTGTTGGCGGCGGTCGGGTTGAGCTCCTTCCAAGCGGCCAGGCCGGCCTCCGCGCTCAGCGGCTTGGCCGGGGTCGGGCCGGTCGCGCTCTGGTAGAGGCCGAAGTTGTCGCCGGCCGGCACGCCGGTCCAGCCGCGCCAGTAGAACGGCACGCCGAGCACGATCTTGTTGGCCGGGAACCCGCCGGTGATGCCGTACTCCGGCAGGCCGGTGGTGTAGGCGGCCAGGGTGGTGTCGATGTTGTACTTGCGGGTGCCGGGGGTGATCGGCGTGGTCGGGTCGGCCGGGCTGTCGTGCAGCGGGTCCTGGTGGTTGGTCGGGCCCTTGGCGTCCCACGACCCGTGCATGTCGTAGGTCATGACGTCGGCGTAGTCCAGGTAGGCGCCGATCTTGTCGGTCTCCAGCTGCGCGATCTTGTCCTGGCCGCTGGGCAGCGCCGCGGTCAGCAGGAACCGCTTGCCCTGGGCGTTGCCGAGGGCGTCCAGCTGGGTGCGGAACTCCTTGAGCAGCAGGGTGAAGTTCTGCTTGTCGGCGGGGGAGTAGTGGTTGCCGGTGTGGCCGCCGGCCGAGCCCGGGTACTCCCAGTCGATGTCGACGCCGTCGAAGAGGCCGGCCGCCGAGGCCGCGCCGCCCGCCGGGTCACCGGCGACGTTGGCCGGCAGGTTCCCCTTGAGGAACATGTCGAGGCAGGAGGAGACGAACTTCTTGCGCGAGGCGTCGGTGGCGGACGCGTCCGAGAAGTACTTGGAGTACGTCCAGCCGCCGAGCGAGATGGTGAAGCGCAGGTTCGGGTACTTGGCCTTCAGCTGGCGCAGCTGGTTGAAGTTGCCCTTGACCGGCTGCTCCCAGGTGTCGGCCGTGCCGTCCACGCTGGTGGCGGCGTTGTAGTCGGCCTGGTAGTCGGCGTAGGCGTCACCGGCGCCGTCACCGGCGTTCGGGTTGTTCTCGTTCGCCGAGTCCGAGGCCTTGACCGCCTGGAAGCAGGTCAGGTTGGTGGGGTGGATGTTGGCGAACGCGTAGTTGATGACGTCCAGCTTGCCGGCCGCGCCGCTGGTGTCGACGTTCTTCGCGTGGTAGGCGTTCTCGTAGACGCCCCACTGGTCGAAGTAGGCCGAGCGGAACGGGCTGTTGGCGGGTGCCGCGGCGGTGGTGGTGTTCACCGGGGCGGACTGCGCGGAGGCGTGGCTGCCGGAGTAGCCCTGGACGGTGAAGGTGTAGCCGCGGGTCGGCAGCAGCGAGCTGACCGCGACCGAGGTGCCCATCGAGGTGGCCACCAACTGGTCGCCCGCGTAGACCTTGTAGGCGACCGGGAGGTCGCCGGCGCTCACGGTGGCCGGCTGCCACTTGAGGACCACGGCGTTGTGGGTGACCTTGGTGACGGTGAGGCCGGTCGGCGTGGTGACCTTGCCGTCCCCGGTGGGGCCGGTGCCGGTCGAGGTGGCGGTGGGCGTCACGGTCGGGCTGTTGGTGGCGGTGGGGCTGTTGGTCGCCGTCGGGCTGCTCGTGGCCGTCGGGCTGTTGGTCGCGGTCGGGCTGCTCGTGGCGGTGGGGCTGTTGGTCGCGGTCGGGCTGCTCGTGGCGGTCGGGCTGTTGGTCGCCGTCGGGCTGGCCGTGCCGGTCGGGCCCGCCGGGCCGGTCAGGGTGAGGTCGTCGGCCTGGTACGCGCCGGTGCCGTACCAGCCGTGCGTGAAGACCGTCACCGAGGTGGTGCTCGCACCTGTGGTGAAGGTGGTGCTCAGCTGCGTCCAGGCGGTGGCACTGGGCGCCCAGCTCTGGGAGTTCACGCCGGTTCCGGTCGCGCCCAGGTAGACGTAGTTGCCGCGCACCCAGCCGGCCAGGGTGTAGGTGGTGTTCGGCTGGACGGTGACCGTCTGCTGGCACTGCGCGGTGTCGGACGCCGAGGCGGCGCCGTTGAGCGCGTAACTTCCACCGTGTACCGGGGTGGTGACGACCGATCCGTTGGCGCAGGTCCAGCCGGCCAGCGTGCCGGTCTCGAAATCGGCGTTGGTGAGCAGGTTGACGGGGGCGGCCGAGGCGGTGTTGAGGGAGAGCGCGAGGGCGGCGCTGCCGGTGCTGAGCGTGGCGGCCAGGGCGAGGGCGAGCGCGCGGCGGCGCGGAGCGGCGGCCCTGCGCTCAGCGGGGCGCGCGGACATGACACGGTCGTGCATGCGGTGGTCCTCCGGAGGAGTGGGGGTTCCGGCGGTGCGGTGGCCCGGGTGGGCCGTGGGAGCCGGACCGCGAGCTGTGGGGGCGCGCGGTCGGGTGAAGCACGTGCGGCAGGGCAGGATGCGGCAGGGCGTGCGGGTTCGTGCCGTGGGCCGGCCCGGAGGCCGCCGCGGTCACGACATCACAGATTGGACTGGACCAATATTCGCCGTCAAGGGGGTCCGGTGGGCGGATGGTCGGCGGCCGTACGACCGGTGCGCGGAGCGCCGGCCCGGTACGGTGGCCTCCCGAGAGGTCCCGCGTCGAACGGAGAACGGGTCATGGACAGCCGCGCCTGGGACGACCGCTACGCCGCCAGCGAGCTGGTCTGGGGCACCGAGGCCAACCGCTGGGTGGTCCGCGAACTGGCCGGGCACACCCCCGGGCGCGCCCTGGACCTCGCCGCCGGGGAGGGCCGCAACGCCATGTGGCTGGCTGCTCTGGGCTGGGAGGTCACCGGCCTGGACTTCTCCACCGTCGCCCTCGGCCGCGCCGAACGGCTCACCGCGGCGCTGCCCGACGAGGTCGCCGACCGCCTCACCTGGCGGCACGGCGACGCCCGGACATTCGAGGCCCCGCCCGAGGGCTACGACCTGGTGCTGGTCGCCTACCTCCAGCTCCCGGCCGCGGACCGCCGGGCGGCGCTGCGCCGTGCCGCCGCGGCCCTCGCCCCCGGCGGCACCCTGCTGGTGGTCGGACACGACTCCGGCAACTTGACCGAGGGGGTCGGCGGTCCCCAGGACCCGGCGGTGCTCTTCACGCCCGACGACGTCCTCGCCGACCTGGCCGACGCCGGGCTGCGCACCGTCCGCGCCGAGCGGGTCCGCCGCCCGGTGGGCGAGGCGGAGGCGATCGACGCCCTGGTCCGCCTGGAGCGGGCGTAGGGCCGGGCCCGCAGGAGGCCGGGCCCGATGACGGCCGGGGATTCGCTTCCCGGGCGTGTCCGCGGGGTATGCAGGTGTCCCGGGACGAGGGCGTACGCGGGGCGCGGAAAAGATCTACATTGCTGTAGATTCGAGGCGCGCAGGCGAGCAACGAGGAGGGCGCGATGAGCGTTTCGCTGGCGAAGGGTCAGAAGCTGAGCCTGGAGAAGCCGGGTGGAGGCCGACTGGGCGTGGTGCGGATGGGCCTCGGCTGGCGCGCCGCGCAGAAGAAGGGCTTCCTCGCGAAGCTGTTCGCCGCCCAGGACATCGACCTGGACGCCTCGGCGGTGCTGTTCGCCGCGGGCAAGCCGGTCGACGTGGTCTTCTTCCAGCACCTCACCAGCAACGACGGCTCGGTGCGGCACAGCGGCGACAACCTGACCGGCGGCGCCGGGGACGCGACGGACGACGAGACCATCACCGTCGACCTCACCGCCGTGCCGGCCGAGGTCGACCAGATCCTGTTCACCGTCAACTCGTTCACCGGCCAGACCTTCCAGGAGGTCGAGAACGCCTTCTGCCGGCTGGTCGACACCCAGACCGGTGCCGAGCTGGCCCGCTACACGCTCACCGGCGGCGGCGCGTACACCGCGCAGATCATGGCCAAGGTGCAGCGCGCCGCAGGCGGCTGGCAGATGACCGCGATCGGGCAGCCGGCCAGCGGGCGCACCTTCCAGGACCTCATGCCGGAGCTGGTCAAGCACCTCTGAGCGAGGGCTCCGACGGCCCGTCCGGGGAGACCCGGGTGGGCCGTCGGCCGTTCCGGCGGTGCCCGTCGGCGGTGCCGGGAGCGGGCCGTGCCCGGTCGGGTGGAGTTTCCGCGATAGCCGTGCGGTGCGCTCCGCGCGTCCGCTAACACTGGCCGCATGGACGATGACGCTGTGCAGTTGCCCGAGCACCTCACCATCCGGGTCACCCACACCGACGACCCGGTCGCCGCCGTGGCCGGCCTGGAAGCCTGGGCGTCCCGCGAGAAGTACCCCGACCTGATGATGATGCCGCCCGTCTTCGGCTGCCTGGAGCGGACCGACACGGGCGCCTGGCAGATCCTCGGGTTCCACGCCATCACCCCGCAGGCGGCCAGGGACGAGCTGGGGCACACCTTCCGGGCCTGGGCGGTGGCCGAACCGGGTACGAGCCTGGCCGCCCCCCGGCCGCTCGGCGACGAGGAACGCGCCGCCTACACCGAGGCCTACGAGCGGCTGGAGTGGGAGGCGCTCGACGAGATCTCGGTGGCCGGCCGGGACTACCGGATCTTCCGGGCCGAGCAGGTGCTGCGCTCGGGCCCGGACGGGATCGAGCCGCCCCGGCCCACCGACCCGGACCCGGCCGCCGTCGGCGAGGGGTACCGGGTGCCCTCCCGGGTGAACGGCTTCGTGATCGACCCGGCCGCCGGCGTCACGCTGGTCGACGGGATCCTGCGGCTGGACCTGATGACGCTGGTGCCGACCGGCCGGTTCATCCCGGAGGACGTCCGGGCCGAGGCACGGCTCGCCTCGCACCTCTACCCCAACGTGCTGGTCCTGCCGGTCCACTGCGCCGTCGCGGAGTTCCGAAACGGCCGCTGGGGGCCGATGACCGGCGCCTGCGAGACCCCGCAGGGCGCCCGGGACAGCCTGGCCGCCTATCTGCGCGAGTTCGCGCCCCGGCTGGACCCGAACCTCGGGAAGGAGGAGCTGGCCCGGTACGCGGAGGCCGCCGACCGGCTGGACGCCGAGCGGGCCGACGAGGTGCGGGCCGCCGACCGCCGGTTCCGGCTGGTCCGGGTGGAGCCGGTGGTCCGCCTCGGGCCGGACGGGCCGGAGCTTCCCCGCACCTCGGACTGGGACCCGGACGTGCCGCTGCGGGTGCAGGAGCAGCGCGACCGCGCCGCCGGCATCGTCTACGGCGAGGACGAGGAGGACGAGGAGGGCGAGGAGGACCCGGCGGGCGGGCGGGCCGAGGAGTCGGAGGGATCGCAGGGGGCGCAGCGGTCGGAGGACGGCTGAGGGACGGCCGCCCCGCGCGCGTCGGCCCGCCTCCCGGACGAACGGGAGACGGGCCGATGTCGCGGCGCTGGTCCGCCCGGGCCGGTCAGTGCGCAGAGGGGGCGGCGGCCGAGGGGGAGAGCGCGGCGCTCGGGGAGGCGGAGTCGGACGGCGCCGCCGTCGGGGCCGCCGAAGGGGCGGTCGGCGTGGGGCAGCCGGGGCCGGTCGGGGTGGCGGTCGCGCTCGGCGTGGCCGAGGGGCTGGCGCTCGCGGACGGGCTGGCGCTCGCGCTCGGGGTGCCGGTGGGGGCGTCCGTCGGCGTCGCGCAGCCGGTGGGCGTCTCGGTGGGCGTCCCCGTCGGCGTGGCGCTCGGGGTACCGGTCGGGGTGCCGCTCGGCGTCGTCGACGGGGTCCCGGACGGCGTCGTGGTCGGCGTCGCGCTGGGCGTCGTGCTGGGCGTGTCGGTCGGGGTGGCGCTCGCGGAGGGGCTCGCGCTGCCGGACGGCGTGGTGCCGGGCGTGGTCGGCGGGGTGGTGCCCGGCTGCTCCGAGGGCGAGGACGACGGCGAGCCGGAGGGCGTCGCGCTCGGCGACGGAGCGCCGGTCGGGGTGCCGGTGGGCGCCGTGGACGGTGTGCCGGACGGCGTCGTGGTCGGGCCGGAACCCTGCTCCGGGGTCGGCTGCGCGCCGGTGGTCGGGCTCGGCGTCACCGGCGCGAGCGGGCTCGGCGGTGTGACGGGCAGGAGCGGGGCGAGCGGGCTCACCGTGCCCGGGCGGTCCGGGGTGGTGACCGGGCTGCCGCTGCCGAAGTGCGCCATCCAGTTCCGGACGGTGCGCAGGTACTCGTTGGAGTGGTTGTAGCCGAGGATCGCCCGGTCCAGCTGGGCCTGGTCGGACAGGTCGCGGCCGCCCGCGCACAGGTACCGGCCGGCCGCCTCGGAGGCGTCGAAGATGTTGTTCGGGTCGGCCTTGCCGTCCCCGTTGGCGTCGACTCCGTAGGACGCCCAGGTGGAGGGGATGAACTGCATCGGGCCGACGGCGCGGTCCCAGGCGGCGTCGCCGTCGTAGCGTCCGCCGTCGGTGTCGGCGATCGCCGCGAAGCCGGCGCCGTTCAGCACCGGGCCGAGGATCGGGCGGAACGTCGTCCCGGCGGCGTCGACCGCGCCGCGGCCGGCCTGGCCGGACTCGACCTCGCCGATCGCGGCGAGCAGCTGCCAGGGGAGGTGGCAGCCGGGCGAGCGCTGCGCGAGCGCGGCCTCGGCCTTGCGGTAGGCGGCGAAGACCGTCTCCGGCAGGGACGGCCCGGTGCGCAGCGGGTCGGCGAAGGGCGAGGTGAGCGGGGAGAGCGGCGGCTGGAGCAGCGGCAGGGTGCCGCCGCCGTCGACCGGAGCGGTGCCGAGCGTGCCGGGAAGAGCGGGGATGCCGGTGGTGAAGGGCGAGGCGGTGCTGCCGTCGGCCGCGCCGCCGGGGACCGTCGTGGCCGTGCCGGGCAGCGTCTCCGCGGCACCCGCCGCGGCGACCGGGGAGAAGCCGAGACCGGTCTGAGAACCGGTCAGCGCCGCGAGCGCGGTGAACACCGCCAGCATCCCGGTCACCCGCTTGCCGAGCCGCAGTCGGCGGCCGGCCGTCCGGCCCGTCCGTCGCTCCCCGGTTCCGGCGGGTTTCCCGCCGTCCCGTGCGGCCTCGCCGTTCCTGCTCACCATGCCGTGCCCCTCCCGTCACCGTCCGGTCCCCCCGGGAACGGACGGGTTGTCACCATCGTGCCCGCCGGTGCATGACAGCCGTCGCTACCGGAATGATTAGTATCACGACGATCCGACAGGGGCTTGGTGTCCGGGGACGATCCCGGGCGCCACCGTTCGGTGAACGGACGGTGGCCGCGTTCGACCGGACGCGGTCAGACGGCCGTCCGGGGCGGCGAACCTCCCAGGTCGAGCAGCATCCCGTCCTCGGCGACGGCCGCGCCCGCCGCCGCCAGCGCCGGCGCCAGGGCGGCGGCCTCCGGTGAACCCCGGTGGGCGAGCGGGTTGGTGTTGTTGAGGTGGGTGTAGAGGTAGCGCGGCCCGGGCCGGCGGGCCAGTTCGGGGAGCGAGTCGGCGACGGCGAGATGTCCCATGCCGCGTGAGGTGCGGGCGCCGCCGGTGCGTTCGGCGAGTTCGTCGTCGGTGGCGAAGGTGCCGTCCAGGATCACCACGTCGGCGTCGGCCACCGACCGGTCGAGGCCGGGTGTCCAGGCAGCGAGGCCGGGCGCGTAGACGGCGCGGGCCGGGCCGTCCGCCTCGGTGAAGCGGTAGCCGACCACCCAGTCCGTCCGCTCGCCGGAGGGGCTGCCGGAGGGGTCGTCGGACGGGCTGCCGGCGGCCGGGGCGAGCGGGTCGGCGGCGTAGCGGGGGCGCTTGCCGCCGAGCGCCAGCGGCTCGGCGACCAGCCCGCCGGCCAGCTCGACGGGCGTTCCCGCGGTGACGGTGTGCCAGTGCGCCTTGGTGTAGGGGGCCAGCAGCGGGCCGACCGGGAACGCCTCGTGGAGCGCGGTGCGGACCGGTGCGGTGGCGTGCACGGAGAGCTCGGCGGCCTCCCGCAGGGTCACCAGGCCCAGGGTGTGGTCGAGTTCGCCGCTGGTGAGCAGCACACCGCGCAGCGGGGTGGCCCGGGTGCCCGGCGCGGGCGCCAGCTCGGGCGCGGCGAGCAGCTGGGAGCGCAGGTCCGGGGAGGCGTTGACCAGGTACCAGGCGGCGCCGTCGGCACTGATCGCCAGGCAGTCCTGGCTGCGGACGGCGCCGGTGCGGCGGGCGGTGGCGCAGCCCGCGCAGCCGCAGTTCCACTGGGGCAGGCCGCCGCCGGCGGCGGTGCCGAGGATCCGGATCTTCAGCGGGTGCTCCTCAGGCCGGGTCCGGGGCGGGCCGACCGGCGGGCCGGACCGGTGGTGCGGGCAGGACGGGCAGGACGGGCAGGACGGGCGGGACCGGCGCGGTGAATCGGCGCGGAACCGGTGCCGGTGCCGGCGCGGGCTCCGCGTCCGGTTGTCCCCGCACCAGGTGGTGGTGCGGGGAGAACCGGCAGGCCGGGTCGGTGACGCCCGGGTCGCCGGTGAACTGGAAGGCCTGGCAGCGGCAGCCGCCGAAGTCCTGCTCGCGCAGCGCGCAGCCGCGGCACGGCTCGGGCATCCAGTCGGTGCCGCGGTACCGGTTGAAGGCGGGCGAGTCGTGCCAGCTCGCCGCCAGCCCGTCGGTGACCGCGTTCGGCGGCACCAGGTCCGGCAGTTGGGCGGCGGCCAGGCAGGGCAGCACGGCGCCGTCCGGTGCGACGACCAGTTGTTCGTTCCCCCAGCCGTTCATGCACGGCTTCGCGGTGCCGCCGTGGTGGTCGGCGACCACGTGGGTGATCTCGATCCGGTCGCCGTGCCGCGCCCGGGCCTCGGCGACGTCCCGTTCGGCCCGGCGGACCTGCTCGTCGTCGGGCGCGAGGTGGGTCCGGTTGACCCACGCCCAGCCGTAGAACTGGGTGTGCGCGAGCTCGACCCGGTCGGCGCCCAGCTCGACGGCGAGGTCGGCGATGGCGCCGAGCCGGGCGACGTTGTCCCGGTGCAGCACCGCGTTGACGGTGAGCGGCAGGCCGGTGCCGGTGAGCAGGGCGGCCGAGGCGAGCTTGCGCTCGTGGCCGGTGGGGCCGGTCAGCCGGGTCAGTCCGGCGATGGTGTCGGCCCGGTGCGGATCGGCGTCCTGGACCGAGAGCTGGACGTGGTCGAGCCCCGCCGCGGCGAGTTCGGCGGCGCGCGGGCCGTCCAGCGGCAGACCGCTGGTGATCAGGTTGGTGTAGAGGCCGAGGCTGCGGGCGTGCGCGACGATGACGGCCAGGTCGCGGCGGAGCAGTGGTTCGCCGCCGGTGAGGTGGACCTGCAGTACGCCCAGGCCGCGCGCCTGGTCGAGGATGCGCAGCCACTGCTCGGTGTCCAACTCGTCGCGCTGCCGGATGAGTTCGACCGGGTTCGCACAGTAGGAGCACTGCAGCGGGCAGCGGTGGGTGAGTTCGGCGACCAGGCCGAGCGGGGCGGGCGCCCGCTTTCCGGTGGCGGCGCCGGGCAGTCCGGCCGCCGGGTGGGGCTCGGCGGGTGCGCCGGTGCCGTCGAGGGTGAGCAGCCGGCGCGCGGCGAGGTCGGTGAGCAGGGCCAGCACCTGGCCGGCGTCCACGCCCTCGTACTCCTCGGCGAGCCGGGCGGTGATCCGGGCCGCGTCGCGCCGGCCGTCGATGTGCCGCAGCACGGCGGCGGCGGTCGCGTTGAGCAGCAGCACGCCCTCCGGGTAGAGCAGCGCGGCCTGTTGGCGCACCGGGTCGTCGACCAGCCGCACCCCGCGCCGCAGCCCGGGGGCCGCGGCGGCGGGTGCGGCGTTCACCCGGCGGTCCCGGCGGCCACCGACGTCTCCGCCGGTGCGGCGGGCCCGGTCGGCGCGGCGCCCTCCGGCCCGTAGTCGACGGCGTCGAGCATCGCGCGCAGCACCTCGCACTTGAACGCGAGCGCGTCCACCGCGGCCCGCTGCTGCTCGGCCGTCACGCAGTGGTCCAGCACCAGATCGAGGGTCTGCGCGCTGTCCCGGCGGGCGTCGGGGATCCGGTGCTCGAAGTACGCGTAGCCGGCCGGGTCGATCCAGTCGTAGTGCTTCTGCCAGGCGACCACCCGGTCGGCCATGTGGTCGGGCGAGAACATCTCGGTCAGCGCCGCCGCCACGCCCTCGGTCCACGGCCGGGTCCGGCAGAAGTTCAGGTAGGCGTCGACGGCGAAGCGCGTGCCGCGGGCCACGTGCCGTTCGTCCAGGACCTCGGCGCGGTCCAGGCCGACGGCCTCGGCGAGCACCAGCCAGTCGGCCAGCCCGCCCTCGCCCTCGTGCGGGCCGTCCTGGTAGCCGAGCCGCCGGGTCCACTCCCTGCGGACCTCCGGCAGCGGGCAGTTGGCGATGATCGCGGCGTTCTTGCGGGTCAGGACCAGCTGGTAGTACCAGCGGTTGGCGACCCAGCGCCGCAGCTCCGGCGGCGTGCAGCCGCCGGAGTGCAGGCGCAGATGGAACGGGTGGGTGTCCCAGTACCGTCCCCGCAGGCCGTACAGCCTGGCCGCGAACTCCTCGCGGGTCGACGCGGTGGTGGAAGCGCCGGTGGGGGCGTGGGTCACCGAGTGGTCCGCGCGGCGTACGCGGTGACCTCGGCGCCGGTGCGGTGGCACTCCACCGCCGGGGCGGACCAGACGGGCTTGGCCGGGGCCGCCGCGGCGGCCGGCGGGGTGGTGGCGGTGGTGGCGGTCAGCGGGGCAGTGAGCGTGGACTTCATGGGAGTTGCCCTCCTCGGTGAAGTGGGGTTCGGGGCTTCGGGGCCCGGTGGCCCCTGGAGCAGGACGCTACGAGCCGCCGGGCCCGCCCGCCGGGCCAACCCGCGCGACAGCGTGCCAAACGCGCTCGAACGGGTGACGCGACGGGCTCCGCGGCCGGACCGGGCCCGCGCGGCAAACCGGTGTCGAGTGTGCCGCGCGGGAAGTGCCGTGTCGAGTGGGCCGACAGAGGGTCTGTCAGGTGGTGCCTCCAGGGCGCCTCCCGGGGAGCTGTCATCGGGTCAGGCGCTGCGGCCGAACGCCAGCAGGTGGCCGTCCTTGGTGCCGACGAACACCCGCCCGCCGTCCGTCGCGGGCACCGAGAACCTGGTCACCGTGCCGAGCGCGAAGCTGCGCCGCAGGGCGAGCGTGCCGTTGACCGGAAGCGCGTCGTAGACCCGCAGTTCGCCGTTCTGGCCGCCCGGTCCGGTGCCCGAGTAGACGGTCCACACCAGGGCCGAGCCGGTGGCCGTCCCGTTGGAGGTGACGACGGGTGAGCCGGAGGCGTAGCCGAAGCCCTCGGCGCTCGTCGCGGCGCTCGTCAACCGCGGGTTCCCGGCGCCGTCCACCGCGTACTTGAGGGCCCGCAGCGCACCGTAGTTCTCGACCAGGTAGACGTAGCCGCCGTCGCCGCCCCAGACGCCCGGGTGGCCCCAGACGCCCTTGAACGGGCCGGTGGTGCCGACCACGCCGTCGGTGCCGCCCGGACCCTGGCCCATGCCGCCGAGGCGGTCCCGGTCGAGCAGGAAGATCCGGCCGTCCTTGCCGACCTGCACCATGAGGCGCGGGTGCGCGGCGGTGCCGAAACCGGACGGCAGGGCGGCCGGGCCGCCGGAGCCGAGGTCGATGTCCCCGTGGTCCATCGCCCGGTTGTCGGTGGGGCTGAAGAAGTCCCGTGGGGCGAGGCTGCCGTCGGCGGCGACGCCCAGCCGGACGACGGACTCGGCGAAGTGGCCGCCGGGCCGGTCGCCGGGGCCCTTCGGCGGGGAGGCGCCGTCGCCCGCGCCGTTCCCGGTGGCCAGGAAGATCCGCCCGGGGCCGTCCGAGACCAGGCCGCCGCCGCTCATCCAGACGCCCCCGTTCTGCGAGGCGGAGCCGGACTCGGTGGACCAGAGGGTGAGTCTGCGGGTGCTGGTGCTGACGCCGGCGACCGTGCCGACGTAGGTGCCGACCCCGCAGTCCGAGGCGAACCCGAAGTAGACCGCGCCGTCCAGCAGCAGCAGTCCGGCCCGTTGGGCGGAGGTGGCCGGGTCGAACGGCACGCCGGGGCTGTTCACCGCCGAGCCCTCGACGGCGACCGGCCAGCCGGCGCGCTCGGCGCCCGAGGCGGTGTCCAGGGCGTGCACCGAGAAGCGCGCGCCGCCCCCGTCGCCGGACTTGGAGACCAGGTAGACCGTCCTGCTCGCCTTGTCGTAGACCGGGGTGGAGATGACGCCGGTACCGGGGGAGAGGCACGCGGTGGAGGCCGGCACCGGGGCGCCGAGCGAGCGCTGCCACAGGATCCGGCCGTCGGCCGCGTCGACGCCGTAGACGTGGTTGGTCGCGGTGGCGACCACCACGGTCGAACCGGCCACCAGCGGCTGGGCGTACACCGCGCCGTCCACGGCGGTGGACCAGCGGCGACCGAAGTCGGAAGAGGACACCCGGGCCGGGGCGAGATCGGGTTCGGCGGCGTCCCAGGCGGTGCGCAGATTGTTGACGGAGACGGTCGGATTGTCGGCCCGGGTGGGCGTCGCACCGCCGAGCGCGCCGGCGGCGAGCGCCGGGACGAGCAGCGCCAATCCGGAGAGCAGGGCCGCCGCCGACCGCGGCGGCCGGCCGGGTCGGTCGGGTCGGTCGGGTCGGGCGGGGCGGAAGGGCCGGAGGAGTCGGACGGGATCAGGGGCGTCCGGGGCCGGTCCGGTGACGCGCGCGGGTGGGTGAGATCGGCTCATGCGATCCGCCTTGGCTGTCGGGGGGGAGTACGGACAACGGCGCCGTGGCGTCGTTGTGCGAACGACCGTCCCGCACCCGCGGCCGCCCGGCACCACCGTGCCCGCCCCGTTCACGCCCCGGGGGGAACCGGCTGCGCCGGGCGGAGGTGCGGCGGCTACACCCCCTTGGACAGCAGCAGCGCCAGTCCGGTGGCGGCGGCTGCCTCGGCGTCGGCGTTGACGTCGTCGCCCGGGCCGCGGTCCTTGACCACCTCGACGGAGTACGCGTGGCCGTCGGCGGTGAGGAAGTTCACCTCGGGACGGCGGCCGTTCTTGTCGCGGAGCAGGTAGGCGTCCTGGCCGGTACCGGGGACCGGGGTGGAGGTGAACTCCGGGTTGGACTTCAGCGAGGTGAACAGGGCGGGGTCCATCTCCTGGATGTGGGCGAAGGACTGCCGGGAGCCCCAGGTGCAGCCCCAGACCGGCTTGCCGTTCTTGGGGTCGGGGTGGGTGCCGGTGAACGGTCCGCCGGTGCCGACGGCGGCGACCACCTGGGGGGAGGTCAGCAGGGTGCAGGCGTCCGCGGGGCGCTTGCCGGTGCCGGTGAGCGTGCCGGCCGGCGTGCCGGCGGTGGGGACGGCCGGGGTCGCGGTCGGGGCCGGGGCGGCGGTGGCCGCCGCGGTGGTCGTCGGAGCGGCGGCGGTGGTGGCCGGGGCGGAGGCGGCCGTGGTCGAGCCGCCGCCCGAGGAGGAGCAGCCGGCCACCGCGACGGCCGCGAGGGCCAGCGTGGGCAGCCAGCCGTACCGGCGGCCGGACATGATCGGTGACCTGCGGTCCATGGAACCCCCTCCGATGGCGCCCACCGGTGCGGCGGGCGGCGACGTGGCAGGATCCTACGGCGTCGGGCGGCCCGCGATTTCCTGTTTGTGCTACAGGAGTTGGACGGCTCCGTCACGGGCGCGAGCGGGTCGTCGGCCGGCCGCGGGACCGGCGCGCCGGGGCGCCCGGGACGGCGGTCCGGAGCACGGGGGTGGTACGCGCACGTGCGGCCGGGCTCCGGGCGGCGCCCGCGCCGGGGCGAGCTGACCTGCCCGGATGTCCGGGCCCCTCATTATCAGTGCGGCAGGTCCGGTGTCGAGCGCGGGACGGCGTCTTCCCCGGACGGGTGACGTTCTGGTGAAAGTGGTCATGCCAGGAACGGCGGCCCGGCATCCTTTGCCCGTGATCATGCGGATCCCGGGACGGGGCGGGGCGCGCGACCGAGCGGATGCCCATTGGGACGGAGGCCCTGAGAGATGAGCACCAACCTGCCGGAGACCGTGGTGGAGGCCCCGGCCGTCCTGCCCGCGCCGCCCCGGGTGGTCGACGACCTCGCCCGTGATCTGACCCGGGCGGCGGCCGCCGTCCGCTCCGCCTCCAGAGACGGCCGCAGCGGCGGCGACCTCGCGGTGGCCGCCTACACCGCCGTGGTCTGCACCGGACGGTCGGCGGCCCGCGCCCTGGAAGAGGCCGCCGCCTGGTGCCGGCAGGCGCCCGAGGCCGAGGTGCACTCGCTGGCCTGGGCGCGGGTACCGGGTCACCGCGACGACGTCGACGAGTACCGGGTCACCCTCGCCGTCAGCTTCCCCGACCAGGAGACCGGCGAGCACGTCGGCGACACCCACCGCGCCCGGCGCTGAACCCCGGGACCGGGCCGGCCGATCGGCGGGGTCCGACCCCGGGTGTCCGCGTGGCAGACTCGCCGTCATGGACACCCCGGGGGCGAAGGATCCTGTTGTGACCGAGCGTGAACTGCCCGTCGGGGCGGCCGTGGTGGTCACGGTGCTGGCCGGGCTCTGCGGCGCGGCGCTGCTGCTGGCCGTGCTGCACTGGCTGGGCTGGACCGTCCCCGGCCTCGGCCGGCTGCTCGCCAAGGGCGCCGTGAAGGTCGGGGTCGGCGGAGCGGTCGGCCTGACGGCCGCCGTCGCCTGGTTCCGGGTCCGCCGCGCCGGCCGGGGACGGGACGCTTCCTGAGCGGCCCGCCTCAGGACCGGGTGGCCGCGCACTCCAGGTGGCCCCAGCTGGTACCCACCTTGGTGATCTTGTCGCCCTTGGCGTACGGGCGGGAGCACGGGCAGGTGCCGGGGAAGCGGGCGGAGAGCGTCGGCGCGCCGCCGGAGCCGGTGGAGGTCCGGCGCTTGGCCGAGGCCGTGGACGAGGTCGTGGCGGGGGCGGTACGACGGCTCCGCGCCGGGGCGCTCGTGACCGGGTCCGGGACCGGCAGGTCGGCGGCGGTCCCGCCGGCCGCCTCCTGGGTGCGGGCGGCGTCGCTGGCGGCCTTGTCGGCGATGGCGTTCAGCGGATCGCCGTCCACCTGGTGGGCGGGCACGTAGACGAACGCGACCTCGCGTCCCTCCAGGAGCCCGTCGATCCGCTGGATCAGCTCCTGGTTGGCCACCGGCTTGCCGGCGGCGGTCTTCCAGCCGTTGCGCTTCCAGCCCTTCAGCCACTTCGTCACCGCGTCGCGGGTGTACGTGCTGTCCAGCCGGACCTCCAGCGGCACGGCGGGATCGGTGGCGGCCAGCAGCTGCTCCAGGGCCGTGAGCTCGCCCACGTTGTTGGTGCTGCGCCCGAGCGGGCCGGCCTGCCAGCGCTGCGGCACCCCCGCACCGTCGGCCACCACGTAGGCCCAGGCCGCCGGGCCCGGGTTCCCCTTGGCCGCCCCGTCACAGGCGGCGATGATTCGGTCGTTCATCCTGCGATCATGCCAGCCCGCGCGGGCCCCGCGGACCGCGCGGCGTCCCGGGGCCGGGCCGCCGCGCGGTCAGGGCAGCAGGACCAGCCGCCCGCGCAGACCGCCCCGCGCCAGCCGGCGGTGCGCCTCGGCGGCCCGTTCCAGCGGCAGGGTGCCGGCCACCGGCAGTGCCAGCTCGCGGTTTGCGGCCAGGGCCGCGAGCCCGGCGAGCGCGGCGCCGTCCGCCGCCACCCAGACGTGCACGACCCGGATCCCGCGCAGCCCGGGCGGCGCCGCACCCGCCGACAGCGCGACGAAGGCCCCCCGGTTGCGCACCGCGCCGAGCGCCGGCACCCCGAGCAGCGCCGCGTCCAGCGCGCCGTCCACGCCGCCGGGCACCAGCGCGCGGACCTCGGCGGCCGTGTCGGGTGCGTCGCGCGGCAGGCACCACCGCGCCCCCAGTTCCCGCAGCCGCCCGGCGTCCCGCTCGCCCGCCACCGCGACCACGCGCAGTCCGCGGCGCGCCGCCAGCTGGACCGCGAAGCCGCCGACCGCGCCCGCCGCGCCGGTGACCAGCAGCGTCGACCCGGGCGGCAGGTTCAGCAGGTCCAGCGCCTGGAGGGCGGTGAGCCCGTTGAGCGGCAGCGTCGCCGCCTCGACGGCCGGCACGCCCGGCGGCGCGGCGGCGAGCGCCGAGGCGTCCAGCACCACGGCGTCGGCGTAGCCGCCGAGCGGGACGTCCAGCCGGTCGCGCAGCCCGATCACCGCGTCCCCGACCGCGAACCCGGACACCCCGGGGCCGATCCGCTGCACCGTGCCGGCCACGTCCCAGCCGATCCCGACGACCTCCCGCGGCGCCATCAGCCCGGCCTGCGCCAGCACCCCGGCGCGGGTCACCGCGTCCACCGGGTTGACCCCGGCGGCCGCCACCCGCACCCGCACCTGGCCCGGCCCCGGCTCGGGGACGGGCACCTCGACCAGCTCCAGGACCTCCGGACCGCCGAACCGGCGGACGACCACGGCGCGCATCGCGCTCTCCTTCCAGCAGGGGCCGCCACCGGCCGCGGCGGCCGGCGGGGCTTGCCAACGGCACCCAACCTAGGGAGAGTTGCTTCCCGGCGGGAAGTACGCACCCGGGAGTGCGTACCGTACGGAGAGGAGAGCCGATGGCGACCACGACCGCCGCCCAGCGCCGCTCGGCCGCCCGGGCCGACTACGACGCCTACCTCGCCGAGTGCCCCGCGCGGCAGCTGCTGGAGCGGATCGGCGACAAGTGGGTCAGCCTGATCGTCAACGCCCTGGCCGACGGGCCGCAGCGCTACAGCGACCTGCGCCGCCGCCTCGCCGGGGTCAGCGAGAAGATGCTCACCCAGACCCTGCGCGCCCTGGAGCGGGACGGCCTGCTGACCCGGACGGTCACCGCGGCGGTCCCGGCCCGGGTCGACTACGCGCTCACCCCGCTCGGTGCCGGGCTGCTCCCCCTGCTGCGGGCGATCAAGGACTGGGCGGAGGAGAACATGCCCGAGGTGCTGGCCCACCGGGAGACCCACGACGGCCTGGCCGGCCGAGCGGACGGCGGATTGACGGGCCGTCAGGGAGTGGGGCCGGAACCGGTCGTGGCAGGCTGACGGCATGGACACCGAAGAGCTGAGACTCGCGGTCTACCGTGCCTTCGCCGCCACCGGCCGGGCCCCCGGGCACGACCGGCTGGCCGCCGAACTGGGCGTCACCGCACCGGAGATCCGCGCCGGCCTGCGCGGGCTCGCGGACGCCCGGCACCTGGCGCTCGGCCCCGACGACACGATCGTCATGGCCCACCCGTTCTCCGCCGTGCCGCTGGGCTTCTCGGTGATGGCCGGCGCCACCCTGTGGTTCGGCGGCTGCGCCTGGGACTCCTTCGCGCTGCCGCACCTGGTGCCCGGCGCCGATCCGGCGCTGGTCGCCACCACCTGTCCGGCCTGCGGGCGCGCGCACGCCTGGACCGTCACCCGGTCGGCCCCGCCGGAGGGTGAGCAGGTGGCGCACTTCCTGGTGCCCGCCGCCCGGATGTGGCAGGACGTCGTCCACACCTGCGCCCACCAGCGGCTGTTCTGCTCCACCGACTGCGTCGACGACTGGCTCGCCGTCACCGGCCACCCGCGCGGCGCCGTCCTCGACCTGGCCACCCTCTGGCGGCTCGCCGCGCACTGGTACGAGGGCCGGCTCGGCTCGCCGTACACCCGGCGCGAGCCGGCCGAGGCCGCCGACCACCTGCGCTCGGTGGGGCTGAGAGGGGAGTTCTGGGGGCTGTGAACCGCTGACACGGGCTTGAGCAACAGCGTAGGAGTACCGGAGGAACGCCGAAGGCCCGCGCGGCCGCCGCCGTCGAGGCGGTGGCGGCCGCGCGGGCCGGGGTCAGGAACGGAACGGCGGCGTCACAGGGCGCCGCACTGGCCGCCCTTCGGGCCGTTCACGGTGTTGCCGTGGCCGCCGTTGCCGGGGGCCGGGGTGTTGCCCGCGCAGTCCAGCGGACCGCGCACGGTGCTGCCGGCGACGGCGGTGCCGCCGGTGTTGAGGGCCAGGTGGGCCGGGCCCTCGACGGTCGACCAGAGCAGGGCGACCTGGCCGGTGGAGCCGCTGACCGCGACCGGGCCGGACACCTGGGAGTCGGTCAGCACGAAGGCCGCCGCGCCGCGGGCCGAGACCGGGCCCTTGAAGGTCGAGCCGGTGGCGACCAGCGCCGCGCCCGGCTGGACCAGCACCGGGCCGGTGACCGTCGCGCCGTCCAGGCAGGTGACGCCGGAGGTGACCGCGAGCTTCTTCTGGGCGCCGCGCAGCGTGGTGGTGCACGCCGGGACGGAGCCGACGGTGAGCGCGCGCTCCGCCGTCACACCGCCGACGGTGACGCTCAGCGTCGCGCTGCCCGGCCGCAGGCCGGTGAGCGTGCGGGTGGCCGGGTCGTACGCGGCGATGCTGCCGTGCGGGGCCTTGGCGGCCGGGCCGACGAACACCCCCCGGCCGCCCCACCGGGCGGTGACCGGCCAGGCGACCGGCACCGTCCGCTCGCCGTCCTGGGTGAACGTCGCGCTGACCGGCGCGGAGTCCAGCAGGCCGAGCGACTCGGGGGCGGTCAGTTGCACCGCGTCGGCGCGGGCCCGCACCTCGGCGCGCAGCCAGGCCGAGGCGTCGTCCGGCACCGCGTACGGGTCGGTGACCTTGCCGGCGGCCGGGTTGATGCCGAGCATCGTCCAGCCGGTGAAGCCGCCGCGGTCCGGCTCGGCGGCCGGGCCCTTGCCCGAGTTGCCGTTGATCAGGTACGGGACGCCGTCGACGCTGCTCGCGTGGAAGGCGCCGACGTGGCCGCTGACCATGGCGGCGGACTTGCCGCCCGCGCGGAAGCCGGCCAGCCACTGCTCGACCAGCGCGGCCTCCTTGCGGTCACCGAGCCGGCTGCCCTGGTCGGGCAGCGGGTCGCGGGTCGGGTGGTGGTCGAACAGCAGCAGGCCGGTGACCGAGGGGTCCTGCGCGGCCGCGTCCAGGGTGGTGCGCAGCTTGGCGATCTGGTCGAAGCCGCTCGCCCGGAAGGAGCCCAGCGAGCTGTTCAGGGTGATGAAGCGGGTGCCCTTGACGTCGAACACCTCGCTGGTCTCGCCGAAGGCGGTCTTGAAGTTGTCGATGGTGCCGGGGCCCATCACCTCGTGGTTGCCGGGCACGTAGTGCCAGGGGATGCTGCGGCCGGTGAGCTGGTCGAACTCGTCCAGCACCTTGCGGGCGAGGGCGAAGTCGGCCGGGCTCGCCTCGTCGACCAGGTCGCCGGCGATGACCAGCAGGTCGGGCTTGGCAGCGGCGATGTCGCGCAGCGTGCGGCGGGCGGCCTGCACGATGTCGCTCTCCGGGGCGCGGGCGATGAACTGGGCGTCCGACATCACCGCGACCCGCAGCGGCCTGCCGTCCACGGTGCCGTCGGTGAGCACCACCGGGTCGGTGACCCGCGGGCGCACCGGCAGTTCGACGTCCGGCGCCACCTTGACCCGCAGGTCGGCCAGGGTCAGCGCGCCGGTGTAGGAGCGGGCGGCGCTGGTCTCCATCAGCCGGAAGCGCTGGAAGGTCAGCGGGTACTGCACACCGGCCGGGATCGGGAACTCGACCTTCTGCCAGCCGGTCCAGGTGACCATCGGCGCGTCCAGGTTGGCGGTGACGCCGGCGGCGGTGCGGTACTGGATGCGCGGCCAGGCGCCGTTGCCGTCGCCCTCGATCCACATCGTGATCGAGCGCGGCTGGCCGGGCAGCACGATGCCCTCGGGGGCGATCGCGTACTGGCCGCGGGTGCCGGTCGACTTGGTGAAGTCGTACGTCAGGCGCAGGCCCTTGCCGCCGTCGTGGCCGGCGGCCGGGGCGATGCCGCCGCCGGGCGCCCGGTCGTTGCCGGACTTCCAGGCGGCCGCGTCGGAGAAGTCGGCGAACGGCTTCTCGGTCATGCCGACGGTGACGGCGACGGCGGTCTCCAGGCCGCCCACGGTCAGCCTGAGGGTGGCGGAGGTGCCGTCGGCGAGCGCCTTGAGGGCGATCGATCCGTCGTCGGCGGCGGAGGTCCCGACCACGCCCGCGCCGCCGGTGACGGTGATGTCCGCGGCCTCGACCGGGGCGGCGTGGCCCTGGGCGTCGTATCCGGTGACGGCGATCTTCGCGGTGGCGCCGGCGCCCTCCAGACCGATCGGGTCGGTGCCGGCGGCGATCCGCACCGGTGCGCCGAGCACGGTCAGCGGCAGGGTGGCGGTCTCGGCGCCGTCGGCGGCGGCGGTGACGGCGGCCGGGCCGGAGGTGCGGCCGGTGACGACGGCCTCGGTGCCCTTGCCGGACACCTCGACGGCGCCGCTGCCCGACGCGCCGCCGGTCGCGCCGCCGGTCGCGCCCTTCGCGGCCGACCAGCGGACCGGCGGAGTGGCGCCGGCCACCGGGCCGAAGGTCTCGTCGTGCGGCAGCGCGCGCACGGTGCGGTGCAGGCCGGGGAAGACCCGGGTCGCGGTGTCCACGGTCTCCGCGGGCCGGACCCGGAAGCCCTTGACCTGGCCGGAGCCCGGCGCGGAGAACAGGCCGAGCCCATTGGCGACGGCACGCTCCCCGCCGTTGTCGGACGGGCTGCTGACGGTGCCGGCGCGGGCGGCGCCGGGCAGCCGGGCGGCCATCGCCGCCGAACCGCCGCCGTCCATGTTGAGCGCGTTCTGCGCGCCCATGTCCCGCATCAGCACCGCGAGGTCGGGCAGGCTGATGCCGGGGCTGTCGGCCTGCCGGCCGTCGATCGTGACCAGGTACATCCGCTTGTTGTCGGCGGAGAAGCCCACGGCGGTCCGGGCGTTGGGCTCGTTGCCGTCGTTCTCGCCGGGCCGCATCGCGACGCCGTCGCGGACCAGCACCTGGTAGCCGCCGACCGCCACCGCGACCTCGCCGAAGGAGGCGCGCGGCCGGTAGCCGGTGGAGACCTGGTCGCCGGGCTTGAGCTCGCGCAGCGCGCGGGCGCCGGCCTCCCGGCCGACCAGCACGGTGGCGCCCTCGGGCACGGCGGCGCCCGGCTGCTCGCGGACGGCGGTGACCCGGCCGTCGCGCAGCTCCACCTCGACGACCTCCGAGGAGCCGCCGGCGACCTTGGCCCGGGAGGCCTGGCCCCAGGCGGGGGTGAACAGGCCGACGCCGTCGGTGGGCAGGCCGTAGGTGTTGACGCCGTCGAGGGTCAGCTCGCGGCCGCCGGGCAGCGCGGCGTGGCCCTCCAGGAACACCTCGGCCATCCGGGCCAGGCCGTCGGTGCCGACGGTCACGGCCTGGTTCCAGCCCTCGATAGGGGCGTGCACGAGGCCGCCCTCGCGGGAGACGCCGACGCCGAGCGGCGCCTCGGAGGCGTTCATGTCGAAGTAGTCGCCGTTGATGGCGGCGACCGCCCCGGCGCCGCGGGCCATGTCGGTGACGGTCTGCCGGGTCGTCACCTGGCCGGAGGACAGGTAGTCGACGCTCAGGCCCTTGGTGGCGAGGTCGGCGACCAGGACCTTGCCGCGCAGCCAGCCGGTCGTCCCGAGCCGGTCGAAGGCGGTCATGGTCAGCCCCGGGGCGATCGGGGTGACCTCGCGCCGGGTGACGACCGACTCGCCGGGGCGGTCGAGCACCAGGCCGGGGTCGGCGGCGGTGCCCTCGGCGCCGGCCGTGGCCGGTCCGCCGGGCGCGGCCCAGGCGGTGGAGGTGGCGAGGGCGGGCAGGCCGGCGGCGACCAGCGCGCAGAGCGCGACCACCGCGGCGGGCCGCCGGCGGCGGCGCGCCCCGGGTGCGGCGGCGGGTGCGGGAACGGGGGCGGTCGTCGTGGGGGTGACGGGCGGTGACATCGGTGGTTCAGCTCCTCGTACTGCTACGGGACGTGTGTGCCGCCGGTGCGAGCGCAGGACGCGGTCGGTGGCACGGGGCGCCGCTGGACGGCGCGGCCCGGGAGCATGATCACCGAGCCGACGGCAGCCAATCGTCCACGAAAGACCTTCACACCACGCGTCGGTGAACCGACCCGTTCGGCCGCGCGAACAAAAGCCCCATTCCTCTCGGGAACATGACACAACAGGACGTCCGGGCAGGGGTGGTGAGGATCGCCGGTTTCCCGTCCTGCTGCAGAGTTCGACGCCCGCCGGGGGCGCACAGTGGAGCGCGCACCACCCCGTCCTCGTCAACGAGCCCCATCGGAGGGGAAGTCATGAGCATCCGTACTGCGGCCGCGGCCGTCGCAGCCACCGCCGCCCTCGCCGTCCCGGTCCTCGCCGCCGTCCCGGCCACGGCCGCGCCCGCCCGGGTGGCGACCTGTTCGACGTACAGCAACTACGTCAGCTACGGCGTGGCCTGCGACGGCAGCCGCAGCTACTACGCCTGGGCCGTCTGTGCCAACAACCAGGTGGTGTACGGGGCCACCCGCTCGGGCGGGGTCTGGTCCTACGCCTACTGCAGCAACGTCGGTTCGACCTTCCGCAGCGGCGGTTACACGCTGATCTGACCGCCGGGGGAGTCGCCCGCGGCGGCCACGGCGCGGTCCACGCGGTCGGCGAGCGTCGACCACGGGCGGCAGTCGACCACCGGGAGCGCGTGCCGGCGGGCCTCGGCGGCGAGCCGGTGCGAGTACCGGGCGCTGACCTCGGCGCGGTCCGCCTGCACGCCGCTCCCCGGTTCGCGGGCCGCGTAGTTGGCGGTGATCCGGGCGGCGTCGCCCTCGTGCAGGAACAGCGCCCGGACGTCCCGCCCCGCCGCCCGGCCCAGCGCGAGCGCGCGGGCGCAGCCGGCCGGAGTGAGGTAGTCGCCCTCGACGACGGCGGGGACCGGGACGGTCAGCCGGTTGCGCACCACCCCGAGCAGGGCCGGCTCCAGCGCCTCGGCGGTGGCGATCTGGAGGTCCAGCACCCGCTCGGGCGTCAGCTCCTCGACCGCGCCGCCCTCGCCGAAGTGGTGCAGGGCGGGGTGCTGTTCGGGGGTGGTGAGCTCCTGGACGGCGGCGACCACGTCGTCGAACTCGACGACGAAGGCGCCCGTGCCGGCCGCGATGCGGGCGGCGGCCAGGCTCTTGCCGACGCCGGAGGCGCCGCCGAGCAGGAGGAGGTCCCAGGTCCGGTTCGTCACCCCGCGACGCTATCGTGCGGGATCCGGTCGGATCATCCGGATTTCCCCGTCGGGCCCTCGCTGTGGTCGAGCCGCCGCTGCCACGTCGTCAGCAGGCCCTCCAGTGCGGCCGCCTCCTCGGGGGTGAGCAGGTCGAGCAGGCGGTGCTCATTGCGCATGTGGGCGGTGAACGCCTCGTCGATCAGCCGGCGGCCCGCCTCGGTGAGGGCGACCACGCGGCCGCGCCCGTCCGCCTCGCTGCGCCGGCGGGTGACCAGGCCCGCCCGCTCCAGCCGGTCGATCCGCTTGCTCATCGCGCCGGTGGTGACCATGGTGCGGGCGGCCAGTTCCCCGGGTGCCCGCTCGAACGGCGCGCCCGCCCGGCGCAGCGCGGCCAGCACGTCGAACTCGCCCTCGCCCAGCCCGTAGCGGCCGTAGACCAGGCAGAGCTCCTCGGTGAGCCGGCCGGCCAGCCGGTGCAGCCGTCCGATCACCGCCTGCGGGGAGACGTCGAGGTCGGGCCGCTCACGGCGCCAGTCGGCCTGGATGAGGGCGACGTGGTCGGGGGCCGGATCCGTCGGGTGGCTGTCTCGGCTGTGCTCCATGTCCGGCATCCTAGCCCGATGGCTTCCCGGGAAGTTATATTGTCTTCCATGGAAGCAAGTTTTCGGTGGGTGTTGCTGACCGCCGTCGCGCCGGTGGCCTGGGGCGCCAACTACTACGTCACCCGCGAGTTCCTCCCGGCCGACCGCCCGCTGTGGGGCGCCGCGCTGCGGGCCCTGCCGGCCGGACTGCTCCTGCTGGCGCTGCGCCCGCGTCTGCCGCGCGGGGCCTGGTGGTGGCGGTCGGCACTGCTCGGGCTGCTCAACACCGCGGGCTTCTTCGTCCTCCTCTACATCGCCTCGCAGTCGCTGGCCACCAGCGTCGCCTCCACGGTGATGGCGGCCTCACCGCTGGCGATGCTGCTGCTGGCCTGGGCCCTGACCGCCGCCCGTCCCTCCCGGGCCCATCTGCTCGGCGCGCTGGTCGGCCTGGGCGGGGTCGGGCTGATGCTGCTGACCCGGGCCGAACCGGTCTCCCCGGCGGGCCTGGCCGCCTCGGCGGCGGCGATGCTCGTCTCCTCGTTCGGCTACGTGCTGGCCGGCCGCTGGCGCGACGGCCCGGACGTGCTCGCCACCACCGCCTGGCAGCTGGTGGCCGGCGGGCTGGTCCTGCTGCCGCCGGCCGCGGTGGTCGAGGGCGCGCCCGCGGTGCCCACCGGGCGGGAGCTGCTCGCCTTCGGCTACGTGGCGATGGTGGCGACCGGGCTGGCCTTCACGGTCTGGTTCGCCGGCCTGCGCCGGCTGTCGCCCGGGACGGTCGGGCTGGTGGGACTGCTCAACCCGCTGACCGGCGTCCTGCTCGGCACGGCGGTGGCGGGCGAGGCGCTCGGCCCGCTCCAGTACGCCGGGCTGCTGCTGGTCCTGGCCGGGGTCACCCTCGGGACCGTCTTCGGAGCCCCGCCCGCCGGGCGACGCGGGGCAGGCGGGGACGGCCCCGGCCCGGGGCGGGGCGCTGTCCGGACGAAGGCGCTCGGACGGCGCGGATGACCTCCCCTTCCGTCGCCGCCGGTTGACGGCCGGTCGGAGGGAAAACCGGGTGACCCGGGGCGGGCCGGTTCCTACACTCGACACCCAGAGGCGCGCCGCCCGGGATTCCGGCGGCGGCGCGCGCCGTGACGAGTCGAGGGAGGACCGGTCGTGCGCCACCGCACCGCTGCCGTCGTCCCCTCGTCCCGGTTCGAGGTGATCCTGGTGTCCTCGTGCTTCCGGTGCCCGCTGCGCGGCCGGCACCGGGGGCGTGCGACGACCTTCTGACCCGGGCGCGGGAACACCCTCCGCCGGTCGCCGTCGCCGCCGCAATCGCGCTGCCCTTCTCCTCCCGAGAGCTTCGAAAGGCACCGGGCCATGCGCACCGACGTCACCACCACCATCGCCGCCGTCCGCAACCTGGGCATCCTCGCCCATGTGGACGTGGGCAAGACCACGGTCACCGAGCGGATCCTCTTCCTGACCGGCGAGACCCACCGGCGCGGCGAGGTCCACGACGGCACCACCGTCACCGACTGCCACCCGCAGGAACGCGAGCGGGGCATCACGATCTCCGCGGCGGCCGTCGCCTGCGTCTGGGACGGCCACCGGATCAACCTCATCGACACCCCCGGCCACGTCGACTTCGCCGACGAGGTCGAGCGCTCGCTGCGGGTGCTGGACGGGGCGGTCGCGGTGTTCGACGCCGTCGCGGGTGTGGAACCGCAGAGCGAGAGCGTCTGGCGCCAGGCCGACCGGCACGGCGTGCCACGGATCGCGTTCGTCAACAAGATGGACCGGGCCGGTGCCGACCTGGACGCTGCCGTCGCCTCCGTCCGGGAGCGGCTGCACCCCGCCCCGCTCGCGGTACAGCTGCCGATCGGACGGGAGGGCGGCTTCACCGGTGTGGTCGACCTGCTGACGATGCGTGCCCTGACCTGGGACGACGGCCCCGACCGGGACGGCTTCCGGGAGGGGACGGTGCCCGACGGGCTGAGGGCCGAGGCCGAGCGGCGGCGCCGGCTGCTGGACGAGGCGGTGGCCGGGCTCCATCCGGCCGCGCTGGAGGAGTACGTCGAGCACGCGGCGCTCTCCGGCGCGACCCTGGCCGCGGCGCTGCGGGACCTCACCCGTAGCGGCGAGGCCGTGGTGGTGCTGTGCGGCTCGGCCTACCGCAACCGCGGGATCGAGCCGCTGCTGGACGCCGTCACGGCCTACCTGCCGTCACCGCTGGACGTCCCGGCGGTGCGCGGCGCCGCGGTCGGCACGGCGGACGGGACGGCGGACGGTGCGGAGGTGGAACGATCCGCCGATCCCGGCGGGCCGCTCACCGCGCTGGTGTTCAAGGTGAACGTCACCGCCACCGGCCGGCTCACCTACCTGCGGCTGTACGCGGGCACGCTGCGCAAGGGGGACACCGTGCTGGACGCCGGCGCCGGTCGCACCGAACGGATCGCCCGGATCCTGCGGGTGCAGGCCGACAACCACACCGAGACGGACACGGCCGTGGCCGGGGACATCGTCGCGGTGATCGGCGTCAAGGCGGCGCGCGCCGGCGCGACGCTCTGCGCGCCCGGCGCGCCGGTGGTCCTGGAGCCGGCCGTCGCGGCGGTGCCGGTGGTGACGGTGGCCGTCGAGGCGCGGCGCACGGTCGACACCGACCGGCTGGCCGTCGCGCTCGCCCGGCTCGCCGAGGAGGACCCGTCGCTGGTCGTCCGCACCGACCCGGAGACCGGGCAGCGGGTGCTGTCCGGGCTGGGCGAACTGCACCTGGAGGTGGCGGTGGAGCGGATCCGCCGGCTCGGACTGGAGGTGGCCGTCGGCCGCCCGCAGGTCGCCCACCGGGAGACCGTGGAACGCGGGGTCACCGGGCATGTCCACCGGCACGTCAAACAGGACGGCGGCGCCGGCCAGTTCGCCCACGTGGTGCTCGACGTGGCGCCGCTGGACGGCCCGGCCGGGCAGCAGGAAGGGGGATTCGTGTTCGCGTCCACCGTCACCGGCGGGCGGGTGCCGAAGGAGTACGTCCAAGCGGTCGAGGCGGGCTGCCGGGACGCGCTCGCGGAGGGCCCGCTGGGCGGCCACCCGGTCACCGGCCTGCGGGTCGTGCTGACCGACGGGGCCACCCACCCGAAGGACTCCTCGGAGCTCGCCTTCCGCACCGCCGGCCGGCTGGCGCTGCGCGAGGCCCTGCGGGCCTGCCGGACGGTGCTGCTGGAACCGGTCGCCGAGGTGACGGTGACCGTGCCGCAGGAGTCGGTGGGCGGGGTCCTCGGTGACCTCGCCGCCCGCCGGGGCCGCGTCCAGGGCTCGTCCCCGCGCGGCGGGACGGCGGTGCTGACGGCGGTGGTGCCGCTCGCCGAGCTGTTCGGCTACGCGACCGCCCTGCGCAGCCGCACCCAGGGCCGGGGCACCTTCACCACCCGGCCGGCCGGGTACGCCCCGGCACCGGCCGCCGTCCGGTAGGGCGGGTGCTGGCCGGCGCCGGGCCGTCGGGACCACCTCGGTGGCCCGGTGGCCCGGCGCCGTCTCCCGCGGGTTCTCCCGCCGTACCCGCGGGTGTAACTGACGCGGGCTCGGGTGCGAGGGCCTCGACCAGGTGTCAGTGCGTGTTCACCTGACCGCCCACTTGGTTGCCCGCTTGGTCGCGTATTCATAACGGGTCTGGTCCAAAGCGCGCGGAGGTGACGTCTCCCCCCGGCCCCGCGCGACAGTCGAGAGGAAGAGACCATGGAACGCAGATCCCTGCTCGGTGCGACCGCCGGAGCGCTGGTGCTCGGAGGTCTCGCCCAGGCGCCCGCCCACGCGGCTCCCGCCGACGGCGGCGAGGGGCTCGTGACCACGTTCAACGTCATCAGCGACATCCAGGGCGACCTCGGCGACTTCGCCCAGGCCCTCAAGGACATCAGGGCCACCAACCCGCGTTCCTCGGGCCTGGCCGTCGCCGGGGACATCACGCCGCGCGGCTACGACTTCGAGTACGCCGACGTCCAGAAGGTGCTGGACCAGGGCCCGAAGCCCCGTGAGGTCGCCTGGGCCATCGGCAACCACGAGTTCTACGTCCCCAAGTGGTCCGACCCGAACACGCTCGCGCAGAGCACCTGGCCCAACGGGACCACCGAGGACTCCCTCTTCCGCAGCTTCTACCGGTTCGCCAAGCGTTCGGCCGTCTACGCGGAGACGACGTTCGGCGGCATCCCGGTCCTGACCCTGGGCACCGAGCGCTACATGCACTTCCACGACAAGTCCCTGTGGGACGAGGTGTGGATCAGCGAGGCGCAGTTCCAGTGGCTGGAGGACCGCCTGCGGTACTGGGAGAAGCGCCGCAAGCCGGTCATGGTCATCACCCACCACCCGCTGCCCAACACCGTCTCCGGGACCCGGAGCAAGATCTACCTGAGCGACTACCTCCAGCCCGACCGCCTCCTCGGCCTCCTCGGGCGCTACCGCGACGTGTTCCTCTTCAGCGGCCACACCCACTGGGACCTGACCCTCTCCGACTGGTACGTGCGCCGCGTCGTGCCCGGCACCGCCAATCTCGACGGCTTCTCGGTGATCAACACCGGCGCCGTGCAGACCGGCTTCGCCGACAACGGGCAGGGCGGCGAGGTCACCGTCCCCGGCCGCTTCAACCAGGGGCTCCAGGTGGACGTGCACCGCGACCGCGTCGTCGTCAGGGCACGCGACTTCGCGACCGGCAGCTGGATGAAGCAGATCACGGTGCCGCTGTCCACCCGGATCTGACCCGACCCCGGACGGGCCGGCGGGCGCGCTGTGGCGGCTGCTACAGCGCGCCCGCGTCGCGGGCCGTCCACACCGACGGGTACAGCGGGCGCCAGTTCAGCTCCCGGCGGATCGCGGCGGTCGAGACCTGGCCCTCCCACGGGTCGCCGGCGCCGAACGTCGCGGGCCCGGCGCCGCCCTCCGGGGTGGTCCAGGACGCCGGGTCGGTCCAGGCCGCCGGGTGCGGCTCGCCGTTGATCCCGTGCAGGTCCCAGGCGGTCACCGGGGCGTCGTCCGCCACGTTGTAACTGCGCCCCGCCACCCCCGGGGTCACCGCCGCGCTCCACAACGCCCGCGCCACATCGGCGTGGTGGACCACGGGCAGGCGCTGGTGCGAGGGCCAGCGACCGGCCCAGTGCAGCGCGTCCGCGAGGTGCGGGTCGCCCTCGCCGTACACGAACGCGGGACGGACCACGACCAGCGGCAGCCGGTCGCCGAGCGCGCGCAGCCCCTCCTCCGCCGCGGCCTTGGAGGCGGCGTAGGAACCCCAGGCCGCGTCCGGGGCCAGCGGGTCGTCCTCCACGGCCGGGCGGCCCGGCGTGCGCCCGTACACCAGATTGGTGCTGGTGTGCACGAACCGCCGGACCCCGGCCGCGGCCGCGTCCCGCCCGAGGGCGACGGTCGCGTCCCGGTTCACCGCGAAGGCCTCCTCGTCCGACACCCCGCGCAGCGCGGCGGCCACGTGCACCACCACGTCCACGCCCTCCAGCGCCCGCGCCCGGTCGGCCGGCTCCCGCACGTCCCCGACCACCGCCCGCAGCCCCGCCGCGCCGGCCGCCCGCGCCTGCGCGTCCTGCCGCACCAGCACCCGGACCGCGCCCGGCCCGGCCCACTGCGCCAGCCGGGGCACGAACCGGCGGCCGACCTGGCCGGTGGAACCCGTCACCAGAAACGTCGTCATCACTGCCTCACTCCCTGAAGGTGGCCGTTCCCCGGCCCGCTCCTCGGCCCGCGCAACGGCGGGGGCGGCGCCCGTCCGTCCGGCGCCGTCCTCCCGGACACCACGATGGCGGGGCGCCGACGACGGTGGGAGAGACCTCCTCAACCAGGGATCGGCGATCCCTGGTTGAGCGGCTCGCGCGGGCGGAGAATACGAGGGTGATCGACCGACCGGCCCTCGCCGACTTCCTGACCCGCCGTCGCGCCGGACTCGCCCCCGCCGACGTCGGCCTGCCGCCCGGCGCGCGCCGCCGCACTCCCGGCCTGCGCCGCGAGGAGGTGGCGCAGCTCGCCGGACTCTCGGTGGACTACTACGCGCGCCTGGAGCAGGGACGCGGCCCGCAGCCCTCGCCGCAACTGGTCGCGGCCCTCGCCCGGGCCCTGCGGCTGACCGAGGACGAGCGGGACCACCTGTGCCACCTGGCCGGCCACCGGCCGCCGCGCCGGCACAGCCCGCTCACCCACGTCCGGCCCGGTCTGCTGCTGATCCTGGACCGTCTGCACGACACCCCGGCCCAGGTGGTGTCGGACGTGGGCGACGTCCTCGCCCAGAACCCGATGGCCGCCGCCCTGTTCGGCGACGTCTCGCAGCAGGGCCCGGAGCAGCGCAATGTGGTCCTGCGCTGGTTCACCGACCCCGCCGCCCGCGCGCTGTTCCCCGCCGAGCAGCACGAGGAGGTGGCCCGCGCACACGTCGCCCACCTGCGCGCCGCCCACGCGGCCCGGCCCGGGGACGCGCACCTGGACGGGCTGGTGGCACGCCTGCTCGCCACCGGCGGGGAGTTCGCCGCCCACTGGGCCCGGCACGACGTCGCCGTGCGGCGCAGCGGCCGCAAGACGGTGCTGCACCCGGTGGTCGGGCGGCTCGACCTCGACTGCGAGGTGCTGGCCGCCGCGGGCCAGGACCAGCTGCTGCTCGTCCACACCGCGCCGCCCGGCAGCACGACCGCCGAGCGCCTCGAACTGCTCCGGGTGGTCGGGTGCCAGCAGCTCGACCCCGGGCCGGCCGAGGGCGCGGGTGTGTCATGAGCCGCCGCCCCCGTTCCTCCGGAGCCGGGGCCCCGGAGCCCGTCGTTGCGCCCCGGAGGTCTGGACGGCACGGCCCGAGCTCGCCGCCCGGCTCGCCGCCGCCCTCCGCGGGGTGGCGGCCGGCCCGGCGCCGGACCTCCCGGAGGAGGTGCGACGCCGGGCCGAGGCGTTCCTGACGGCCGGGCGCGCGGCTGCGGACGCTCCGTCCCCCGGCAGCGGGTGACGGCCTTGCCACGGCGGGTCACCGGCCGTTCCGTTGCCCCGGGGAACCGGTTCTGACCTGCGCGTCCGTTTTCGGCGGCGGCCCGCGGAGCGGCTACCGTGGCCGGGCGGCCGGGCCCGGCCGCCCGGCGCCGCGGGCGCCGTCGGCACCACAAGGGACGGACCGGAATGCAGTTCGACGACCAGGGCGACCTCGACACCTCGCAGGTGGACGACCGGCGCGGCATCCCCGGCGGGAAGATCGCCATCGGCGGTGGCGCGGTCGGTCTGGTCGCCGTGCTGATCGCGGTGCTCTTCGGCGTCGACCCGAGCATCCTCGGGCTCTCCGACGGCGGCGGATCGAGCGCCGGGGCCGGCCGGACCACCACCGCGGGGGAGGTGCAGCAGGCCTGCAGGACGGGTGCCGACGCCAACCGCCGTCAGGACTGCCGGATCGTCGCCGTCACCAACAGCCTCCAGGACTACTGGGGCGGCCAGCTGCCCAAGTCCGGCGTCGCCTACCGGCCCGCCGAGACGGTCCTGTTCACCGGCCGGGTCTCCACCGCCTGCGGCGCGGCGAGCTCGGCGGTCGGCCCGTTCTACTGCTCCGGCGACCGGCGCGCCTACTTCGACCTCGGCTTCTTCGACGAGCTGTCCACCCGCTTCGGCGCGCGCGGCGGCCCGTTCGCCGAGGCCTACGTCGTCGCCCACGAGTACGGCCACCACATCCAGAACCTGACCGGCACGATGCAGAAGGTCGGCCAGGACCGGCAGGGCCGGGACAGCGCCTCGGTCAAACTGGAGCTCCAGGCCGACTGTTACGCCGGCGTCTGGGCCCACCACGCCACCACCACCCCGCAGGCCTCCACCGGCCGGCCGCTGATCAGTACCCTCACCGACCAGGACATCGCCCAGGGCCTGGACGCCGCGGCGGCCGTCGGCGACGACCGGATCCAGAAGCAGGCCACCGGCCGGATCGACCCCGACACCTGGACCCACGGCTCCTCCGACCAGCGCAAGACCTGGTTCACCACCGGCTACCGCAGCGGCGACCCGGCCCGCTGCGACACCTTCGCGGCGCAGCGCTGACCCCTCCGCTCGCCGGCCGCGCCCGGCCCGCCCGCCCCGGCACCCTGTCATCCGTCAGGGACCGGGGCGGGCGGCTGCTTCCTACGCTGCTGAGCACCGGCCGGACAACGGGCCGACCAGCACCTGAGGGAGAACCACCATGCGCAAGATCCTGCACGCCGCCGCCGCGCTCGCCCTCGCGGCCGTTGCCGCCACCACGGCGGGGGCCTCCGGCGCCCGGGCCGCCGACGGCTCCTGGGACGGCTGCCCGTACGGGGCGGTCTGTATCTACCCGCAGGACTCCGACACCAGCAGGCCGCCGACCGACGTCTTCTGGAGCTACGGAGCCCATAACCTCCGCAACCAGATCGGCCGGCACTGGGTGCTCAACAACCAGTCCGGCGGGGCGCATGCCCACTTGTGCACCGGCTCCAACGGCACCGGCTGCGGCGAGGACCTCGCCGCCGAGACGGGTGTCTACGCCGATCTGACGCCGATCAACTCCCTCACGCTCGACCGTCCCTGACCGGCCGAGGGCCGCCCGGTCCTCGGCCGACGCCGTCCGCGGCGGGTCCTTCGGGGGGAGGATCCGCCGCGGACGGCCGTGTCCGGGGCGCTTTCAGGCCCTGGGCGCGGCCGTGATCAGGAGTACCACCGGTGCTCGACCTGCTTCTGGAGGCCCAGGGTGAACAGGTCGATCCGGTCGGCGTCCCAGGACACGGCGCCCACTGTGGTCGGCGCGGCCGGTGCCGAGACGCGGCCGGTGCGAGTGCGGCCGCGCCCAGCAGGGTGAGTCCGACGGCGAGCCGTGCGGAGAGCGGACGGTGTGACATCTCCCGGGTCCCCCCTCGGACGATGGTCAAATCGACTGGGCATCAGATCAGTTGACGCTGCACGGGCAAGCCGTCGGGGGGCGGCCACCGCCGTCCGGGGGACCGCGAAGGGCGTGCGCCGGCCGTGGCGGGAGAGCTCCCGCACGCCGGCGCGCGGCTCAGCCCGCCTCCGGCGACGGGCAGCTGAGGTCGCCGGGCGGCAGCGCCCCGGTGAGCAGGTAGGACTCCACGGTGGAGCGCACGCACGGGTTCGGCCCGGGGTACTGGCCGTGGTCCCCGTTGCCGGTGACCGTCACCAGGCGCGAGCCGCGCAGCGCCCGGTGCGCGGACAGCGCGGCCTCGATGGGCGTCGCGGGGTCGTTCACCGAGTTGAGCATCAGGGTCGGCGGCAGGCCCGCGCCGGTGACCCGCACCGGGGGCGCCGTCGGTGCCGGCCAGGTGGCGCAGACCGCGGCGAAGGCGAGCGTGCGGGCCCCGACCAGCGGCCAGCGCGCGGTGCTCTCGGCGCTCCGCTCCGCCCAGACGGACAGGTCGCGGGTCCACGGGGTGTCGTTGCAGGTGACGGCGAAGTACTCGGCGAGGAACTCCGGGTCGAGGTACTGCTCGAAGGCCTGGCGGGCGGCGGCGCGGGCGGCCGGCCCGGCGTTCGGCCAGTCGTCGAGCGCGGTCAGCGCGGTGGCCAGGAGGGGGAAGTTGTGCGCGCGGTAGACGACCTGGATGGCTCCGTTGTCGAACTGGTTGGGCCCGATGGTGAGCGGGCCGTCGACGACCGGCGCCTCGCGCAGGGCCGCCCGGCGCGCCTCCCAGCGGGCCTTCACCTCGGCGGCGGTCGTGCCGTAGTGGTAGGTGGCGTCCCGGGCGGCCAGCCAGGGCAGGAAGTCCTCCTCGAACCGGCGCTGGAAGCTCATCGGCAGCCGCTGCTGGAACCGCTCCCAGGTGCCGTCGAAGCCGGTGTTGCTGTCCAGCACCATCCGCTCGACCCGCTGCGGGAAGAGCGTCGCGTAGTACGCGCCGATCCTGGTGGCGTAGGAGGGGCCGTAGAAGCTGACCCGGCGTTCGCCCAGCAGAGCGCGCAGCAGGTCGAGGTCCCGGGCGGTCTGCTCGGTCGTCAGATAGGGGAGCAGGCCCTCGCTGCGCCGCTCGCAGTCGGCGGCGAACCCGCGTGAGGCGGCGATCACCCGGGCCCGGTCGGCCGGCGTGTCGTCGCGGAAGTCCCCGGCGAAGAACGCCTGGAACTCCTCGGGCGTCTGGCAGACGGCCCGGGTGCTCAGGCCGACGCCGCGCTGGTCGAAGCCCACGACGTCGTAGGCGGCGCCCAGCGCGGGCGCCTTGGTGACGAAGTCCGCCGGGCGCGCCAGGCCCTTGCCGCCGGGGCCGCCGGAGGCCGTCAGCAGGGTGCCGATCCGCCGGCCGGGCTCGCTCGCGCGGTGCCGCGAGACCGCGATGGTGAGGTCGGGGCCGTGCCCGGGGTGGTGCCAGTCCCGGGGCGCGGTCATGGTGGCGCACTCCAGCGTGGCCTTGTCCGCGCAGGGCTGCCAGTCGAGTCGCTGGTGGGCGTAGCGCGCGGGGACGGGGGCCGGGGCCGGTCCGGTGGGAACCGCGACCGCGCCGGCCGTGCCCGCCGTCTGGGCCAGCGCGACGACGGCGAGCAGCGCCGCGGTGCGCCGGCCGAGGGCGGAGAGCCCGGGGCGGCGCATCCGGCCGGTCCGTGCGCTGGGTGCGGTGGGTGCGGTGGGTGCGGTGGGTGCGGCGGAGGTGGTCCGTGTGCTCGGCGTGGTCATGGGTCGATCATGGCCGCCGGAACGGTCGTGGTCGATCCAGTAGGCCCCCGTCTTCTCCCGGGTGCCTGGACCACCCTTGACGGTAAGTCAGCTACAGGTCGGCCCCCTCCCGGGGAACGCTTCAGTAGCCGACGGTGAAGCGGAGGCGGTGGTGGGCCGGGCGCTCGGCCTCGTCGAGGAGGGCGAGGGCGAAGTCCTCCATGGAGATGGCCGAGGTGCCGTCCGGGCCGACGAGGAGCTCGTCGCGGCCCAGCCGGTAGCGGCCGGTCCGCTCACCCGGTTCGAGCAGCGCGGCCGGGCTGAGGTAGGTCCAGTCGACCTCGGCGTCCGCGCGGCAGAGGGCGAGCTGCTCGCCGCAGGCGTCGGCGATCGGGCGCAGGGCGGCGGGGAAGTCCGGGGCGTCCACCAGGGCGACGCCGTTCCCGCCGGGCAGGGTGAGGCTGCCGGCGCCGCCGACGACCAGCAGCCGCACGCCCGTTCCGGCCAGGCCGGTCAGCAGGCCCTTGGTCGCGGTGGCGAGTTCGTCCTCGTGGCCGGGGGCCGGCCGGGTGGCCGCGACCAGCAGGTCCTGTCCGGCGGCGAGGCGGCGGACGTCGGCGGGGTCGCGGGCGTCGCCGGTGGCGGTCGCGACCGTCGGCGGGAGCCGGTGCGGGCCGGCGGGGCCGCGCAGCACGGCGGTGACCCGGTGGCCGCGGGCGGTGGCCTCGGCCACGACCCGGCTGCCGACGTTGCCGTTCGCGCCGAACACGGTGATGCGCATGGGGAGTTCTCCTCGGGGTCGGTCGGGAGGGAGGCGGGGGACGGTCAGGCGGTCTGGCGGCCGCGGGTACCGGAGGCAGCCGCGGCCGGCGCCCCGGCGACGACCTTCGACGGGGTGCTCGGGCGCTGGGTCTGCGCGGCGACGAGCGAGCCGAGCACGATCAGCGCGCCGACGGCCTGGACGGGCGCGAGGTCCTGGCCGAGCACCAGCCAGCCGAGGGCGGTGGCGACCACGGGGCTGAGCAGGCCGAGGAAGGTGACCGAGGTGGGCGGCAGGGCGCGGATGCCGCGGAACCAGAGCGCGTACGCGACGGCCGCGCCGATCAGGCCGAGGTAGCCGTAGCCGAGCAGGTTGGCGCCGGTGAGGTGGGACGGCGGCGGTCCTTCGACCAGCAGCGCGACCGGAAGGAGCAGCAGGCCGCCCGCGGTGAGCTGCCAGCCGGTGGTGGCCAGCAGCGGGGCCGGCGAGGTCCAGCGCTTGGAGAGGACGACGCCGGTGGCCATCACCACCGCGCCGCCGAGGGCGGCCACGACGCCCAGCGCGTCCAGCTGGGCGTCGGCGCGCAGCACGAGCAGGCTGACCCCGGTCACGCCGGCGATGCCGGAGACGAGGGTGCGCGCGGAGAGGCGGTCGCCGAGGAGCGCGGCCGACAGGCCCGCGGCGATCAGCGGCTGGACGGCGCCGACGGTGGCGGCGACGCCGCCGGGCAGGCGGTAGGCGGCGACGAAGAGGAGGGCGAAGAAGGCGCCGATGTTCAGTGCCCCGAGGACGAGCGAGCGCCACCACCAGCTGCCCTTCGGCAGGCGGCGGGTGAGGGCGATCAGCAGCAGTCCGGCGGGCAGGGCGCGGAGCACTCCGGCGAGCAGCGGCCGCCCGGGCGGCAGCAGTTCGGTGGTGACGAGGTAGGTGGAGCCCCAGATGGTGGGCGCGAGGGCGGTCAGCAGCACGATGGCGAGTCGATTCCTTAGCACTAAGCCAATGTATCTCAGCGCTAAGGAATCTGGGTGGGGAGTGGGCGGACGGGCGCTGTGAGGTATCTCACCGCTAAGGCATCGTTTAGGGTGGAGGGCATGGCAGAGCGCGAAGATCATGTGGACCGGGTGGTCCGGCAGTGGGGCGCGGAGCGTCCCGACCTCGATGTCTCCCCGATGGAGGTGATCGGCCGCCTCAAGCGGCTGAGCCGTCTGGTCGACGCCGAGCTGAAGGAGACCTTCGCCCGGCACGACCTCGACGCCGCCTCCTTCGACGTGCTCGCCACCCTGCGGCGCAGCGGCCCGCCGTACCGGCTCACCCCGACCGGCCTGATGCAGTCCGCGATGGTCACCTCCGGGGCGATCAGCCAGCGCCTCGACCGGCTGGAGGCCCGCGGCCTGGTCACCCGGACCCCCAGCGGCTCCGACGGCCGCAGCCGCGAGGTCGCGCTCACCGACGAGGGGTACGCCCTGATGGACCGCGCCCTGCCCGACCACCTCGCCACCGAGCGCCGCGTCCTGGCCGGCCTGGACGAGGCGCGGACCGCCGCCTTCGTCGACGCCCTGCGGACGGTGCTCGCCACCCTCGGCGACGGCCCCGGGTGACCGCCGCTCAGGGGTTGACCGCGACCGCCTTGAAGAAGGTGTAGTGGAAGGTCCCGCCCGGCTCCGCCGCGCGGCGCAGCTCCGTGAGGCCCCGGTCGAATGCCTCCGCCGTGGTGAGCCCGGCCGCGACCGCCTCGGCCCGCACCGCCTCGACCATCGCCACGAAGGTGCGCCGGGTGAACCCCTCCACCAGCGCCGGCCGGGCACCGTCCGCGTACACCGTGCGCGGTCCCACCACGACGTCCCGGAACCCGGCGCCGGTGAGCAGCGGGTACAGCCGGCGTCCGATCAGGGCGTCCCCGCCGCCGTCCGCCTGGAGCCGGACCAGCTGGTCGACGACGCGCTGCGCCGCCTCGCCGCGCGGGTGGAAGAACGCCGAGCCGTGGTCGCCCTCGATCACGGTGACGGTGCCGCCGGGCCGTAGCAGCCGGCGCAGCGCGGCCAGCGCCGCCACCGGGTCGGCGAGGTGTTCCAGGACGAAGCAGACGAAGAGGTGGTCGAAGGAGCCGTCGGGGAAGGGCAGCCGGTGCAGATCGCCGTGGTGCCAGCGGACGTCCGCGCCGGGCAGCTGCTCGGCGACCCGGTCCCGGGCCCGCGCGAGCGAGTCCGCCGAGACGTCGGCGGCGGTCAGCAGCACGCCGGGGTTGGCGGTCAGCAGGTGCACCGTCTGCGCGCCGACGCCGCACCCGGCCTCCAGGACCCGGCTGCCCGCCGGGTAGGCGGTGCCGGCGTGCAGCAGGGCGGCCAGGGTGTCGGCCTGCTCGCCGAGGCGCCGGGCCTCGGTGGGGGAGTAGCCGTGCACGTAGCCGGTGTCGGGGGCGGCGTCGGCTTCGGCGGCCGGCTCGGGGCGGAGTGCGGCGGACTGCGGGGTGCTCGTGGTCATGCCTCCACCCTCCCGGCACAATGGACCGGTGCCCAGGTCCAATGAGCGGTCGCCCGACAGGTCCACAACGGCCGGTGCCGACTTCCTCCAGCTCGACCCCCGCGAGGCCCCGGCCGGCGGACTCGCCGACTGGCTGGCCCGCCGGCTGCGGCAGGCGATCGCCGACGGCCGGCTGCCGGCGGGCAGCCGCCTGCCCGCCACCCGCCTGCTCGCCGCCGACCTGCGGGTCTCCCGGGGCGTGGTCACCGACGCCTACCGCCGGCTCGCCGAGGAGGGCCGGATCGCCGGCCGGGGCAGGGGCGGCACCGTCGTGGTCGACCCGTTCCCCCGCCCCTCGGCGCCCCAGCCGCCTGCTGTCCCCGCCCCCACCCGCGTGCCCGCCTCCGCCGCCGCGTCCCCGCCCGGTTCGCCGTTCGACGGCCCGCTCGTCCCGGCCGGCTTCGACACCCTGCGCAACGCCCCCGCCCGGATCGACCTCTCGCCCGGAGTCCCGGACCTCGCCGCCTTCCCCCGCACCGCCTGGCTGCGCGCCGAACGCGCCGTCCTCCACGACCTCGCCGCCCGGGACTTCGGCTACGGCGACCCGCGCGGCACCCCCGCGCTGCGCCGCGCCGTCGCCGACTGGCTCGGCCGCAACCGCGGCATCCGCGCCGACCCCGAGGACGTCCTCGTCGTGGCCGGGGCCGCCCAGGCCCTCGCCCTGGCCGGCGAGGTGCTGCGCACGGTCGGCCTCGACGTCGTCGCCGCCGAGGACCCGGGCTCCCTCGGCACCCGGCAGCACCTCGGCCACCGGATCACCGCCACCCCGCCGGTCCCGGTCGACGCCGAGGGCATCCGGGTCGACGCGCTGCGCGCCACCGGCGCCCGCGCCGTCCTGCTCACCCCCGCCCACCAGTTCCCGACCGGCGTGGTGCTCGCCGGCGCCCGCCGGCGCGAACTGCTCCGGTGGGCGGCCGAGGGCGGGCTCGTCATCGAGGACGACTACGACGCCGAACACCGCTACGACCGCCCGCCGGTGCCCGCGCTGCGCGGCGTCCTCCCCGAACAGGTCCTCTACCTCGGCAGCGTCTCCAAGCTCCTCGCCCCCGCGCTGCGCACCGGCTGGATGCTCGCCCCCGCCCGCTACCGGGACCTGCTGGTCGACGCCAAGCGGCTCAGCGACCTCGGCAACCCGGCACTGCCGCAACTCGTCCTCGCCCGCCTGATGGACTCCGGCGCGCTGGAACGCCACCTGCGGCTGCTGCGCCCGCGCCACCGGCGCCGCCGCGACGCGATGACCGCCGCCGTCGCCGCCCACCTGCCCGGCGCCGTCGTGCACGGCGCGGCGGCCGGGCTGCACCTCACGGTCACCTTCCCCGACGGTCCGGGCCGCACCGACACCGAGCTCGCCGCGGCGGCGCTGGCCCGTGGCGTCAAGGTGCAGCCGCTGTCCTGGCACGCCCGGCTGCCGCACCCGCCCGGGCTCGTCCTCGGCTACGCGGCCGTCGCGCCCGGCGAGATCGAGGAGGGCGTCGCCGTCCTCGGACGGCTGCTCCGGGAGGCGGGCCGCCCGCTCCCCGGGTGAGGCTGGTGACACCTTGCGCACCGCGCGGGGTGCCGACGGCGGGCGTGCGGCAGCCGCCCCGCCGTCGCGGCCCGGGTGCCCCGGGCGAACCCGGACGCGCGCCGCTCCCCGGACCGCCCGGACCCGAACGACCGAGGGAGGCCGGATGCCGATATCCCGCCGAACGATCCGTCTCGCCCTGCTCGCCCTGCTGCTCTCCGCCCTCGCCCCGTCCGCCTCGTCCACCCCGCTCTCCCCGCTCGCCCCGCCCGTCCGGGGTGCGGCGGCGGAGCCCACCGGCGAGGGGACCGGACCCGCGGCGACGGCTCCGACCCGCTCCACCCCTACGGAGAGGACCACCCCCGTGTCCACCACCGATGCGCTCCAGCTCGCCGGCCGGCGGGTGGTCTACTCGTACCCGGGGCCCACCCCGCCGCCGGAACTGCTGAGCACCGTCCGCGCGGGCCGCGCCGCCGGCGTCATCTTCTTCAAGGACAACATCCCCTCGCTGCCCCAGCTCCAGGCGGCCGTCGGCCAGTTGCGGCAGGCCGCGGCCGAGGCCCCGTCCGCCGCGCCGCTGCTGCTGATGACCGACCAGGAGGGCGGCCGGATCCGTCGGCTGACGGGTGCCCCGGAGCTCTCCGCCAAGCAGACCGGCCTCGCCCCCGACCCGGCCGGCGCGGCCGCCGGCGCCGGGGCCGGAGCGGCCCGCACCCTGAGCGGGGCGGGCCTGAACGTCAACCTCGCGCCCGTGCTCGACGTCTTCGACGCGCCCGACAACTTCATCGACCACTTCGAGCGCTCGTACAGCCAGAAGCCGGACGTGGTCGCCGAGCTGGGTTCCGCCTTCCTCGCCGCGCAGCAGAGCCTGGGGGTGGCCGCGACGGCCAAGCACTTCCCCGGCCTCGGCGCCGCCCCGGCCGGCGCGAACACCGATGCCGAACCCGTCGTCCTCCCCGTCCCGCTCGCGGACCTGCGGGAGCGCGGCGAGGAGCCGTACCGCGCCGCCATCGCCGCCGGGGTCCGGCTGGTGATGGCCTCCTGGGCGGTCTATCCGGCCCTGGACGCCTACCGCCCGGCGGGCCTGTCGCGCACCGTCGTCCACGGTGAGCTGCGCGAGCGGCTCGGCTTCCGCGGGGTGACCATCACCGACGCCCTGGAGGCCGGCGCGCTCGCCTCCTTCGGTGACGCCGGCGAGCGGGCCGTCGCGGCCGCGGACGCCGGGATGGACCTGCTGCTCTGCTCCGGCCGCGAGGTCGGACAGGGCGACGCCGCGGTCGCGGCCCTCGCGGCCGCCCTCGACAGCGGCCGCCTCGACGAAGCCGGGTTCACCGAGGCCGTCCACCGCGTCGACGCCCTCCGCGCCTCGCTGACCGGCTCCTGACCCGCTCCTGACCGGTTCCTGACCGGCGGTCCGCGGCCTCCCGCGGTGCCCGTCCTCCCGGGGCGCCCGACCTCCGGCGGCCCGCGCTCGCCTGCGATCATGCGTGCCATGGCAATGGACTGGAATCGCGCACAGGTGGTCCTCGAACCGGCCGGACCCGACCGCACGGCCGAGGTGCTGGAGGTCCTGGACGATGCGGCCGGATGGCTCGGCTCGCGCGGGATCGCACAGTGGCCCGCACGCTTCGAGGCCGCCCGGATCGCGGGAGCGCTCTCCCGCGGGGAGACCTGGCTGGCGGTCGTCGGCCCCGGGGACGAGCCTGCCGGTCGGGGCCGGGTGGCCGGGACGGTCACCTTGGACTGGGCGGACCCGCTGTGGGCGGACGCCGCCGGTGCGGCCGGCTACGTGCACCGTCTGGCCGTGCGCCGCTGGGCGGCCGGGCTCGGCGGGCACGTGCTCGACTGGGCCGCCGATGCCGCGCGGGCGCGCGGGGCGGGCTTCCTGCGGCTGGACTGCGTGGCGACGAACGCGCGGCTGCGCGCCTACTACGAGTCGCGCGGCTTCGCCCATCGCGGGGACGTGCAGGTGGCGGGCGCCCCGGGCGGACCCGCGGCCGAGCGGCCCGTCATCCGGCACAGCCGCTACGAGCTCGCCCTGGCCGGTGCCGCCACACGCTGACGCGGGGCGGCCCGGGTGACGGAGGCCGGCAAGGGTGGCGCGGAGGTGGCGCGAAAAGGGGCGAGGGTGGCGCGAAGAGGGTGCACGAGCGATCAACACGCGCCGATCCTCAGCGGAAACGAGCGGACACGGAGGGTCATCCTGATGGCAGGCTTTCCGCCGTGACTGTGCACCCTCTCGTACACGAGATCGCCGACGCCTACCTGGCCCTGGTCGACGCCGCCGCGCCCGGGCTGGTCGAGGGCCTGTACGTGGTCGGTTCGACGGCCCTGGACGACTTCCACCCGGCACGGAGCGACATCGACTTCGTGGCCGTGACCGCGGATCCGGTCACGGCGGAGCAGCTCGGCGCGCTGGAACGCGCGCACGCCCTGCTCGCGGTGCGCCATCCGCGCCCGGCCTTCGACGGGCCCTACCTCACCTGGGACGAGCTGGCGGGCTCGCCCGCGCAGGCGCCACCGGGTCCGCAGGTGTTCGGGGGGACGGTCCGGCACCGGGTCGCCTCGGACCGCACGCCGGTGCTCTGGCACACGCTGGCGCGGCACGGCGTCACGCTGTGCGGGCCGCGGGCCCAGGAACTGATGATCGACACCAACCCGGAGGAGCTCGCCGGCTGGACGGTCGCCAACCTGGAGGAGTACTGGCGTCCGTGGTGGCGGCGCTCCTCCCGGTTGGCGTCGCGCCCGGGGCTGGCCTGCCTCAACGGGTCGGGGCCGGTCTGGGGCGTGCTCGGGGTGAGCCGGCTGCACTACACGCTGGCCACCGGGCGGATCGCCTCCAAGCGCGGCGCCGGCGAGTACGCCCGGGCGGTGTTCGACGAGCGGTGGCACCGGATCGTGGACGAGTGCCTGCGGATCCGCGCCGGCGGGCGGGGACGCTCGCACTACCCGAACCCGTTCGTCCGGCGGGCCGAGGCGCTCGCGTTCATGGACATGGCGATCGAGAGCGCCCGGTGGCTGGGGGCGGACCGGCTGCCGCTCGGGGACTAGCGGGAGACATCGGCACTGGTCAAGGCCCTTGATCACGCCATCCAAGGCCAGTTTCCAGTCTGATCATCAACTGTTTGGATCTTCGCCCTTTTCGGCATTCGATTCAGCTGTCAGAGTTTCGACATGCCACATGTGACATGTCACATGTGGCACTGAGATGCCCATGAGAACGAAGAGAAGAAAGCGGAGGAGCGGAATCATGCGGATGAACCGACTCACCCTGACCGCGGCCGGCATCGCCGGCGCGGCGGCCCTGCTGGCCGTCCCGGCCCAGGCGAACGCGGCCCAGACCACCACCACCGGCACCACCGTGACCTGCGGCGCCTCCGGCCTGCAGGCCGGCCTGTCGACCCGGGTGTGCGCGGAGATCACCGGCGACAGCATCAAGCTGTACGGCGAGGTCAGCCTGGCCGGCCCGCCGAGCCCGGGCACCCCGTGGCCGCCGAGCATCGACCTGATCACCAGCACCTCCGGCAACATCGTCGGTGGCGCCTCGCTCGGCACGGTCAGCGGCCCGGCCCACTTCGCCGGCAGCACCATCAAGGTTCCCGGCCTGACCAGCACCGTGCCGGCCGGCTCGACCGTGCACGGCAGCTTCAGCGCCGCCACCTTCCCGTGGTCCCCGGCTCCGGTGACCATCGACGTCGTGGTGCCCGGCTGATGACGCGGTCCTAGCGGACTGACGGGGGTGGGCGGGCCCGGGGTGCGAGTCACCCCGGGCCCGTCCTGTTTCCGCCCGTCCCTTCCCCCCGTGCGGCCGGCCGACCGTGACGACTTGAAGAAATCTTCATCTGCGGCGAAGATGCTTCCCGCCGAGCAGGCCGATCCACGGCCCGTCCGGACCCCATCCGGCGACGAGCAGGGAGAGACGGACGATGCCGGTCCCGCTGTACCAGGCGAAGGCGGAGTTCTTCCGGACGCTCGGGCACCCGGTGCGCATCCGGGTCCTGGAGCTGCTCCAGGACGGACCGCGCCCGGTGCGCGAGCTGCTGGCCGCGATCGAGATCGAGCCCTCGAACCTCTCCCAGCAGCTCGCGGTGCTGCGCCGCACCCAGCTGGTCACGGCGACCCGCGAGGGCAACACCGTCGTCTACGCCCTGAGCACGCCGGACGTCGCCGAACTGCTGCGCGCCGCACGGCGGATCCTGACCGAGCTGATCACCGACCAGGGCACGCTGCTCACCGAGCTGCGGGCGCCGCAGGCCGGGGCCTCGCCCGCGGGCAACCGATGACCGGCCCGTCGAGCGAAGGAGTGCCCGGCCATGAGTGAGAACACCGGCGAGCAGCGGCGGGAGGACACCGCCACCCGGGAGGAGAAGGCGCGGCGCAAGGCCATGCTGATCCGGGCGGGCATCTACATCTTCGCCACCCACCTGTTCGCGGGGTTCGTCCTGCTGCTGTTCGCCCTCGGCGGCCGGAAGTGACCGGGACGCCCTGAGGCCCGGCCCGGGCCCCTCCGGGCGGTCCCGGCCGGGTGGCGGCCGGGACCGGTCCGGTGCGGCCGGGCGGCCGCCGACCGGGATCAGTGCGCGGTGTCCTCCCCGGTGTAGCGGCGGCTGGTGCTGGTCCAGGCGTAGACGCCCTCGACCAGTTCCCGGGTGCCGTCGAGGTACCACCCGCCCGCCGGGTGCCGCACCTGCAGACTGCGGCGCAGCTCCTCGCTCTGGGCCGTCAGCCGGGCGATCCTGGCGCCGACCGCGCGGGCGGCCCGGCTGCGGGTGCAGCCGCGGATCCGCTGCAGGGTGAGCACGGTGTTGAAGGCCGCGACGTTCTGGCGTTCCTCGCGGTCCGCCGAGTAGAGGTCGTTGATCAGCGTCGCCGCGTCGGCGGTGTTGGCGCGCAGGCGGTGCAGCGCGGGGTCCGCGTGCAGTCCGGCCGGTGCCTCGCCGCCGTGGACGTGCTCCAGTATGTCCATGAACGGGTAGAGGCAGCTCGCATGGCGGCGCAGTCGCACCGTCTCGGCGAGGTCGGGCTGGGTGCGGGCGGCCCGGTGGGCGGTCTCGGCGAGGAAGGTCTCCAGGCACGACCGCCACTCGACGGCGGCGCGCCGGCGCCAGCCGGGCGGCATGGGGGCGCTCTGGCGCTGCCACAACTCCCGCCAGGCGTCCAGCAGATGGGGCTGGGAGGTGCCGGTGGGGACGGGCCGCCCGGCGAGGACGGCGAGCAGCGGCTCGACGATCGCTCGGGCCTCGACGGGGTCGCGGCCGGGCGGGCCGTCGAAGCGGTCGTCGAGGATGGTGAACCAGCCGAGGATGTCGATCAGCAGGTCCAGCTCGGTGTCGCGGGCGCGGGGGTACGAGTGGCCGATCAGCTCGGGCAGCGCGTAGGTGTGGTAGCGGGCGAGGTCCTCCGGGGCGAGCAGGCCGTGGGCGAGCGCCCATGCGCTGTGCCGGGCCTCGGCGGCGTGCAGTTCGCCCGGCGCGCGCGGCTCGTCCTGCGGGCGCAGCGCGTGGGGCGCGCGCCGGGCGGCCGGGGGGGCGGCCGGGAAGGGCCGTGCCTCGGTGCGGACCGGTGGCACGGGCCGGGGGGCGACGGCGAGCCGCCCGGCCGTGGTGACCTGCCGGACGATCGCGGGCGGTCCCAGCGTGGTGACCGGCACGAGGGTGGTGAGCGGGCCCAGGTAGGTGGCCGGGCACACGGGGAGGGCCGTGACGCTCCGGGGGGCGCCGCCGGGACGCGGGGAGCCGGTGCGCGAGGCGCTGTGCTCGGCCGGCCGGGCGGCGGTCTGCGGTGCCTTCGCGTGCGCGCGTTCGGTGGCCGCGGACCGGCGGGTGGCGAGGGAGGACTGGGCGGGGAGCACGGCGGAGCGTCGGGGCCCCGCCGAGCCCGGGGGCCGCAGCGGTTCGACCGGGACGGCCGCTCCGCCGGGGGCGGCCGGACCGGCGGCGCCCACCGGACAGCCCTCGCCCGGTCGCGGGCCGGCCGGGCCCAGCGGGCCGCCCGCGCCTCGTGGGCCGCGCGGAGCGGACTCGGGCCGGCGGGGGTCGGGCTCGGGTCGGCGGGGCCCGATGATCGGGATCCTTTGGGCGGGCGTGTCGTCGAGGCCGGCCGACGGCGTGCGGCGCGGGCCGGGGGCGTGCGGCGCGCGTCCGCCGCGCGCGGCGAGCCGCACGCGCAGGCCCTGGGCCTGGACGGTGGTCCACACCACCTCGCGGGCCCGGGAGCCGGGGACGGCCGTCGGGCGCCAGCGGCGCAGGATGGCGGCGGCGGCCACGGTCAGCTCGGCCCAGGCGAAGGCCTCGCCGATGCACTTGTGCTTGCCGGCCCCGAACGGCAGGAACGCCTGCCGGACCGCACCCCCGCCGCCGGCCGCGCCCGGCGCCCGGCCGTCGCCGTACCAGCGGCCGGGGCGGAAGCGGAGCGGCTCCGGGTACAGGGCGGGGTCGCGGTGGATCGCGGTGAGGCTGTAGAGCAGTTCGGTGCCGGCCGGGATGCGGTACCGGCCCAGCTCGACCGGTTCGCGCGCGGTGCGCATCAGGAAGGCGTTCGGCGCGTGCAGCCGGACGACCTCCTGGGTGACCGCGCGGGTGTAGCCCAGACGGGCGAGCGCCTCGGGGGTGGGCACGGTGCCGGCCGGGAGGTGCTCGTCCAGCTCGGCCAGTACGCGGGCCTCGACCCGGGGGTGCCGGATCAGCTCGTCGATCAGCCAGGTGAGCGTGGTGGAGACGGTCTCGGTGCCGGCGCCGAACATGGTGATCGCCTCGGAGCGGACGTCCGCCTCGGTGAGCGGCCGTCCGGTCGCGGGGTCGACGGCGGCGCGCAGCAGCGCGGGCAGCGAGGCGCCACGCCGGCCGCCGGGGCCGGTCACCGGGCAGCCGCCGTCCGGCGCGGCGCCGAACGCGCTCTCGAAGGCGTCCTCGAACGGGTCGCCGGGCGCGGTGCCGTTGACGGCCTGGTCGACGACCTGGTTGAGCACCCGCACGGCCGCGTCGAAACGCCGGTTGACCGGCAGCGGCAGCCGGGCGAGGGAGCGGTGGGGGTAGAGCGACTGGACGATCTGGCCCTTCACCATGTCGGGCAGGGCCCGGTGGAAGGCGAGCGTGGCGTCCTCGCTCAGCCGGGCGTCGAAGAGCGCCCGGGTGACGATCTCCAGTGCGAGGTGGTTCATCTCCTTGCCCACGTCGAGCACCTCGCCGGGGCGCCAGCGCCCGGCCCGCTCCTCGGTGACCCGGTGCATCACGGCGACGTACTCGGCCATCCGGTCCGCCCCGAAGGCGGGCTGGATGATCCGGCGGCGGTCGCGGTGGGCGCGGCCCTCGGACATCAGCAGGCCGTCGCCGAAGGCGGTCTTGAGGGTGTCCTGGACGGCGCCGCGCGGGCAGTCGTGGGCGAGCGCCACCAGCAGGGTGTGGACCAGGGCGGCGTCGGTGACCACGCAGACCGTGCGCGGTCCGAGCCGGATCCGGACCACCTCGCCGTGCCGGGAGAGCGAGCCGAGGAAGCCGAGCGGGTCGCGCAGCAGCGCGGGGGCGTGGCCGAGGCCGGGCACGGCGCCGGGGGCGAGCGGGGGGACGGCCGCGCGGCTCTCCGCCGAGGGGGTTCTGGGCGGGGCAGGCGGTCTGCGGGTCTCGTTCGTCAGGATCATGACATCACCTCTCACCAGATGGACCGGGGGGACGGACCGGTGGGACGGACCGGTGTGTCCGGCCGGGTGTCGGACCGGTCGACCGGCCCGGCGCTGCTGCGGTACCACCGGAGCCGCCGCCGCGACAGCCGGGATTCGGAAGCCTGTTGACGCAGACCCCCGCGCGCGCCACGGACAGAGGGCGCACGCCATGGGAAACGCGCCGGTCCCGCGAGCGTTGCGCCGGACCCGGATGGATCACTCCATCGGTGGAGTGTCCTCAAGATGTGCGCGGTGCGTCCCGATGGGGGCGCGCCGTCGGACGCGGTCCGCGGAGCCGGTCGCGCCACCCCGCACGCCACCCCGCGCGGGTGCCGACGCGGACGCCGGCCCGGGTGCCGGCGCGGCCGCCCGTCGGGGCCGTCCTGCCTGGCAGGCAGGGCCTTTCGGCCCTCGGCGGGACGGTGCGCACCGGTCCAGCATGGTGCAGAACGAAGGAGGACCCTCTGATGACCCGTCTGCGCCACCGGCCGGCACTCGACGTCCGCGTGGAGATCCGGGGCGAACTGCCCCGGGAGGACGCCGAGTACGCCCGGGCCCGGTCGCTGGCGCTGATCACGGACCTCGGGCCGGACGCGCACGCCGCCCGGCTGCGGCTCACCCGGCCGCGCGACCGGTCGGTCACCAGGCCCGCCGTCGCGCAGGCCTCGGTGGAGCTGGAGGGCGCCGGACGGGTGCGGGTGGAACTGGCCACCGTGGCGGTGCGCGAGGCGGTCGACCTGGCGCTCGGCACGCTCGCCGGGCGCGCCGCGCGACTGCGCGAGCTGGGCGACATAGGGCTCGCCTCGGCGTACGAGAGCTCCTGGCGGCCGCAGTACGCGGCGCGCCCGCTCGCCGACCGGCGGATCGTCCGGCACAAGTCCGTGCGACTGGCCCGCCGCACGCCCGAGCAGGCGGTCCGCGAGATGCTGGCGCTGGACTACCGCTTCCACCTCTTCTCGGACGCGCTGACCGGCCAGGACAGCCTGGTCCACCGCAGGCCCGGCGGCGGCGGGTTCCGGCTGGTCCGGGCGCACTCCACGGCCCGGCCGGGCGGTCGGTGGCCGTCGGTCACCGAGAGCCCGGACCCGGCGCCCCGGCTGGAGCCGGCCGAAGCCACCCGCCAACTCTGGCTCACCTGCTGGCCGTTCGTCTTCCACGCCGATCCCGGCGACGGCCGTGGCCGGGTGCTCTACCGCCGCTACGACGGCCACTATGGCTTGATCACGCCGATAGCGGGAGCCCACTGACGGGCAGGTAATGATCGGCACGGGCTGACCGGTACACGACCGACAACGGACGAGCACACCTTCACGCTCTCGACGGGAACTGGGACCATGGACTGCGAAGAAGTCATGCTGACCGTCAGGATCACGGCCGCCGAGCGGGCCCTGCTGCGCGAACTCGCGCGCGGCCACGGCACCGACGTGTCGGACGTGGTCGTGGACGGTCTGCTGGACGTCATCCCCGGCCTGCACGTCCTGCCGGTGCTGTCCGTGCCGCCGGCCGGGCGGGTGCTGCCCGCCGTCGCCGGGGACCCGGGCGTCTCGCGGCTGCTGCGCGTGCTGGCCCGGCCCGCCCCGTGCGCGGTGACCCTCTGGCTGCCGGCCCCGGTGGCGGACCTGCTCCCGCTGGTCGGTGAGCGGATCGCCGCCGTCAGCGGGCTGCGGATCGGCCCGGCGAGCGCGGCGCTGGCCGCCGCACTGCGGTTCTGGCTGACCGGGGATCCGGGGCGGCTCGCCGCGGGCCTCGCCGGGCTGCACCGGCACGGCGCCGGCCGCCTCGCGGTCCAGCGGCTCGACGTCGCGGCCTGAGCCGAGCCCGGGCGAACGGGGTGCGGGCGGGCGGGGTGTGACGGACGGTGCTTTCGCCGACCGTCCGGATCCGGCCGCTCCGCGCGAGCCGGTTCCGGGGGGCACCCGGGCGCTCAAGGGCGCGTGGGGAGGCGTGCCGGGGGCGGCCGAGCGCTCGTCGTGCCTCGGCGCTCCGTCGCCCGGTGCGGGCCGGACGGGCGTCCGCCCGATGGTCGACGGACCGTCGGGCCGGGCGGGGCCGGAGCGGTTCCTGGGGGTCAAGTGGCATGTCCTGGACGGGAATTTAGCTGGTCAGAGCTCTGGTCACGACCTGCGCGCAGGTCTAGCATTCCGGTCACGGCAACCGGTGTCCGGACCCCCGGACGACCGGTGCGGTGGCCGCCACCACCCCCTGCCGGGGAGCGTACACCCCCCGGGTACGCTCCCCGGCGCCGCTTTGTGCGCGGTGGCCGTCGGGCCGCTCCCAGGCCCGGCGCTGCCGCGGATTGTCCGCCCCGCGCTCGGTAGCCGCATCGTCCGGCGCGCGCCCCCGCCGGTGTGGCCGCGCGCCCCCATGGGGGCGCGCACGCCCGGCGCGCGCCACCGGCCACGCCGTCGAGCCGCCGCACGGGTGCCGAACGTTCGTTCTCCGGAAGGCCGGGAACCGTCGCGTGCGAACCGGACGTCCCCACCCCGACGGGCGCCACCGGGTGCCCGCCCGAGGCAAGGAGCGTCCGACCGTGCGCAAGGTACTGATCACCGGCGGAGCCGGCTACATCGGCAGCACCGTGGCGTCGGCCCTGCTGGACGCGGGCATCACCCCGGTCGTCCTCGACGACCTCTCCCGGGGCCGGGCCGAGTTCGTCGAGGGCCGGGTGTTCTACCAGGGGGACATCGCGGATCCGGAGCTGGTCGACCGGATCTTCGCCGAACACCCCGACATCGACGCCGCCCTGCACTGCGCCGCGCGGATCGTCGTCCCCGAATCGGTCGCCCGGCCGCTCTTCTACTACCGCGAGAACGTCGGCAAGACCGTCGACCTGCTGGAGTCGCTCCAGCGCAACGGCTGCACCCGGGTGGTCTTCAGCAGTTCCGCCTCGATCTACCGGCCCACGCCGACCGGCCGGGTCGACGAGTCCTGTCCGGTCGAGGCGAACAGTCCCTACGCGCGCACCAAGCAGATGATGGAGCAGGTGCTCCAGGACTGGACGCGCGGTGACGGGGCCGATGGGACGCGGGTCATCGCGCTGCGGTACTTCAATCCGATCGGCGCCGACCCGCAGCTGCGCACCGGGCTGCAGGACCTCCGGCCGACCCACGCGCTGGGCAAGTTGATCGAGGCGCACACCAACGGCACGCCGTTCACCATCACCGGGGTCGCCTGGGAGACCCGGGACGGCTCGGGCATCCGCGACTACATCCACGTCCAGGACGTCGCCGAGGCCCATGTCGCCGCGCTGCTCCGGTTCGACGAGGTGGTCGGGGCCGCCGGGGAGGAGCGCTACCGGGTCGTCAACATCGGGACCGGTGACGGCACCACCGTGCGCGAGCTGGTGACCGCCTTCGAACAGGCGGTCGGTGCGAAGCTGGACGTCCGGGAGGCCGAACCGCGGCCCGGCGACGTCCTCGGCTGCTACAGCGACGTGACGGCCGCGCGCGACCTGCTCGGCTGGACGGCGCGCCGGAGCATCGCCGAGGGTGTCGTGGACGCGCTCGCCTGGCGGGCCCGCTGGTCGGCCCGCCTGGCCGCCACCGTCTGATCCTCGCCCGGCCCCGGCCCGGCCAGGTCCGCGTTCGACCGGCCCGGGCCGGGGCGCGGTGCCGGCGTTACTTGGACTCGTCGAGACCGTTGATGAAGTCCTTGGCCTTGTCGGCGGCGGTGTCTATCTGGCCGCTGTACTTGCCGTCGGTCTTGTCGTCGATGACGTCGGCGACCTTGTCCAGGCCCTGGGAGATGGCGCCGCTGTGCTCGCGGGCGAGGTCGGTGGCCTTGTCGGCGAGGTTCTTGAGGTTCTCGAACATGATGGTCCTTCTGTTCGTCCGGCGTTCGCGGCCATCCTAGCCGCCGCCGACCCGGCCTGAGCTGGCGTTTCCCCGCGGCGGGGGCCTGGCGGGATGACTTTGCGGGGGTGGGTTTGTATGCTCCTGGCTTGTTCTACAGCATTGTAGAAGTTCGCTGGCGGGTACCGCGGAAGGGGTGTGGGGCATGGCAGGGCAACGAGCGAGAACCTCGGAGCGGGAGGCCGGACCGCGTTCCGGCGCGGCCCCCGTGCCGGCCCCGCGCCGTGCCGCCGAGCGCCGGGCGACCCCGCGCCGGGCGGCCGGCCGCGATCGCCGGGCGGGCGACCGGAGCACGGATGGTCGAAGGGCGGGCGACCGGGGCACGGGCGACCGCCGTACGGCCGACCGCCGTGCCGGGGCCCGGCGGTCCGGCGGCGCGCTGCCGGTGCTGCTCGCCGCGCTCGGGCTGCCGCCGGCCGGCGCGGTGGCCGGTGAACTGACCGGGTCGGGCGGCGGCGCGCTGTTCGCGGCCGGCGCCGTGCTCGGTTCCGGCGTCGCGGCGGCGCTCTGCGGCCGGGCCGGGCGCTGGTGGGTCGTCATGGCCGCGCCGCCCGTGGTCCTGGCCGCCCGGGCCGGCACCGCCTACCTCGCCGACCGCGACGGCCTCCAGGGCAAGGCGCTCGCCTCGGCGGCGGTGCGCTGGGTGGTCGGCGCCTTCCCGGTGATGGCGTGGGCGGTGGCGGTCGCGTTGCTGGTCGTCGCGGTGCGGGTGGTCCTCGACCGGCGCACCCGCCGGGGCCGGCGGTCCGCCGACCGCCGCCGGGCCGCCGGAACCCGCGCACCGGCGACGTCCGACTCCGCGACGGGCGGCACGGCGAAGGACGGCACCGCGACGGACGGCGCCACGAAGGAGGGTGCCGCGGAGAACGACTCCGCGACGCCCGACACCGCGACCGGCGGGCCCCGGACCGTCCGGACCCCGACCCCCACCCGGAGGAGCCACCGTGGCTGAGTCCCGCACCAGGCCGCTCACCGTCGCCGGCCGCGTCCTCGCCGGCACCGTCTCGGTGGCCGTCCTCGGCGCCAGCGGCTTCACCTGGTACGAGTACCGCCAACTGGACGGCGGCATGGTCAAGTCGGCCGCGCTCACCGAGGCGAGGAAGAACGCGCCGGCGCACCTCGACAAGTCCGTCAACCTGCTGCTGATCGGCCTCGACAGCCGCAAGGACATGGACGGCAACGACCTCCCCAAGGAGTTCGTCGAGGACGAGCTGCACGCCGGCTCCAGCGAGATCGGCGGTTACAACACCAACGCGCTGATCGTCCTGCACATACCGGCCAACGGCGGCAAGGTGACGGCGCTGTCCGTCCCGCGCGACGACTACGTGCAGACCGTCGGCGCGGACGGGAAGATGCACAAGATCAAGGAGGCCTACGGGATCGCCAAGGAGGCCGCCGAGCAGAAGCTGGGCGGCAAGGGGCTGTCCAAGTCCGAGCTGGAGCGGCAGAGCCGCGAGGCCGGCCGGGCCGCGACCCTGCAGACCGTGCAGGCCTTCCTGGACATCCCGATCGACCACTTCGCGGAGGTGAACCTGATCGGCTTCTACGACATCGCCAAGGCCGTCGAGCCGATCCAGGTCTGCCTCAACAATCCGGTCGACGACCCGATCGTGGCCCGGACGGCGACCCACGAGGGCGGCGGCACCGGGCTCAAGCTCCCGGCGGGCGTCAGCTCGCTCGACGCCCGGCAGGCGCTGTCCTTCGTCCGCCAGCGACACCACCTGAAGAACGGCGACCTGGACCGGACCCACCGCCAGCAGGCCTTCATCTCCTCGGTCGTGTACAAGCTCAAGCAGCAGGGCGTGGTCAGCGACTTCGGCCAGCTCCAGCGGCTGTTCGACGTGGTGAAGAAGGACGTGGTGATCGACGACCAGTGGAACGTGCTCGACTTCGCCCAGCAGGCGCCCAACCTGACCGGCGGCAACGTCGAGTTCAACACGCTGCCGATCACCGGGTTCAAGACGATCGGCGGCCAGGAGGTCAACACGGTCGACCCGGACCAGATCAAGCGCATCGTGAAGCAGGTGTTCGGGCACGAGCCGCCGCCGGCCGCGCCCGACGCGGCCGCGCCGGCGGCGGCGTCCACCGCGCCGGCCGAACCGTCCGCCGCAGCGCCTGCCGCCACCGGGCCGTCCGCCACCGGGCCGTCCGCCGCACCGGGCAAGGCGCGGGCCGTCGTGGACGTCCGCGGCGCGAGCGCGGAGGCGGCCGCCGCGGAGTCCAAGGCGCTGGCCGAACTCGGCTACCCGGCGGGCAAGGCGACCGAGACGGCCGCCGCCGGGCGGGCGAAGGCGACGACGGTCGCCTACGGCACGGGGGCCAAGGCCGACGCCGAGCAGGTCGCGGCCCGCTACGGCACCACCGCCACCGCCTCCTCCGCGGTCCCGTCCGGCCACGTCGTCGTCACCCTCGCCGCCGCCCGTACGCCCGCGCCGTCCACCTCCGCCGGTACGGCCGCGCCGACCGACGACCCGACCCCCGAGCCGCCCATGCAGGGCCCGGCGGTCAAGGCGGGCGGCATCCCCTGCGTGGACTGAGGCGCGACGGCCGGCCGGTACGGCCCGTTCGGATGAACGCTCAGCCCAGCTGCAGCAGTTGAGCGGTGATCGGTGCTACCAATGTCCATGCGCTCGGGCCCAGGCGGAGAAGTAACTCATGGCCGTGCGTGCACCGCACCGCACGGCCGGTCACCGCGAGAACGGAATCCACTTCATGGCCATCGCCATCCGCAAGACGCTCGCCGTTACCACGCTGGCCCTGACGGCCGCCTTCCTGCCCGCCGCGGAGGTCGGGGTCGCCGGAACCGCCCAGGCGGCCCAGCGCACCCCGGGCGTCTACTGCCTCGCCAACACCTGGAACACCCCGACCACCTCCGTCAAGCCGTGCAACTCCGGTGACCAGGGCCAGCACTGGACCGTCTCGGGCGAGCAGATCTCGCTCACCAACGCGCGGGCCTACTGTCTCGCCAACACCTGGAACGCCCCCGACGTCTCGACCAAGCCGTGCAACCCCGGTGACCAGGGGCAGTACTGGACCGTGTCGGGCCAGCAGATCTCGCTCACCTTCGCCCCGGCCTACTGCCTCGCCAACAGCTGGGGCACCCCGAAGATCTCGACGAAGCCGTGCGACACCACGGACCCCGGCCAGCACTGGGTGGTCTTCAACGACCAGATCAGTCTGGCCCTCGCCTGATGCACCCCGCCGTGCCCGGGACCGTCGGAAGCCGCCCCGGGCGCGGCGCTCTCGTCCGTACGGGGGGAACCGGGACGCGGGTCGGGGCGTCCTGGGACCGGAGGGCGGGCGTGGGGCCGGAGTGGCGGACGGGGGAGACCGGGTGGCGCGGGCGGGTTGGCGGCTGTGGCTGCGACGGGTGTTGGTGGGGACCTGCGGGGTCGTGGCGGCCGTGGAGGCCGCGCTGACGGCGGTCCGCCTCGGCGGGTGGGACGACGGGACGTGGCTCGCGATGGCCGTGGTCGGGCTGCCGTACGCGGCGCTCGCCGGTCTGGTCGCGCTCGGTGTGCTGCTGGCCCTGCGGTCGTGGTGGCCGGCCGCGGTGGCCGGAGTCCTGGTGGCGGTGCAACTCGTCTGGCTGGTACCGAGGTTGGTCCCGGACGGCGGCGGCGCCCCGGCGGCCGACGCACCGCGGCTGCGGGTCGCGACCAGCAACGCCTACCTGAGCCGGGCCGACGCGGACGCACTGGTCCGGCTGGTGCGCGAGCAGCGGGTCGACGTGCTCGCGGTGGAGGAGTTCGGCCCCGGGGCCGCCGACCGGCTGGACCGGGCGGGGATCGCCGAGGTGCTGCCGTACCGGGAGGCGCGGCCGGGCCGGGACACCGCGATCTACTCCCGGCTGCCGCTGACCCCGCTGGACGGCTCGGCCCCGGAGGCGGCGCGGGACCAGATCGCGGCCGAGGTGGCGGTCGGCGGGCGCACCGTCCGGCTGACGGCCGTGCACACCTACTACCCGATGGGCGACGCCCGGCGCTGGGCGGAGGACTTCGACGGGCTGCGGGCGGCGGTGAGCGGAGCCACCCGCAACGCCGTCCTGCTGGGGGACTTCAACGCGACGCTCGACCACACGCCGATGCGGGACCTGCTCGACACCGGCCTCACGGACAGCCACGCCGAGCTCGGGCGTGGCGTCGCGCCGACCTGGCCGGAGTCCAACACCTACTTCTCCGGTCTCCGGCCGCTGATCCAGATCGACCACGTGCTGCACGGGGAGGCGCTGCGCGCGGTGTCGGTGGCCGAGCACACGGTGCGCGGCACCGACCACCGCGCGGTGGTCGCCGAGCTGGCGGTCACGGGCTGACGGCGCTCCCGGCCGCGTCCCGGTCGTCGGCGCCGTGCGCGGAGGCACTGCGGTCGGTGACCCACCAGAAGGCGAGCGCGAGCAGGCTGACGCCGGCGCCCAGCAGGCAGACCGCCGTCCAGCCGCCCCGCTCGTAGGCCACGGTGGAGAGGATCGCGCCGAGGGCGCTGCCGGCGGAGTAGAGCAGCATGTAGCCGGCGGTCATCCGGCTCTGCGCCTCGGGGCGGACCTGGTAGAGCAGGTGCTGGTTGACCACGTGCACCGACTGCAGGCCGTAGTCGATCACCACCGTGGCGAGCACCAGCCACCACACCGAGTGCGGCAGCAGCGCGGCGATCGGCCAGCCGGCGAGCATCGCGATGAGCCCGATCGCCAGGGTGCGCCGCGCCCGCCCCAGGTCGGCCTGCCGTCCGGCGCGCCCGGCGCCGAGCGCGCCCGCGGCGCCGGCCAGGCCGAAGAGCCCGATCACGGTGTGGCTGAGCCCGAACGGCGGGGCGGCCAGCGCCAGCACCATCGGGGTGAGCAGCACGGTGACGGCGGTGAAGATCAGCAGCGCGAGCCCGGCCCGGATCCGGAGCACTGGTTCCCGGGCGAACAGCGTGAACACCGAGCCGACCAGCCGTGGGTAGCGGATCCGTTCCGGCCGGCGGCGCGCCTCGGCCGGGACGACGGTGGCGAGGAGGACGGCCATGGCGGCCGTCGCGGCGGCGGAGACGACGTAGACGGCGCGCCAGCCGGCGAGGTCGCCGATGGTTCCGGCGACGGTCCGGGCGAGCAGGATGCCGACCACGATGCCGCTGGTGACGGTGCCGACCACCCGGCCCCGGTCGGCGGGGTCGGCGAGCGAGGCCGCGTGGGCGACCATCACCTGCGCCACCACGGCGAGCACCCCGACCGCCGCCGTGGCGAGCAGCATCAGCGGGGCCGAGGGGGCGACGGCCACGGCGCCGAGCGCCACCACGGAGAGGCCGAGCTGGGCGGTGGTCAGCAGTCGGCGGTCGAGGTGGTCGCCGAGCGGGACGAGGAGCACCAGGCCGACGGCGTACCCGATCTGGGTGAGGGTGCCGACCAGGCCGACGGTGGCGCGGCCGATGCCGAGGTCGTCGCCGATGAGGTCGAGCAGCGGCTGGGAGTAGTAGACGTTGGCGACGGCCAGGCCGCTCGCCACGGAGAACAGCCAGGCGACGGCAGGGGAGAGCCGATGGGCGGTGGTGGCGGGGGTGTGGGTGGTACTGGCGGACGGGGCCACGGGGACAGGCACGGGCGAGGGCTCCTTCGCACGGCAAAGTGGTTTCAAAGTGCTACCGCGCCACCCTCGCACGGGGAGGTTTCTTTAAGCAACCACCAGCCTCGTCGGGAAGCGGCACGGTAGGGTTGCACGGTGAAACCGGCCCCGCCGGAGCGCGGGACCGCAGGTGAGAGGAGGGGGCGCGTGCCGAAACGCACCTCGCACGAGGACTCGGCCTGCCCGGTCGCCCGGCCGCTGGACGTCCTCGGCGACGGCTGGACGCTGCTGATCGTCCGTGACGCCTTCGACGGGCTGCGCCGCTTCGGGCAGTTCCAGAAGAACCTCGGCCTGGCGAAGAACATCCTCTCCGCCCGCCTCGCCACCCTGGTCGCCAACGGCGTCTTCGCACTCGCCCCGGCCGCCGACGGCAGCCCGTACCAGGAGTACGTGCTCACCGAGAAGGGGCGGGCGCTCTTTCCCGTCGTCACCGCGCTGCGCCAGTGGGGCGAGCAGTACTTCTTCACCGACGACGAGCCGCGCGCCCGCCTGGTCGACCGGGCCGCCGGTGCGCCGGTCGCCCGGGTGGAGGTCCGGGCGGCCGACGGCCGGGTGCTCGGGCCGGACGACGCCGAGGTGCTGCTGCCCTGACCGCGCGCCGCGCCCCGCCCACCGGAGTCGTGGGCGGGGCGCTGGTGGCCGGGGGGTGTCAGCAGTTCCGGATCGACCGCACGGGCGTCCAGTCCTGGGTGTGGTTGGCGCCCCCGTCGGCGGTGAAGGACTTCAGGACACGGCCGTTCGCGTCGTAGAAGGAGGACCTCGTGCCGCTGGTCTGGTTGTCGGCGTAGAACCCGTGGCCGCTCCAGCCGCTGAGGCTGTACCGGGCGCAGGTGTAGAGGTAGAAGATCTTGTAGTCGCCGGTCGTGGGGTCCCAGACCAGGGTGCAGAGGTTGCCCGGGGCGCACTGGTAGTCGCTGTTGGCCGGGACGTGCCCGGAGGGGGCCGCCGGTGAGACGGTCGGCGAGACGGCGGCGGGCGCGGCCTGGGCCGGGGCGGTGCCGGCGAAGGCCGTCAGCAGGGCGGTGAGAGCGCCGGCGGCGCCGAGGGCCGAGCGCTTGGGGCGAGAGCGGAGCATGGGTCCTCCCACTGTTCGGATCGGCTCGGCCGGTGGGTCCGGCGGCTGCCGCGGGCTCTTCGGCGGAGGTCTTCGGCGCGGTGGCAGGGGTGGCACGGGTGGCGCGGCCGGCATTCGCCCGATGGGGTGAACGGCGCCGGGCCCGGGTCCCGCGGACGGACGACCGGTCCGTCCGGCCGGCGCAGCGGGTTCCTGCCACTCGCATCCATTTCTCCCCCCGCTCCCCGCCGGTCGCAACAGCAGCCCGCCCGGCACCCGCCCGGCACCCGCCCGGCGACCGGTGCGCCACCCGGGGTGTTGCGTCGTCCGCCCGGCCGTGCGCGCGCCGCGCTGCCCGGGCGGGGCGGCGCGGCTTGGGCCACCCTGGTGCCAGGCGAGGGGGCGGGGCCGGGAACGGACGCGTGGGGGAAACCGACCCCGACAGGGAGGCCCGCATGCAGCAGCAGGCCCGTTCGAGCCCGCCGCCCGGCGCGGCGGCGGCCGGACCGCCCGGCGCCCTGCACGACTGGCTGGACGCGGTGGCCGTCGTCGTGGCCGGCCTCGCCGCGATGCTGGTGGTGGCCGCACTCGGCCTCTGGGCGGCCGGCGCCGACGCGCTTCCCGGCGGGGCCTTCCCGTTCGTGCTCGCCGCCACGCTCGCGCTCGCCGTCGGCGGATCGGTCGAGCTCGACGGCGGCGCCGGCTTCTTCGCCTCGGTCGACGCCGGGATCACCGCGATGCCGCTCTCCGTCGGCCTGGCCGGCGCGCTCGCCGTGGCCGAGGTGTTCCTGAGCCAACTGCGCTACCGCGCGGTGGCCGGCGGCCGTGAACTGCTCGGCCGCGCCGCCCGGACGGCGGTGGTCTGGCTGGTCGCGCTGGCGCTGCTCTGCGCCGTCGCCCGGCACACCTTCACGGTGACGCTCGGCGACGGCCTGGCCGAACAGCTCGGCGGTGCCCTCGGCCTCCACCCCGAGGTGGGCTTCTACGCGGAGCCCGCCGGCACCCTCGGGCTCGGGCTGCTCTGGCTGCTCGTCGTGCTCGCCGCGACCTTCGCCGTCTCCCGCCGGGCGCCGCTGCCGCGCTCCCTGCTGCCCTTCCAGCAGGCCGTCCGCCCGGCCGCGTTCGCGATGCTGCTGGTGCTGCTCGGCTATGTGCTGCTCGGGGTGGCGGCCGCGATCGGCACGGCGGTCGTGCACGGTGACGCCCGGCAGGTCGCCGCCGTCGCGCTGCTCGCCCTGCCCAACCTGGTCTGGATGGCCTTCGGCGTCGGCCTCGGCGGAGAGTGGCACGGCCACCTGGTCGGGGCGGTCGGGCTGCCGGTGCCCAAACCGCTGGCCGCCGTGCTGCGCACCGGCGAGGGCGGGGGCGGCACGGTGAGCCTCGGCACGCTCGCCGAGCAGGACGGCCGGGCCTGGTGGCTGCTCCCGCTGGCCGCCGTCCTGATGCTCGCGGCCGGGGTGCTGGCCGCCCACCGCTCACCGCGCGGGGTTCGCCTCTGGCAGCACGCCGTGCGGCTGGCGGTGGCCGCCGCCGTCACCGTGCTGCTGGTCGGCGTCTGGACCAGGGTCTCCGCCGACTACGGCCTCTCGGTGCTCGGCGTCGGGCTCGGCGAGGGCGGCCTGGGGAACCTGCTGAGCTCCGTCCTCGGCCCGGCCGCCGGCCCGGCCGGGCCCGCCGCCGCCCTTGCCGGGGGCACCCTCACCCTCGACCCCCAGCTGTGGACGCTGGTCCCGCTGGCCGCCGGCTGGGGCCTGCTGGCCGGTGCCCTCGGCGCGCTCGCCGCCACCCGCCTCCCCCGTCGCGGCGAGACCGGGTAGCCCGGGGCGGGCGCGCGGCCGGGCGGCCGGCTGGGCGGCCGTCAGCTCGCGGCCTCGGCCAGCAGGACGACGGCCGGGGGGAGCGCCTGACCGAGGGCACCCGGCCAGAGCCGGGGCTCGGAGACGACGAGGGTGGTGCCGGCCGCGATCATGAAGGCGCTGAGGTAGGTGATCAGGGTGCGGCCGACCACGGGCTCGCCGCGGTGCAGTGCGACCAGTCCGGCGACCAGGCCGAGGGCGAGGAAGAGGTTGTAGAAGCCGACGTTGACCCGCCAGAGACGGACCTGGGGGGCGTCGGAGGTGGAGGCGGTGAGCAGCCGACGGACCCTCGGGTGGCCGTAGAGGAAGCTCTCCAGCGGCCACACCACGAGGTGGACGGCGGCGGCGATCAGCGCGAACACCTGGCTGACGGCGTTCATCCGGAACTCCTGCGCGCGGGTCGATCGGCTGCGGATCATTCTAGTCCGCACCCGGTCCGGCCGCCGTCCTCATGCCGTCCGCCCGGAGTTCCGTACCGTCCGTCCGGTCCGATACCACGGAATTGGACTGGACCACTGGATCACTGCCGGGAGCCTGCCCTATCGTTCGGAGAGATCTGCACGGTCGTCCGGGGCATTCCGCACGACTCACTCGACCGCCCCGGGATGAATCGATGAGCGTCTGGCCGAAGTTGCGCGACACCCGTACGGTCAGAGCGGGCACCGCCCCGGGAACGGTGGTCCGCTGCGGTCTGGCCGACACCATGCTCGCCGACCTCGCCGTCTCGGTCGTCCTCTTCTTCGAGCGCGCGCTGGACGAGGACCGCCTAGCCGCCGGCCTGGCCCGGGCGCTGGAGCGCGTCCCGGTCTTCGCCGGCCGACTGCGCACCGTCGACGGGGTGTTGGAGGCGGTCTGCGACGACTCCGGTGTCCCGATGGTGAGTTACCGCGTCGACGGCACGCTCGCCGAGTCCATGGGGCGGGTCACCGCGCCCGGCGCGCTGCACGTCGACCCGCTGGACGCCCGGGCCGCCCGCACCGGCGGCGGACCGCTGCTCGCCGTCCGGGTGACCCGCACCGGTGACGGCGGCACCGTGCTCGGCTGCTCCTGGCACCACGCCGTCGGCGACCTGCACAGCTTCGCGCTGCTGCTGCGCGCCTGGTCGGCGGCGGTCGAGGGCGAGGAGCTCCCGGCGGCCGAACTCGTCGAGGACCAGGACGCCTTGCTCGACCAGGTGCTGCCCGCCGAGGACTGCGGCCGGCCCGGATTCCGGGTCCCCGGGCCGGCCGAGCGCGCCGTGCTGGACCGCGAGGTGGCGGCCGGTCCGCGCGCCAACCGGACCGTCCAGATGTACTTCGGTGATGCCGAGACGGCCCGGATGCGCGAGGAGTTCGGCGCCGTGGCCGGCCGCTGGGTCTCCTCCGGCGACGCGGTCTGCGCCCATGTCGTGCACACTCTGCGGGAGTTGGACGGCGACCGGGAGACCCGCTGGCTCACCGTCCCGGTCAACGCCCGGCGCCCGCTCGGCCTGTCGGACGCCCTGGTCGGCAACCTGCTCGGCGACATCCACCTGCCGTACACCCCCGAAGAGGGCCCGGCGGCCCTCGCCGGGGCGCTGCGCACCGCCGTCCTGGGGTACGCCGATGGCCACCTCAACCTGCGTGCCAATCTGCGCTTCCTGGCCGAGCTGGGCCGCCCCGGACTGGGCTCCTGCGTGCCGATCGGCTTCGACCCGGCGCGGCGCCGGATCAGCTTCTCCAACTGGAGCCGCTTCGGCCTCTATGACGCGACCTTCCAGGGCCAGCGACCGGTCTTCTTCAGCCCCGCCGCCAACTACCCGCTGCCGTGGGTCTGCTGGGCCGTCGAGGGCTTCGGCGGCACCGGACTGCTGACCACGGCGGTGCTCCCGGCCCGGCTGGCCGCGCGGCTGCGCGGGACGGAGGGACGGGCGCTGCTGCACCGCTACCGCGACCCGTCCGACGAGCTGCCGGCCCTGCTGGCGGACGTGCCCAAGGTGCTCTGAGTCCCGGACCGGACGACAGGGGGCGGCCACAAGGACCGCCCCCTGGAACACGATTGATGAAACGTCATTTCATGACGGCGCGCAGTGCGTGTCGCAGCTGCTCCCGGTCCGGCTGCAGCGCCCGGTCGAGCACGGGGGCGAACGGCAGCACCGCGCCGTCCGGCCGGGTGACCCGGCGCGGCGGGGCGGTGAGCCGGAACTCCTCGGCGGCGGTGGCCAGCACCTCGGCGCCGATCCCGCAGCTGCGGTTGGAGTCGTCGATCACCACCAGCCGCCCGGTGCGCTCCAGCGAGGCGCCCAGCGCGGCCCAGTCGAACGGGTACAGCGTGCGCGGGTCGAGCACCTCGACCGAGATCTCCCCGGCGAGTTCCTCGGCCACCGCCAGCGCGTCGTGCACCAGGTGCCCGACGGCGACCAGGGTGACGTCCGTGCCGCTGCGGTGCACCCGGGCGGTGCCGAGCGGGATCGGCGCCAGCTCCCAGGTGACGGTCTCGCGGACCGGCAGCGCGGCGGCCGGGGCGAAGACCACCACCGGGTCCGGGTCCCGGATCGCCGAGCGGAGCAGCCCGTAGGCGTCGGTCGGCGTGGCCGGGACGACGGTCTTCATCCCGGCGTGCGCGAAGAGGCTGTACGGGTGGTCGGAGTGCTGGCCCGCCCAGCCGTCCCGGGAGCCCGAGCCGGGGACCAGACAGGTGAGCGGGACGCCCGCCTGACCGCCGGTCATCAGCGAGAACTTGTGCGCCTGGTTGACGAGTTGCTCGAAGACCAGGAACAGCAGCGAGGGGATCTGGAACTCCAGCACCGGCCGCCGCCCGGCCAGTGCCGCGCCGAGCGCCATCGCGGTGAACGCCTGCTCGGAGAGCGGGGTGTCGACGATCCGCTCCGGCCCGAACCGGTCCAGCAGACCGAGCGTGGGCCCGGCCATCCCGGCACCGATGTCCTCGCCGAACACGCAGACCGCCGGATCGTCGGCCAGCTCGTCGGCCAGCGCCCGGTTGAGCGCCTTGGTGTACGAGAGTCTCATGCCGCCGCCCCGCTTCGCCCGGCAGGGGCATGCGCCCATCCGCACCTTCTGATGATTCGCCTGCTTCGCCCGCTCATGTCACCGCCCCCGCCCGGGGCCGCAGCCCGGAGGCGTACAGGTGGTCGGTGGCGCCGGCCGGGTCCGGGTGCGGCGAGGCGAGCGCGAACTCCTCGGCGGCCACGATCGCGGCGGCCACCTCGGCGTCCAGGGCGGCGGCGCGGTCGGCGCCGATCGCGGCGGCGGCCCGGGGGAGCGGGTCGCGCTCGCGCCAGGCGGCCACCTCCTCGGGCGTGCGGTAGTGCAGTTTCATCCGCCGTTCCATGGTGTGGTGGCCCTCGAAGCGGTAGGTGCGGCACTCCAGGAAGCCGGGACCGCCGCCGGCCCTCGCCCGGGCGACGGCCTGCTCGGCGGCGGCCCGGACCGCCTCGGTGTCCATGCCGTCGACCTCGGCGGCGGGGATGCCGAAGGCGGCGGCCCGCCCGGTCGCGCTGCCCGCCACCGCGGTTCCGGCGGGCAGGGTGGTGGCGTAACCGTTGTTCTCGCAGACGAAGAGCACCGGCAGCCGCCACATCGCGGCCAGGTTGAGCGACTCCAGCAACACACCCTGGTTGAGCGCGCCGTCGCCGAAGAACGCGACCGCCACCGCGTCCGAGCCCGCCTGCCGGTCGGCCCAGGCGGCGCCGACCGCGATCGGCGCGCCGGCGCCGACGATGCCGTTGGCGCCGAGGATGCCCAGCCGCAGGTCGGCGGCGTGCATCGAGCCGCCCCGGCCTCGGTTGGAGCCGCCGGTGCGCCCGGCCAGTTCGGCCAGCAGCCGGGCCGGGTCGAGACCGCGGGCCAGCACGTGGCCGTGCCCGCGGTGGGTGGAGGCGAGCCGGTCGCCGGCCCGGAGCGCGGCGCAGACGCCGACCGCGACGGCCTCCTGCCCGATGTACGGGTGGATGCCGCCGGTGATCACCCCGGACCTCACCAGGTCGAGCGCCCGTTCCTCGAAGGACCGGATCAGCCGCAGCATCCGGTACCGCCGCTCGGGCGTGTCGAGTGCGGCGACGGCGGGTGCCGTGGTCGTCACCGGGCGCCCCGCCACACCGTCGGGCAGAACTCCGGGTCGGCGTAGTCGGGGTGACCGTCGGCGGTGCTGCGCACCAGGACGTCGTGGTTGTAGACGACCGTCCCGCCGTCCGGGCGGGTGGCGCGCCGGTAGGCGTTGGCGCCGTCCTGGAGGTGCAGCGAGACGGCGCGGCGCGGATAGGCGGCCAGGTTGGGTCCGCTGCCGTGGTAGGTGCGGCAGTGGTGGAAGCTGACGTGGCCGCGAGGGATGGTCATCGGGACCTTGCGGACCTCGGTCCCGTTGTACGCCGCGTTGGCGTCCAGGATCGCGTCCAGCTCGGAGTTGTCGCGGTCGGCGAAGTGCCGGGTGGAGTCCTCCTCGGAGGGCAGCTCCTTCCAGCGGTGACTGCCGTCCACCATGGTGATGGTGCCGTTCTCCTCGGCGCAGTCGTGGAACGGCAGGAACGCCGTGAGCATCCGGTCCGAGCTCGACGTCTGCCAGTAGTGCTTGTCGAAGTGCCACGGCACCTGGTTGCTGGGCTCGCCCGGCACCGGGGGCTTGTAGATGAGGGTGGCCTGGAAGATCCGCACTTCCTCGGCCTCCGCGAGCAGCGCGGCGACGGCGCCCAGCAGCGGCTTGCGCAGGATCGCGCCGATCGCGTCGCTCTCGTAGTGCACGTAGTCGTTGTGGCGCTGGACCGGGCCGTGCGCCGGCTCCCAGGAGGCCAGCCGGGGCGGGCGGACCGACAGGGCGCGGTCGCGGTGGCCCTCGTAGTAGCGCTCGGTGGCGGCCTGCAGGGTGTCCAGCTCCTCGTCGCTGAACAGCTTGCGGGACAGGTACCAGCCGTGCTCCAGGTAGCCGGCCACCTCCTCGGGGGTGGGCAGCAGGGCGCGTTCGGCCTCGGTGAGGTGGAACTCGGGTGCGGCGGGCGCGGTGGTCATGGGGGACGGGCCTCCTGTGGTGGTGAGGGCTCGGGTGGACGCCGGCCGTGGTGCGGCCGGGCGGCGGCTCAGACGGCGGCGGCGGCGCGCTGCCGCTCGACGGCCTCGTAGAGGGCCTTGATGTTGGCGGTGCCGAAGGTACCGGCGCCCTGGCGCTCGATCAGCTCCACGAAGTACGTCCGCCGGGGGTGTGTCGAGCGGGCGAAGATCTGGAACAGCTGACCGCCGTGGTCCTGGTCGACCAGCACGTCCAGCTCGCGCAGCGTCCCGACCGGGATCGCGGTGCCGCCGAGCCGCTCGGCGAGCGCGTCGTAGTAGGTGCCGGGGGTGGTCAGGAACGCCACGCCGCGCTCGCGGATGGTGCGCACGGCGGTGGCGATGTCGCCGGTGCGGAACGCCAGGTGCTGGACGCCGGCGCCCTCGTGGTCGGCGAGGAAGGTGTCGATCTGCCCGGGGCGGCGGGTGGTGTCGGGCTCGATGAGGGTGAAGGTGACCTCGCCGGAGGCGCTCTGCACCACGCTGGAGTCCATCGCCTGCTCGCCGACCTCGATGTACTCGCCGAAGATGCGGTGCATGCCGAGCGCGGCCTCGCAGAACTTCACGGCGTCCGCCAGCTCGCCGGCCGGCAGGCAGATCGCGGCGTGGTCGAGGGCGTCCAGCAGGCGCGGTGAGCCGTCGGCGGGCTCGGGGGCGGCCGGCGCCTCCGGGACGAACCGCAGGGCGGTGTCGCCGAAGCCGGCCACCAGCCCGCCGGCCCGGTCCAGCACTCGGGCGCCGTGCCGCTCGGCGCGGTCCAGGGCGGCCTGCGGGTCGGGGCAGGAGAGCGCGAGGACCGCGACGCCCTCGCCGTGCCGGGCGGCGTAGCGGGCCACCGGGTGCGCCGGGTCGGTGGCGGAGCGCACCAGGAAGCGGATGGTGCCCTGCTGCACCAGCAGGGTGCGGGCGTGCGCGGACTCGGCCGCGGCGAGTTGGTCCGGATCGGGTGTCGCGGCGGCGAAGCCGTAGTCGGCGCAGAGTTCCGCGGCGGTGGCGTCGGCGTCGGCGCAGTGGTACTCGACGTGGGCGATGGACTGGATGGACAACGGGATCTCCCCGGGGGATCGCGAGTTGACGAGGGGCCTGGCACGGGTGTCCGCGCCGCGTCGCCGGGCGGCGTCAGCGGAGGGACGGGGTGGAGGCGGGCTCGAAGACCAGGCTGAGGTTGTGCCCGCCGAAGGCGAAGGCGTTGCTCAGGGCGGCGGTGAGCGGGACGGCGCGGGCCGCGCCCCGGACGTGGTCCAGGTCGCAGGCCGGGTCCGGCTCGTCCAGGTTGACGGTCGGCGGCAGGGTCCCCCGGGCCACCGCGAGCGCGGTGACCGCGGCCTCCAACGCGCCCGCGGCGCCCAGTAGATGGCCGGTGGCGCCCTTGGTGGAGCTGACCGCGGGGCGGTGCGGGCCGAAGACGGCGTTCAGCGCGGCGCTCTCGGCGACGTCGCCGAGCTTGGTGCCGGTGCCGTGGGCGTTGACGTAGCCGATGTCGGCGGGCGCGAGACCGGCGTTGGCGATCGCGGCGCGCATCGCGTCGGCGGCGCCCGCGCCGTCGGGACGCGGCATGGTCGGGTGGTGGGCGTCGGTGGAGGCGCCCCAGCCGGTGAGCTCGGCGTAGCCGGCGGCGCCGCGGGCGGCAGCGTGCTCGGCGCTCTCCAGCACCAGGACGGCGCTGCCCTCGCCCAGCACGAAGCCGTTGCGGCGCCGGTCGAAGGGCCGGCTGGCCTGCGTCGGGTCCTCCCAACCGGAGGACAGCGCACGGGCGTTGGTGAACGCGGCGGCGATCGTCGGGTGCAGCGAGGACTCGGTGCCGCCGCACACCACCACGTCCGCGTCGCCGGAGCGGATCAGCCGCAGCCCCTCGGCGACGGCCTGGGCGCCGGCCGCGCAGGCCGTCACGATGGCCGTGCTGAAGCCGCGGATCCCGTGCTTGATGGCGATCCGGGCGGTGGCCATGTTGGAGAGCATGCCGGGCAGCAGGTACGGGCTGACGCCGGGGCGACCGCGTTCCAGGCGGCGGTGGGACTGCTGCTCGAAGGTCTCCAGACCGCCGCCGCCGGTGGCCAGCACCACGGCGGTGCGGTGCGGGTCGGCGTCCTCGCCGACCACCAGGGCGGCGTCGGCGAGCGCGTCGTCGGCGGCGGCCAGGGCGAGCAGGACGAAGCGGTCCACGCAGCGGGTCTCGGTGGGCGGCAGCACCTCGCGGCCGTCCACCGCCGGGGCGAGGCCGGCCGCGGTCAGCCAGCCGTGGGCGGCGTGGCCCTCGGGCAGGGAGCGGATGCCGGTGCGGCCGGCGGTGAGCGCGTCGAAGACCTCGGCGGGCTTGCGGCCGAGCGGGGTGACCAGGCCGATGCCGGTGACCACGGCGCCCGGGCGGCGGGCGGCGCTCATGCGCTCACCCCGGCGGCGACCGCGTCCAGGTAGCGCTGGCGCAGCAGCACCTTGCGCACCTTGCCGGTCGGGCCGAGCGGGATGTCCTCCCCGGCCACCACGACGACCTGGCGGACGGTGGCCGCGGCGGCCTCGTCCAGCGCGGCGGTGACGGCCTTGGTCCGGTCGGCGGCCGGGTCGGCCCCGGCGGCCAGGACCAGCAGCACATCGGTGACCACCCGTTCGCCGTCGCGCACCGCGACCACCGTGCAGTCCAGCACCTCGGGGCAGGCGGCGAGCACCCGCTCCTCCGACATCGCGGTGAACAACCGCTTGCCGTCGCCGAGTTCGACCGAGTCCACGGCCCGGTCGACGTGGTAGTAGTAGCCCTCCTCGTCCCGGTACATCAGGTCGCCGGTGAGGAAGCGCCCGCGCAGCCTGGTGCGGTAGGTGGTGGCCGAGTCGTTCCAGTAGCCGAGCGCCAAGGTCGGTGAGGTGGTGGCGAGTTCGCCGACCTCGCCGGGGCCGAGCGGTTCGCCGTCCGGGCCGACCAGCTCGCAGTCGACGAAGGCGTGCGGGCGCCCGACGCAGCGGCCGTAGCGCTCGGTGCCCGGGCCGTGGGTGATGAAGAAGTGCGAGTGGCCCATCTCGGTGGAGCCGAGGCCGTCGACGAACAGCGAGCCGGGCACCCGGACCCGGCCCTCGCGGGTCACCGACTCACGGCTGCCGGCGGCGACCAGGCGGCGGATGTGCACCTCGTGGGCGCAGTCGCCGGTGTTCCACCAGAGCGCGACGGAGTCCAGGTCCCGCGCGGCCAGGTCGTGGTGGGCGAGGTCGGCCCAGGTGGCGGCGAAGCCGACCACTCCGCTGGGGCGCCACCGCTCGATCGCGTCCAGCACGCCGGCGCCGGACTGGCTGGACAGCACGGCGAGTCGGGTGTGCGAGGCGAGGGCGAGGTTGACCGCGATCAGGGTGGCGGCGTGCGGGGCGGGCAGCGCGCTGAGCATCCGCTCCTGGCCCTGCGGGCGGGGCAGCCGGGCGCGGTGGCGGATCGCCGCGTACAGGCTCGCGTGCGAGTGCACCACGGCCTTGGGCATGCCGGTGGTGCCGGAGGAATGGGTGATCGCGACCGGGTCGCCGGCCCAGTGCCGGTAGGGCTCGGGGGCGGCCTCGGGGTCGCCGGAGCCGAGGGTGGCGATCTCGGGCAGCGCGGGGGCGCCGGGCTCGTGGCCGGCCAGCGCGGCCAGGTGCGGGGCGTCGGCGAGGATGCCGACCGGGCCGAGCTTGGCGATGTAGCGGGCCGCCCGCTCGCCGTCCAGGTGCGGGTTGAGCAGCGCGGGGACGGCGCCGAGCCGGGCCAGCGCGAGGAAGGCGAGCACGTGGTCGGCGGCGTCGCTCGCGTACACCACCACCGGGTCGCGCCGGCCGATGCCGAGGGCGTGCAGGGCGGCGGCCCGGGCCCGGACGGCGCGGTCCAGCTCGGTGAGGGTGAAGGGCTGCCAGGCGGCGTGGTCGTCCACCGGGGTGTCGAAGGTCAGCAGCGGCTCGTCGAGACCGAGGCCGAGCGCGAGGCGGCTGGTGAGGACGTTTCCGGCGCCGACGGCCGGGTCGTCCGCCAGCAGGGTGCGGATACTGCGGATGCTCACGGGGTGGATCCCTCCCGGGGTGCGGGCGTGCGGGCGTGCGGGGCGTGCTGCGGCGGGACGCGGCGGGTGGGGGACCGCTCGCGCCGGTGGTGCGCGGGGGTGGGCTGCGGCGGTTCGGGTCGGTCTCGGAACGGGGGTCAGACGGCGGTCACCAGCAGGGCCACCGCCCGGTCGGTGCCGTCGCCGGTGGAGTCGGCGGAGGCGGCGGGGTCGGCCTGCTCGGCGGCGATGACGAGGACCTGCTCGGCGTCGCCGTCGGCGAGCAGCAGCTCCGCCAGGTCGAGCGCGTCCTGCGGGACCCGTCCGGGTGGCGGGGCCTGCACCGGACTGATCGCCACCACCGGGCCGGTCAGGCCCCAGCGGGCGGCGATGTGGCCGAGCACGGCGTTCGGGTTGGACTGGAAGAACAGCAGCGGGGGCATTCGCCGGCCGGTGTCGGCGGCGGCCTCGTCGATGGCGCGGGCGGTGGCCCGGTCGCCGCCCGCGCTCGCCAGCAGCAGCGCGGTGCGGCCGGGGGCCGGGGCCGCGCCGTGACGGGCGCGCAGGCAGCGTTCGGCGGTCTCGGCCACCAGGGGGTTGAAGGAGGAGGCGGCGAAGCCGGGCAGCGGAGGGAGCGGCTCGGGCTCGCGGGCGTCGGGGTCGGGCCAGGCGGCCTCGGCGAGGATGCGCAGCGTGGTCATCGGGCGGCCACCAGGAGTGCGGTGTTGGCGCCGCCGAAGGCGGAGTTGAGGGTGAGCGCGTAGCGCGGCCGGGCGGCGCGCGGGCCGTCCAGCACGAGGTCGAGACCGATGTCCGGGTCCGGGCCCAGCCAGCCGGCGTTGACCGGCAGCGCGCCGTCGGTCAGCGCGCCGATGGTGACGACGAGTTCGAGCAGTGCCGAGGCTTCGAGGGCGTGGCCGTGGACGGCCTTGCTGGAGCTGACGGGCAGCCGCGCGGTGTGCGCGCCGAAGACCCGGTGCAGGGCCTTGGCCTCCGCGAGGTCGGACAGCGGGGAGCCGGTGCCGTTGGCGTTGACGTAGCCGACCTCGGCCGGCGCGATCCCGGCCCGGCCCAGCGCGGCCTCGACCGCCCGTGCCACGCCGTCGCCCTCGGGTTCCGGGCGGCAGACGTGGTGGGCGTCGCCGGCCCGACCCCAGCCGGCCAGCCGCGCCAGCACGGGCGCCCCGCGTCGCTCGGCCTCCGGTTCGGCCTCCACCAGTACGGCGGCGGCCGCGTCGCCGAGCAGGGTGCCGCTGCGGCCGGCGCTGAACGGGCGCAGCTCGCCGTCGCGGGCCAGCGCCCGGCCGGCGTCGAAGGCGGCGAAGACGCCCGGCTCCACCAGGTGTCCGGCGGCGACCAGGACCCGGGGGTGGCGGCCGGTGGCGACCAGCGCGGCGGCGTCGGCGACGGCGGTCGCGGCCGCCACGCAGGCGCCGGTGTAGGCGCGGGTGACCCCGGGGGAGCCCCAGGCGGCGGTGGTTCCGGCCGCGACCGCGGCGACGGCGGCCCGGGTGTGCAGGTCGCTGTGCAGGGCGAACAGCACGGGCGGACCGCCCTCGGGCGCGGCCGGGTCCAGGCCGGCGCGGCGGCAGGCCTGGCCGACGGCGGCGAGCACGGCGTCCGCGAGCGGGCGCGGCTCGGGCAGCAGCGCGGCGCGCACGGTGCGGCGTGCCGAGACGTCGAACCGGGTGACCGTGCCGAACGCGGCCTTGCCGTGGACGACGGCCTCGGTGAGCGCGGCCGGTCCGTCGCCGGCCGCGCTGAGCACGCCGACACCGGTCACCACGGGCCGGACGGCGGGCGGGGCGTGGCGGTTCATGGCCGCGCGGCCCCCGCGGTGCTGTCCACGGGGGAGCCCGCGGCGTTCACGGCGGCGTCCACGGCGGCGCGGAACACCGCCACGGCGTCGTCGACCGTCCGGACGGCCTCGAAGGCGTCGTCGTCGAGGTCCGGCTCGATGCCGTAGCGCTGCTCGAACTCGGCGATCAGCCAGGTGAGTTCGAGCGAGCCGAGCTCCTCGGGGACGTCCTCGGCGGAGCGCTGCCCGAAGGCCGCGAGCATGGCGAGGACCTCGGCCCGGTCGGGGCGGGCGAGGTCGGTCACGCCGGGCTGCCCGAGGCGGCGGTGGCGGTGGAGGCGGCGATCCGCGCGGCGACGTCGGCGGTGAACTCGTCGAGCGTCATCAGGGCGGTGCTCTCCATCTCGTCGAGGTCGAACTTGACCCCGTACTCGTCCTCGACCTGGACCGAGAGGTCGGCGAGGGCGAGCGACTCCAGGTCCAGGCCGGCCGGGCCGAGGTCGGTGTCGCCGGTGACCTCGGAGACGTCGTACTGCATCTCGGTCAGTGCGGCGAGGACGAACGCGCGGATGCGGTCCTGCATGGTGGGCTCCTTGTGCCCGGGCGCGCGCGGCGCTCGGGGTCGTCGGGGAAGGGTAGGTGGTCCTTCGGGTCGTCGGCGGTGGCCCCGACGGGCAGGCGGATGCCGCCCGTCGGGGTGCCGTCCGGGCCCGTCACGGGCGCGCCCGGGCGCGCCGGATCGCGGCGCGGCGGGTCGCGACCGGCACCGGTGCCGGTGCCGGTGGCTCAGCCGGCGGCGGCGCGCAGGGCCACCGGGTCGCGCAGCAGCTTCCCGGTGGCGGTGCGGGGCAGCTGCGGCAGGAAGGCCAGCCGGCGCGGCCGCTTGTAGGCGGCGAGCTGCCGGGCGAGGCCGTCCTGGACGAGTGCCCGGTCGGCACCGTCCTCGGCCGAGAGGTAGGCCTCGATGGCGCCGTCGTCGAAGACCACCACGGCCTCCCTGACCTGCGGCAGTGCGGCGAGGGTCTGCTCGACCTCGGTGAGGTCGACCTTGAGGCCGCCGATCGAGACCTGCGAGTCCCGACGGCCGAGGACGGTGACCCGGCCGGTGTCCGGGTCGAGGACGGCGGCGTCGCGGGTGTGCAGCCAGCCGTCCGCCCAGCGGGTCGGGTCGTCGAGCCCGGGGTAGGGCGAGGCGGGGGTGCCGAGTTGGAGCTCGCCGCCCACCAGCCGCAGCTCCATGCCGTGCACGGGCTGCTTGGCCGGGTGCAGGGTGCCGTCCAGGTCGGTGGCGATCACCCCAGTCTCGGTCATCCCGTACATGGTGCCGAGCGGGACGCCGTAGCGTGCGGTGAACGCCGCCGGCAGGCCCGGGCGGACGAGTTCGCCGGCCACCACCATCCGCCGCAGCTGCGGCAGTTCGGGCGGATCGGCCGCACCGGCGAGCAGTTCCGCGTGGAACGGCACGCCGATCACGGTGGTCGGGCGGCCGTCGGCGGCGACCGCGGCGAGGATGCCCGCGGCCGTCATCCGGTCCGGGACGGTGAGCGGGGCGCGCGCGGACAGGCTGTTGAGCAGCCCGCCGACCAGGCCGAGAACGTGCACCACCGAGGACAGCAGGACCACCCGCTCGCCCTCGCCGGGGAACGCCGACAGCCGTCGGTAGCAGTCGAGTTCACGGATCAGATCGCTCGCGGTTCGGGCGATCACCTTGGCCGGGCCGGTCGAGCCGGAGCTCAGCTGGACCAGCCCGTGGCCGGTCCCGGCGGGCCGCCCGGCGGGCAGCCGGACGGCGACCGGGTCGACCGTCGAGTAGCCGCGCAGCGCCGCGGCCGCGGGCCGCGAGGCCGAGCCGACCAGCACCTGCGGGGCCAGTCGGCCCACCGCCAGCTCGACCTCGTGGTCGGTCAGCCGGTGGTCCAGGAGAGCGACCTGGGCCCGTAGTCGCCAGCCCGCCAGGAGCACGGCGACGAAGCCCAGGGAGGGCGGCAGCCGCAGGGCGACGGTGCCGCCCGGGCCGAGGCCGGCCGCGGCCAGCCGTTCGGTCTGCTCGGCGACCAGCGCGCGCAGGGCGTCGCGGTCGACGGGTGTGCCGAAACGGAGGCACTCCTCACCCCCGGGACCGGCCAGCAGCACCCGGTCGACCCAGTCGGCGGGAGCATCGGCGTGCGGGGGTGAGGAGGGCGGCGGTGAAGAAGGGGAAAAGCCGGTCAACGCCACTCCACACAGTGAGGAGATTTGTCATGGACACCGGACGATGTTCACATGCCATCAGAAGCAATACGTCCAATTCCGTTGCCAGACCATTGCACAGACGATTGGTCAAATCAAGGTCTATACCAATGTGGTGCAGACCTCCTACGCTGCCGATCCGTGGACCGGTCCGAACGCGGCCGGTCCGGGAACGAGGATGCCCGTGGCACCACTCACACTGGCCGGGATCGAACACGCTGCGCGTGATCAACTGCCCCCAGAAATCTGGGACTTCGTCGAAGGTGGCAGCGGTTCGGAACGCACCATGGCGGCCAACCGGGAAATGTTCGGACGCTATGCGTTCCGCCCCCGCGCGCTGGTCGACGTCTCGATCTGCGCGCCGGCCGTCGAGTTGCTCGGCAGCACCCTGCAACTCCCGGTCGGAATTGCCCCGATGGCCTACCACCGACTGGTCCATCCGGACGGCGAAACGGCGACCGCCCGGGCAGCCGGAAAGGCCGGCGCCCTCCTGGTCGCCGGAATCTTCGCCAGCCGCACCCTGGAGGAGATCGCCGCCGCCGCGACCGGCCCGCTCTGGCTCCAGCTCTACTGGCTGCGCCGCCGCGACGCCCTCGCCGCGCTGGTGGAACGCGCCGAGGCGGCCGGCTTCGCCGCCCTGCTGCTCACCGTCGACGCCCCCCGGATCGGCCGCCGGCTGCGTGACCTGCGCAACGGCTTCGCCGTCCCGCCGGAGATTCGCGCGGTCAACCTCGACCCCGCCCTGATGGCCGCCAGCCACCGCGCAGGCCAGGGCAGTTCGGGCATCGCCGAGCACGCCCGCGAGCAGTTCGACCCCACCCTGACCTGGTCCGACCTCGCCTGGCTGCGCGAACGCACCCGGCTGCCGCTGGTCCTCAAGGGCGTGCTGACCGCCGAGGACGCGCGGCTCGCGGCCGAGCACGGCGTCGACGCGGTCGTCGTCTCCAACCACGGCGGCCGCCAGCTCGACGGCGCCCTGCCCGCCCTGGCCGCCCTCCCCGAGGTCGTCGACGCCCTGCCGCCGCACCTCCCGGCGCTGCTCGACGGCGGGGTGCGCGGCGGCGCGGACATCGCCGTCGCCCTCGCCCTCGGCGCCCGCGCCGTCCTGGTCGGCCGCCCGGCGTTCTGGGGCCTGGCCACCGGCGGCGAGGCCGGCCTGACCCGCGTCCTCGACCTGCTGCGCGACGAACTGGAGCACACCATGGCCCTGTTGGGCCGCCCCGCCGTCGCCGACCTGGACCGCACCGCCCTCGCGCCCTGGCCGCGCTGACCCTCCCGCCCACGCACCCCGACGTTACGATCGGAACACCGACACCATGAGCAGACAGGACGCCTTCCCCGGCTGGGACTGGGACGACCCCGACGGCCTCGCCGAGCAGCTCGACCGCTTCAGCGCCGACGTCGCCACCTGCCGGAAGCTGGAAGCCGCCGCCGGCGGACTCCCGTACGACCACGCGGACTTCACCGACCTCGGCGTCACCGGCCTGGAGTTCGCCGCCTTCCGCACCGCCCACCCGGCCGGTCTCGGCACCGACCTCACCGCCCTGCGCGGCCCCGACACGACCACCGAGCCCGGCACCCTCTACCGGGTCGACGGCGACCGCTGGTTCACCCAGCTCGACATCGCCGAGCCGCTGCCCTTCGCCGACGAGAGCGTCGACTGGGTCTACGCCGAGCACCTCATCGAGCACGTCACCATGCCCGTCGCGGTCGGCTGGCTGCGCGAGGCGCGCCGGGTGCTGCGGCCCGGCGGCGTGCTGCGGATCACCACCCCCGACCTGGCCCGCTACCTGGTCGGCTACGCCACCGGGGACGGCTTCCTCGGCAAGCACCGCCGGCGGCTGACCACCATGGGCTTCGGCCCGCCGATGCCGCAGCGCCCCGCCTTCCTGGTCAACCAGATCTTCCGCTACTACGGTCACCAGTGGATCTACGACCTCGACGAGCTGCGGCACGTCCTCACCCTGGCCGGCTTCGAGCCCGGGCGGATCCGGCACTGCGCCTACCGCGAGGGGGCCCGCGCCGACGTCGCCGACCTGGACACCCCCTTCCGCACCGACGAGACCATCTACGTCGAGGCCGACCGCTGACCCGGCCCCGTCCCGAGGAAACCCCGATGCCCCTGCACCCCCAGGCCCAGGCGCTGCGCGACCGCCGCGCGAGCGCCGGCACGGCCCCCCTCTACAGCCTCACCGTCGCCGAGGCCCGCGCCGCCGACCTCGCCGACATCCGCGCCGCCGCCGGCAACCCCGAGCCGGTCGCCGCCGTCGAGGAGCACCGCCTCCCCGGCCCCGGCGGCGAACTCGCGCTGCGCCTCTACCGGCCCGAACCGCCCGCCGACGGCCGCCCGTCGCCGGTGCTGCTCTACCTGTTCGGCGGCGGCTGGACCCTCGGCTCGCCCGACACCAGCGACGCGATCTGCCGCGCGCTGACCAACGCCGTCGGCTGCGCCACCGCCTCCGTCGGCTACCGCCTCGCCCCCGAGCACCCGTTCCCCGCCGCCGTCCGGGACTGCGCCGCCGCCGCACGCTGGCTCGCCGCGCACGCGGAGGGGCTCGGCCTGGACGCCGGGCGCCTCGCCGTCGCCGGTGACAGCGCGGGCGGCAACCTCGCCGCCGTGCTCGCCCTGATCACCCGCGACGAGGGCGGCCCGGCCCTGCGCCACCAGCTGCTCGTCTACCCCAATACCGACGCCCGCGCCGACACCCCCTCGCTGCGCGAGCACGACGACCCGGCGCTGTTCAACCGCCGCTCGGTCGCCTGGTACTGGGGCCACTACCTGGCCGACCCGGCGGACGGCGCCCACCCGCACGCCTCGCCGCTGCGCGCCGCGAGCCTGGCCGGCCTGCCGCCCGCCACCGTCATCACCGCCGAGTACGACCCGCTGCGCGACGAGGGCGAGCAGTACGCCGAGGCGCTGCGCGCGGCGGGCGTGCCGGTGGAGCTACGGCGCTGGGCGGGCATGCCGCACGGGTTCTTCGCCATGACCGGCACCCTGGACGGCGCCGCCGAGGCCCAGGCGTACGCGGCCGCGCGGCTGCGCGAGGCCCTCGCGTGAGTTCCCCCGCGGCGCCCGCCGCCTCCGCCGCCCCGGCCGCACCCGGGGAGGACCGGCCCGCCGAGGCCGTCACGCTTCCGCTCGGCGAGCTGCACGGCTCCCTCGCGGACCCGCTGCTGGACGCGATGACCTTCCTCAACGAGGTCACCACCCGCTACCCGCAGGCGGTCTCCTTCGCCCCCGGCCGCCCCTACGAGGGCTTCTTCGAACCCGAGGACGTCCCCGTCTACCTGGACGCCTACCTCGACCACCTGGCCGCGACCGGCCTGGACCGCGACGCGATCCGCACCACCCTGTTCCAGTACGGGCCGACCAAGGGCATCATCAGCGACCTGGTCGCCCGCACCCTGGCCCACGACGAGGACCTCACCGTGGCCCCCGAGGCGCTGGTGCTGACCGTCGGCGCCCAGGAGGGCATGCTGCTGGCGCTGCGCGCGCTCTGCGCCGGCCCGCAGGACGTCCTGCTGGTCAGCTCGCCCTGCTACGTCGGCGTCACCGGCGCTGCCCGGCTGCTCGACCTGACCACCGTGCCGGTCCCGGAGGGGCCGGACGGCGGTCCGGACCCGGCGGCCGTGCGCGCCGCCGCGCGGGAGGTCCGCGCCGCCGGCCGGCGCCCGCGCGCCCTGTACGTGGTGCCGGACTTCGCCAACCCCTCCGGCACCTCGATGCCCGTCCCGGCCCGCGCCCGGCTGCTGGCGGCGGCGGCCGAGGAGGACCTGCTGGTCATCGAGGACAACCCGTACGGCTTCTTCGCCCGCGATGCGGGGGAGCGGCCCGGCGAGCGGCCCACCCTCAAGGCGCTGGACCGCCACCGCCGGGTCGTCTACCTGGGCTCCTTCGCCAAGACCTGCTTCCCCGGCGCCCGGCTCGGCTACGTCGTCGCCGACCAGGAGGTGATCGGCCCCGGCGGGCGGCGCACCCTGCTGGCCGACGAGCTGGCCCGGCTGAAGAGCATGACGACGGTCAACACGCCGGCGCTCAGCCAGGCCGTGATCGGCGGCATGCTGCTCACCCACGACTGCCGGCTGCGGGCCGCCAACGCGCCCGCCACCGCCCACTACGCGGCCGTCATGGACGTCCTGCTGGCCGAGCTGGACCGGTGCTTCCCGGCCGCCGAGCGGGAGCGCCTGGGGCTGTCCTGGAACGTGCCGGAGGGCGGCTTCTTCGCGGTGCTCACGGTGGCCTTCGCGGCCGACGACGCGGCGATGGAGCGCTGCGCGCGCGAGTTCGGCGTGCTCTGGACGCCGATGACGCCGTTCTACCCGGCCGGCGGCGGGGAGCACCGGCTCCGGCTCTCGATCAGCTCGCTGACACCCGGCCGGGTGGCGGCCGGCGTCGCCCGGCTGGCGGACTTCATCCGCGCCGAGACAGCCCGGGCGGCGACGGCCTGACCACGGCCGGGAACGACGACGACGGCGCCCCCTCGGAAGCGGGGGGCGCCGTCGTCGTCGTGCGGTCAGCGGGTGCCGGCCGCCCGCGGTCCGCCCTCGACGGCCTTGACCGGGGGCTTGGCCGTGACGACCTTGACGGGCGGCTTGGCGGCGATGGCCTTGGTCGGAGGCTTCGCGGGCAGGGCCTTGGCCGGGGGCTTGGCCGCGACCGCCTTGACGGGCGGCTTGGCCGTGACCGCCTTGATCGGCGGCTTGGCGGCGACCGCCTTGGCCGGCGGCTTCGCCGTGACCGCGGCCGGCCGGGCCTCGGCGGCCTTGATGGGCGGCTTGGCGGCGGCCGGGGTGGCGGCCAGCAGGCCCACCACGGGCAGCGCGGCGATCGCCCCGCCCGCGAGGGCCAGCCGGGCGCCCCGGCGCCGTGCGGGCAGCGCGGCGCGGTCGGCGGCGGGGACGTTCTCGGACCGGGAGTTCATGCGGTTCCTCTCGACGAACTGACGATCGGCCGACCCGACCATAGGCCCGCCGCCTCGGCCGGGACAACCAACCGCGCGTTGCCTCACCTGCGATGACGGAGCGACGGCGGACCGGGCCCGCGATCGGCCCGGCCCGCCGGCACGGGCGGGCGCCCCGCCCTCGCGGGCAGTGCCCCGCCGCGCCGGGGCTCGGCGCACCCGCGCCGGGGCTCAGCGCACCCGGGTCGAGAACAGCCGCGCCGACCAGAACACCGCCGCCACCGTCATCAGCGCGACCACCAGCAGGCCCTGCCAGACCACGTTGTCCCCGACGTGGCCCGAGAACAGCGAACGCATGCCCTCCACGGCCCAGTAGAAGGGGTTCCACTTGGCCATGGTCTGGAGCCACATCGGCGCCAGCGCCAGCGGCAGCAGGGTGCCCGACAGCAGCGCGATCGGCTGGGCGACGGTGTTGACCACCGGCGCCATCGCCTCGTCGGCTGGCAGCACCAGCGCGATCCCGTAGGAGATCGCGGAGGTCATCAGCGCGAGCAGGCCCATCAGCAGGAAGGCCAGCACCAGGTCCAGCGGGCCGACCCGCAGGCCGAACGGCAGCGCGATCAGGGTGATGATCACCGCCTGGACGAGCAGCGCCACCGTCTCGCGCAGCGCCCGGCCGAGCAGCAGGGCGAGCCGGCTGACCGGGGTGACCCGGGCCCGCTCGATGATCCCGGCCCGCAGCTCGCCGAGCAGGCTGAAGCCGGTGTAGAGGCCGCCGAAGATGCACAGCACGGCCAACAGGCCGGGCACGTAGATCTGGTAGGCCTCGGCGTAGCTGTGCGCGCCCATCGGCTCCAGCACCTTCTTGAGCAGCGGCGCGAAGAGCAGCAGGTAGAAGATCGGCTGGATCACTCCGACGGCGATCCAGACCGGGGTTCGCCACATCAGCAGCAGCTGGCGCTGGAAGACCAGCCAGGTGTCGCGGGCGAGCTTCATGGGGCCCCTCCTCAGGGATCCGGAGGTGCGGTCAGGACTGCTCGATGGAGCGGCCGGTGCGGGCCAGGAACACGTCGTCCAGGCTGGGCCGTTGCAGCTGCACGGTGCCGGTGACGACGCCGGCCCCGTCCAGGGCCCGCAGCAGGCGCGGGACGGCGGCGGCACCGTCGTCCAGGTAGAGCCGCACCCCGTCCTCGCCGCTCAGCTCCAGACGGTGCAGTTCGGGCAGGTCGGGCTGCTCGCGCAGCGCCTTGGCGGCCCGTTCGGCCTCGCCGGCGCCGAGGCCGATGAGGACGACGTCGCCGGAGATCTCGCGCTTGAGCGTCTCGGGCGTGCCCTCGGCGACGATGCCGCCGTGGTCGACGATGGCGACCCGGTCGCAGAGTGCGTCGGCCTCGTCCAGGTAGTGGGTGGTGACGACGACGGTCATGCCCTCGTCGCGCAGCCGCCGGATCTCGGTCCAGACGTGGCCGCGGCTGGCCGGGTCGAGGCCGACCGTCGGCTCGTCGAGGAACAGCACCTTCGGCGCGTGGATGACGCCGAGCGCGATGTCGAGGCGCCGGCGCTGGCCGCCGGAGTAGGTACGGCACGGCCGGTCGCCGAACTCGGTGAGCTCGAAGGCCCTGAGCGCGTCCTCGGCGCGGCCTTGCGCCTCGGCCTTGCCCTTGCCGTGCATCCGCGCCTGCATCACGAGTTCCTCGCGGGCGGTGACGGCGTCGGTGGTGCCGCCGCCCTGGGCGACGTAGCCGATCAGGCGGCGCACCTCGGCGGGGTCGGCGAACAGGTCGGCGCCGGCGATCCGGGCCTCGCCGCCGTCCGGCCGGATGAGGGTGGCGAGCATGCGCAGGGTGGTCGTCTTCCCGGCGCCGTTGGGGCCGAGGAAGCCGAAGATCTCACCCGGCGCGACGTCCAGGTCGATGCCTCGGACGGCGTCCACGGGGGGCTGGCCGCGTTTCTTGGAAGGGTAGGACTTTCTCAGCCCCTTGGTCTCGATCAACCAGAACTCCCGAGCGGGGATGGGTTGCCGGGGCGCCGGGAAGGCGGCGCGCGGGGCACCTGGGAAGCGGTGCTGCGGGCCACCCTAGGGTGAACGGCGCCCCGGAAACAATGGCCTAGACCAGTGGATTGGGTCGACGGGCACCCGTCGCGACCAGTGCCTCCACCCGGTCGGCGGCCGTCACGGCCCCGCCGCCGGCGAGCAGTTCGGAGCCGACCCGGGCCGCCGCCGCCCGGTACGCGGGCTCCTCCAGCACGCTCCGCAGCGCGCCGGCGAGGTGATCCGGCGTCACCCGGGCGAACGGCACCCGCAGTCCGGCCCCGGCCGCCGCCAGCTGCGCCGCCACGAACGGCTGGTCGTGCCGGATCGGCGCCGTCACCAGCGGGAGCCCGTGCGCCAGCGCCTCGCCGACGGTGTTCATCCCGCCGTGGCACAGCACCGCGTCCAGCGCCCCGCGTCGCATCAGCTCCAGCACCGGCGCCCGGTCCACCGCCACCGCCCCGGCGGGCAGTTCGGGCAGCAGCTCGCCGGGCGCCGCGAACACCGGCTGCACGCCGGGCCCCGTCAGCTCCAGCGCCCGCGCGGCCCGGGCCAGGAAGTCCGCGCCCAGCTCGCCGGAGAGGGTGCCCATGGTGACCAGCACCCGCCGGCGCCCCGGCAGCAGCCGCTCCCACGGGAAGGCCGGATCGGCCGGCCGGTCCGCCAGCACCGGCCCCACCAGGGCGTACTGGGCCGGCAGCGCCTCGGCGCCGGTCGGCTCCGCCCCGGTCAGCGCCGGACCGGTGAGCGCCGGGCCGGTGAAGGCCAGCACCAGCGCGCGGGAGAACCGTGGGTCGGTGTACTCCTCCGCGGGCAGCCCGGCCCGCTGCCACAGGCCCCGGAGCAGGTCGGACATCCACTGCTCGACCAGCGGCAGCGCCCGGAACGGCCGTCCCAGCTCCATCGCGCCCGGCGCCAGGGTGCCCCAGGGCAGCCCGTGCCGGTGGGCCACCAGCGCCCCGGCCGGCGTGTGCTGGTCCACCAGCAGCGCGTCCGGCCGGTACTCGCGCACCGCCGCGTCCAGCGCCTTCACGGTGAACCGCGCGTACGGGACGATGAATCCCTCCCACAGCGAGCGGACGGCGGCCAGCCCGTGTCCGCCCTGCGCCCGGAACGCCCGGGTGCCGGTGCCGAACACCGGCGCGTCGGGTCCCAGCAGGGGCCGCAGCGCCGACTCGGTGCCGGTCCAGGCCACCTCGTGGCCGCGCGCCACCAGCTCCCGGGCCAGGCCCACGGTCGGGTTGACGTGCCCGGTCAGCGGCGGGACCACCAGCAGGAAGCGGCTCATCGGGCGTCCTCCGCGGGCAGCAGCCGTTCGACGTCGGCGACGCTCAGCGCCTCCAACCCGGCCAGGTCGAGCCCGGCCCGCAGCGCGGCGAGGTCCACCGACGGGCCGAAGTCCCGGCGCAGGGCCTCGTGCAGCGCCGCGAGCTCGGTCTCGTCGAGCAGCAGGTCGCCGTCCAGCCGGGCCTGCGGGGTCACCCGCGAGGCCCAGCCGGGCGGCGCCTGCGCGGCCTCGGCCAGCAGGGACACCAGCGCCGCGCGCACCGGCGGCGCGGCGACGGGTGGTTCACGATCGGTCATCCGGGGACTCCACCGGCTCGACGAAGCGGGGGACGGGGGACGGCGGCACCGGAGGTGCGCGTTCCGTCGGTGAGGTGTGCGGGATGTGTGCCGCAACCGCCCGAGATCACTTGTGCGGACCCGTCGGGCGTGGGAATACTAGCCCGCGTGACCGCACTGGAGGCAGTGGCCGTTCACCTCCCCCACCACATCGTGCCCATCGAGGCAGTGGGTGAGCGCATCGGCTTGACCCCACGTCAACTTCGACTCTTCCGCCGCTTCCACGGCCTGGACCAGCTGCGACTGGACCCGGACGGGACGCTGCCCGACCTGCTCGGCGCCGCCGTCGACGCCCTTCCGGAGCTGCGCGGACGCGAACGGCACGTCCGCTTCGTGATCCACGCGCGCAGCATGCCGGTGGCGGTGCCCTACCCGCTCAACCCTTTGCGCGAGCTGCTCGGACGCTACGGCCTCGGCCACGCCCAGGCCTTCACCGTCACCCACCACGCCTGCGCGGTCGGCCTGCTGGCCGTCGACCTGGCCGGACGCCTGCTCGCCGGAGAACCCGACCGGGAGGCGCTGGCCCTGGTGCTCGCCGGGGAGAAGACCTTCACCAAGGACGCCCAGGTGGTGCCCGAGACCGGCATCTTCGCCGAGGGCGCGGCCGCCTGCCTGGTCAGCGCCGAGGGCGAGCGGGACCGCGTGCTGTCCTACGCGGTGCGCCAGCGCCCGGAGTTCGACGGCCGGCTGGCCGAGGACCCGGAACTGCTCGCCCGCTACCAGCGCGAGTACCCGGCGGTGATGGTCGAGGCGATCGAGGCCGCCCTCGGCCAGGCCGGTCTGGACCTCTCCGACCTCGCGCTGCTGCTTCCGCACAACGTCAACCAGGCCTCCTGGCGGATGATCGCGCGCCGGATCGGTTTCCCGATCGGGAAGGTGGTGCTGGACAACGTGCCCGCCGTGGGGCACAGTTTCGCAGCGGACAGCCTGATCAACCTGCACACCGCCACCACGCGGGGGCTGCTCGGCCGCGGCGACCGCTACCTCATCGCCTCCGCCGGCATCGGAGCGACCTTCTCCGCCATGGTCGTCGAGCACTGACGTCACGTCAGCGGCCTTTTCCAGTACGCCGGTTGGCCGGCGTCCCCGACCCCACTCCACCACGTACGACGGGACGGTCCCACCCATGTCCGACCAAGTGGTCCAGACCTTCGACACCGAGCTGCGCGACCGGATCCTGCACAGCCTCGGCGAGCTGCTGCCGCGCGTCCTCAAGCGGGAACTGCCCGAGATCCCCGAGAACGCCTGCCTCTTCGACGACCTCGGCCTCACCTCGGCCGGCACCATCGAGCTGATCCTGGAGCTGGAGGAGGCGCTCGACCTGCAGGTCGACGTCGAGCAGATCACCGAGGACGACCTGCGCTCGGTCACCGGTCTGGCCGACTACGTCGCCTCGCACCTCATCGCCGAGGACTGACCGGTGCCCGCCGCGCCGGGTCTCACCCGGGTGCTGACGCGGTACTCCGACGGCCGCTCCGAGCTCTCCCTCGACCCCGACCTGCGGGTCTTCGTCTCCGACCTGGTCCGCCCCTACGGCCTGCCGCTGCGCGAGGACCTGCTGGCCGAGGGCGTCGGCCACGCCTACGAGGAACTGGCCGCCGGACTGCTGGCCGAGGCACTCGGCCCGGGTGAGCCGGCCGACGTGCTCGTCCAGGCCTTCGACTCGCCCGACGTCCGGCCCGGCGCGCCCACCTCGCTCGCGCTCAGCCGCTCCTGCGCGGGCACACCGCTCGCCCTGGCGCTCTGCGACCAGGGCACCGCCGGGGCGTTCGGCGCACTGCGCGCGGCCACCGCGTACCAGCGGACCGGCGTCGCCCGGCGTGCGGTCGTCGTGCTCGCCGAGCAGACCGCCCTGCACTACGAGCCGGCCGCCCCGGTCACCCTGCCCGAGCGGCACTGCGCGGTCGTCCTGGTCTGCGAGACCGCGCCGGGCGAGGAGCTGGCCGTCCGTCAGGACGGCGGGGCCGAACCCGGATCCGCCGCCGAGGAGGTGCGCCGGCAGGCGAAGGCGCTGGGGGAGGGGGCGGCCGTGCTGCTCTCCGCCGCGCTGGAGGTGCCCGGTCTGGACGCCGTGCGCACCCCCGCCGGCCAGCCGTTCACCGGACTCTGGTCGCGACTCGCCGAACGGCTGCCGGCCTGGCGGGCCGAGCGGCGGACCGTGCTGCTCGCCGACTTCGACCCCCGGCTCGGTGTGCTCTCCACCCTGACCCTGCGCGCCGGTCCGTGACCGCGGGTGCCGATCCCGACGCCGGGGGCGGCGCGGGCGCCGACCGGGTCGACGTCTGGCTGATCCCCACCGACCAGCCCGAGCCGGTGGTCCGCGCCCTGCGCGAGCTGCTCGACCCGGCCGAACGCGCCCGAGCCGACGGCCCGGACCCGCGCTCCGGCCGGCGGTTCACCGTCGCCCACGGCGCCGCCCGGATGCTCGTCGGCGCCCGGCTCGGCCGCGACCCCGCGCGGCTGGTCTGGCGACGCGGGCCGAACGGCAAGCCCGGGATCGACGGGCTCGCCGTCAACCAGTCCGCCTCCGGAGCCCTCGCCGCCGTCGCCCTCGCCGAGGAACGCGCCGTCGGTGTCGACGTGGAGGAGGTCCGCGACGCCCGCGGCGCCCTGCGGCTGGCCCGGCGCTACTTCCCCGCGGCCGAGGCGGCCCTGGTCGCGGCCGACCCGGCGCCCGCCGAGCGGTTCACCGAGCTGTGGTGCCGCCGCGAGGCCTGCGTCAAGGCGTACGGCGGCCGGCTCGTCCAGGGCTTCGGCCTGCCGCTGGCCGGCCCGGCGCCGGTGCTGCTCGCCGACCCCGGCGCGCTCGGCCCGGGCCCGTGCCGGATCGACGACCTGCCCGCCCCCGGCCCGTTCCGCGCGGCCCTCGCGGCGGTCGGCGAACGCCCTTTCCGGGCCCGTCTGCACCGCTGGTCCATGGCCGATGTCGGTGCCACGTCAGGTAGTTGACGAAGCGTCAGATGTGCTCCGGCATCCCAGAATTCTGGTCTGTTCCGGATGATCGCGGCACTGATAGCGTCCCCACCGCATTCCCACCACCTTCCCCACCGCATCCCCGCCGGGGTCTGTCGGGACCTGTCGAGCCGAAGGGCGCGCACGACGTGACGTACGACGTGGAAGAGGCCGATGGGCGGATCACGGTCCGCTACGCCGGTGCGAGCGACGGCACCGGCCCGCTCACCCTCGGCCAGGACAACATGATCCGCTGCATCCGGCGTGACCGGCCCGAGCAGATGAACCAGGCCTCGGCCTGGCCGGTCCCCGACGGCACCACCGTGCCCGCCGCCGTCGACGCGCTGCGCGCCCTGGTCGAGCGCCACGAGTCGCTGCGCACCGCCTTCCCGCCCGGCCCCGCCGCGGACGCCTTTCCCGAGCACCAGCAGGTTTGCCCGGAAGGCGAGTTCACCGTTGTCACCGTGCCCGCCCGCGACCGCACGGACAGCGAACTCGACGCGCTGGCCGATGAATTGGCACAGGCCGATGTCGCCCTGCCGCTCGACCTCGGCGCCGCCCCGCGGCTGCGCTTCACCCTCGTCGCCGACGGCGAGCTGGTGCGCAGACTGGTCGTGACGGCCTGCCACGCGGGAGTCGACGGCGCCGCCGTCACCCTGCTCATCCAGGACTGGCTGGCCCTCGCCGCCGGCAAGGAACTGCCGCCCGCCACCTCCCGCACCCCGCTCCAGGTGTCCGCCCAGGAGCAGAGCACGCAGGGCCGGCGCAAGACCGCGGCCGCGCTCAAGCACTGGGAGGCGATCCTCGCCACCGGCCCCACGACGGTCTTCGCCACCGACGGCATCACCGGCCCGCCGGACGGGCTGGCCGCCGTCCTGCTGCGCTCCCGCACCGCCGCCGCCGACCTGGAAGCGGTCTGCCGCCGAACCGCGGCCAGCCCCTCGGCCGTCCTGCTCGCCGTCTTCGCCGCCCTCACCGCCCACCGTGCCGACCGCACGGACCTGGTGATCTCGGCGCTGTCCGCCAACCGCCAGCGCGCCGCGCTCGCCGACCACATCGGCACCCTCGCCCAGGACGCGCTGATCGCCCTCGACACCGCGGCCGGCGACCTCGACGAGCTGATCGGCCGGACCAAGTTGGCCTCCTTCACGGGCTACTGGCACAGCACCCTCAACGCCGACAAGGTCTGGCGGCTCATCGACGAGGTCTCCGAGCGGCGCGGCGCCCGCTTCGCCCGCCAGGTCGTCGTCAACGACCTCAGCCTCGCCATCCCCGAGGCGCTGTCCGACGCCCGCCCCGCGCCCGCCGCCGACCCCGAACTCCAGTGGCTGCCCGACCAGCCGATGCCGGTCCGGCTGATGCTCAACCTCCTGCGCACCACCGGCACCCTGGAGTTCGCCCTGCTCGCCTGCCCCCAGGTGCTCGACCGGGCCGACACCGAACGCTTCGCCCACGCCGTCCCCGCCGTGCTCGCCGCAGCCGCCGACCGCCCCCTCCCGCTCACCGAGCTGGCCGCGCTCAGCGGCCTGCGCCCCGCCACCCGGACGGGCGACTGGCACCGCGTCGGCGCCGACTGGATCGACCTCGACGCCGTCCGCGCCCTGCTCGCCGAGGCCCTCGGCCCCGCCGCCGCGGCGGTCGACCTCGTCCGCACCGACAACGACGGCCTGCTCGCGCGCATCGCCACCGCGCACCCGGCCCTCACCCCCGCCGCCGCCCACCGCGCGGTGATGGCCGCGCTCGGCGGACGCGAGACCGCGATGGCCCCGCAGCACTACACCGTCCACCCCTACCCGGACGCGCTCCCGCCCGTCTGGTCCGCCCTCCCGGTGCTCGCCGAGGGCACCGGCCGCGCGGGCTGACCGGCGCGCGGCGCGCCCGCGGTCCGTGAACGGGGATCACCTCCGTCCGGCCCCCGTCGCTACCATGGGGGCCGTCGGGGGACAGCCGAAAGGGGGGCGGGCATGAGCGTTCGGGAGATGGTGGCCCTCACGCTGGCACTCGAACTGCTCGGCGCGCTCTTCCTCGGCGCCGTGCTGCTGGTGGGATGGCTGGTGACGGACGGCCTGATCGACCTGGCGCCCTGGTCGCGGCTTGCGCTGATGGGCCCCTGCGGGCTCGTGGTCGGCTACTTCCGCAGGCGTCCGCCGCGCCGACTCCGTGCGGTCCTGGCCGGGATGCTGTCGTTCGCCCTGGTGTGCTTCCTCGTCGTGACCGCCGCGGAGCGGTGGCTGCCGGGGCTCGCCGAGTCGACGGACCTCGACGGCGTACTGGCCCTCGTGGTCGCGTTCGTGCCGGCCAACGGCGTCTTCGCCTTCGTCGCCGGCCCCCCGACCGAGCGCTGACACGGCCCTTCTGCGCCACGGCCGCGCCCGGCAGACACTGGGGGTGACCCCCGTTCCCCGGGGCGCCCGCCGACGCCGGGAGGGCCATGCTGCTCGGACTCACCACCGCCCTGGTCGCCACCGTCTGCTTCGGCTTCGGCTCGGTCTTCCAGGCGGGCGGCGCGCGCGAGGCCCCGCACATCACCCGGGTACGGTTCGGCCCGCTGGCGGCGCTGCTGCGCTCCTGGCGCTTCCTGCTCGGCACCGCCCTGGACATCGTGGGCTTCGCGCTGAGCATCGTCGCCCTGCGCAGCCTGCCCCTCTTCCTGGTGCAGGCCGTCACCAACGCCAGCCTCGCCGTCACCGCGCTCGCCGCCGCCCGACTGCTCGGCGCCCGGCTGCACCGCGCCGACCTGCTGGGCATCCTGGCCGTGGTGGTCGGCCTCACCCTGCTGGCCGTCGGCTCCGGCGAAGCGGGCCGCGACCACGCGCCGTCCGCGTTCCACTGGGCGCTGCTCGGCACGACCGTGCTGATGCTGCTGCTCACCCTGCTGCTCGCCCGCCGCGACGGCACCGCGGCGGCCGTGGGTCTGGGCCTGTTGGCGGGCGTCGGCTTCGGCGTCACCAGTCTCGCGGTCCGGGTCTTCGACTTCTCCGGCCCGCTCGACGTGTTCACCGACCCGGCGGCGTACGGGCTGGCGCTGGGCGGCCTCGGCGGCTACCTCGCGTACGCGCTCGCCCTGCAGCGCGGCACGGTGACGGCCTCGACCGCCGCCAGCACCGTCTCGGAGACCTTCGGCCCGGCGCTGGTCGGGGTGGCCGCACTGGGCGACAGCGCCCGCCCCGGTTACGCCTGGTGCGTGCTGACCGGCTTCGCGGTGGCGGTCGGCGGCACCGTCGTCCTGTCCCGCTTCGGCGAGGTGGAGGCCGAGCTGGGACCGCCCCCGGACACCGGCGACGACCACTCACGGCCGCACCCCGGTCGCCCTGACGGAACCGCCGTGCGAAGGTGACTTGCCGGACAAATCGGACGGCGAGGCGCGCACAGAGCGGCAGGTGCCATGACCACGGACGACGACCATCCGCCCTCCCCCCGGGCCCGGCGCCGACCCGCCGCCGACCCGCCGGTCGCCCTGCTGACCGGCGCCTCCTCGGGCATCGGCGCGGCCACCGCCGACCGGCTCGCCGCCGCCGGCTGGCGGCTGCTGCTCTCCGGCACCGACCAGGCCCGGCTCGACGCGGTCGCCGCCCGCACCGGCGGCCGGCCCCTGCCCGCCGACCTCGCCAAGCCCGACGGCGCCCAGCGCCTCGCCGAAGCCGCCCTCGCCGCGGCCGGACGGGTGGACGCCCTGGTCGCCAGCGCCGGCCTCGGCTGGCGCGGCCCCTTCGCGTCGACCCCCGCCGACACCCTGGACCGGATGCTGGAGGTCAACCTCGCCGCCCCGCTGCGGCTCACCCGCCTGCTCCTGCCCGGCATGCTGGAGCGCGACCGGGGCCGGATCGTCCTGCTCGGCTCGATGGCCGGCCAGGTCGGCGTCCGCGACGAGGCCGCCTACGCGGCGACCAAGGCCGGGCTGACCATGTTCGCCGAGAGCCTCTGGTACGAGCTGCGCGGCACCGGCGTCGGTGTCCGGCTGATCCTGCCGGGCGCCGTCGAGACCCCGTTCTTCGCCACCCGGGGCACCGACTACCAGCGCGAACGCCCCCGCCCGGTCCCCGCCCAGGAGGTGGCCGACATCGTCCTCGGGGCGCTCACCACCGAGCGCGACCGGGTCTTCGTACCGCACTGGCTCGGCTACCCGGCCCGCCTCCACGGCGCCGCTCCCGGCCTGTTCCGGCGGATGGCGTCCCGCTTCGGGTGAGGGCCGGCGTCCTGCCGGGCACCGCGGCCGCCGTGGAACTGCTGCACCTCGCGCCGGCCGCCGTCCGCCTGCCGCCCGTCAAACGCCTCGCCGCCCGCCGCACCGCCGGCTACGGCGACCCGCGACACATCGCCCTGACCTTCGACGACGGCCCCGACCCGCGCGGCACCCCGCCGATCCTGGACGCCCTGGACTCCCTCGGTGTCCACGCGACCTTCTTCCTGCTGGGCGCCATGCTGGAACGCTCCCCGGACGTCGGCCGCGAGCTGGTCGCCCGGGGACACGAGGTCGCCGTCCACGGCTGGTACCACCGCCGCCAGTACCGCCCGGCCCCCGCCCGCGACCTGCGTGAACTCCGCCGCGCCACCGAGGCGGTCACCGACCTCGCCGGCACCCGCCCGCACTGGTACCGCCCCCCGTACGGCGTCCTCACCGCCGGCCTCGCCCTCGCCGCCCACCGCCTGGGCCTGCGCACCGTCCTGTGGACGGCCTGGGGCCGCGACTGGGAACGGGGAGCGACCGGCCCCTCCGTCTACGCCACCGCCCGCCCCCACCTGGTCGGCGGCGCCACCCTCCTCCTCCACGACTCCGACGACACCTCGGCTCCCGACTCCTGGCGCGCCACCCTCGCCGCCCTCCCGCTGATCGCCGCCCACTGCCGAGCCCACGACCTCACCTTGGGCCCCCTCCGCGACCACGCCGTCCCACGCGGCTGACCGCCCATCCCCGCGCGTGCGGGGGCGAGGGGTCCGGCGCGGCCGGTCGTCAGGACAGGCCGACCCGCTCCAGGGCCGCCGCGAAGCCCGTGCGCCAGCCGTCGGGGGTGGCGCCGGGCGAGGGGGGTGGCTCGGGGCGGTCGACCGCCGCCAGGGCGGAGCGGACGACCTCCTCCGGGCGGGCGGAGACGACGTCGGCGTGGCCGAGTGCCAACTCGTGCTGCAGGTTGTCGCGGCCGTGGCCCTGCACCACGTCGAGGAGCAGCAGTCTGCGGCCCAGCGCGCGGGCCTCGCTGCAGGTGTCGCCGGAGCTGGTCACCACCAGGTCGGCGGCGGCCATCAACGCCGGCACCCGGTCCGTCCAGCCGAAGGGGTGCAGCCGCAGCCGACGGGCGGCGGCCCGCCGCAGCCGCCGTTCCAGCTCGGCGTTGCTGCCCGCCACCGCCAGCACGTGCGGACCGGCGTCGGCCAGTGCCGCCGCCGTGCGGGCCAGCGGCCCGAGGCCCCACGCGCCGGAGATCAGCAGCACGCACCGGGCCCCCGGCGGCACGCCCAGCTCCGCCCGCGCCTCGGCGCGCGAGGGCGGCCGGTAGAACGGCGCCCGCAGCGGTGCGGGCAGCACGGCGATCGGCGCGTCGGGACGGTAGCGCCGTACGCCGCAGGCGGCGACCTCCGAGGTGACCAGGAAGAGGTCGCTCTCCTCCTGCACCCAGAGCCGGTGCGGGGTGACGTCCGTGCACAGCACCAGGTGCCGGAAGGGCTGCGGCCCGCCGCGCAGCCGGTTGACCGCCGAGGTGGCGGTGGCGAAGACCGACACCACCAGCTCCGGCCGCTGCTCCGCGAGCAGTGCCCGCAGCGCCGGCACCAGCCGCCGCCGCGCCGCCGCGTCGGCGAGCAGCGCGATCCGGGCGCCGGGGCGCAGCGCGGAGAAGTGGAACGCGTCGTAGAGGCCCGGCAGGCCGAGCAGCCGCCGGAACACCGCCTCCCCGGCGGTGCCGGCGCGCTGCCCGAGCAGGGCCATGGCGTCGACGGTGGCCGTCGTCCAGCCGCGCGCCTCCAGCGAGTCCGCGCAGGCCCGGGCCATCACGTCGTGGCCCTGGCCGAGCGAGCCGGAGACCAGCAGCGCGTGCGGCACGGTTCCGCCCCCTCCCGGCTTCAGGCGTCCGACCGCGGGTAGGCCTCGGCCCGGTACCAGTCCGCGTAGCGCCGCACGCCGTCGGCGAAGTTGGTCCGCGGCGACCAGCCCAGCAGCCGCTTGGCCTGTGCGGCGGAGATCCGGCGGCCGGCGTAGTCGGCGGTCCGTGCCTCGATGTGCTCGATGGTGACCGGTCCGAGCAGTTCGTCGACGGTGTCGGCGATGTCCCGCACGGAGACGGCGGTGGAGCCCTCCAGCGCGAAGGTCTGGTCCTCGGCGGCGGGGGAGAGGGCGCGGACGTGGGCGTCGGCGAGGTCCTCGACGTAGACGAAGTTGCGGCTCTGCCGGCCGTCGCCCGCGATGGTGATCGGCCGCCCGTCGAGCGCGGCCTGCACGAAGCGGGCGACCACCAGCGAGTCGCGCATCCGGGGCCCGTAGGGGATCCCGTAGCGCAGGATGGTGAAGTGCCGCCCGTAGAGCTGGCGGTAGCTGTGCACGAGCATCTCGGCGGCGAGCTTGGTGGCGACGTACAGGTGTCCGCTGTGCTCCAGCTCGATCGGGACGTGCTCGTCCAGCTCCTGCTCCTCGCCGTCGAGCGCGGCCTCGGTGAGCGCGGCGCCGTAGACCCAGACCGTGCTGGCCAGAACGGTGCGGCTGAGGTCGTTGCGCCGGGCCGCCTCCAGGACGGCCTCGGTGCCGTCGATGTTGGCGCGGACGGCGCCGACCGGGTCGGCGGCGACGCGTTCGACGTCGGCCTGCGCGGCGAGGTGGAAGACCACCTCGCAGCCGTCCAGGGCGGTGGTGAGCGCGGGCAGGTCGAGGATGTCGATCCGGGCGTGGTCGGCGCCGGGGTTGAGGTACTTGTCGGTGGTGTCCACCGCGAGCACCTCGTGCCCGGCGGCGAGCAGCCGGTCGACGACGTGTGAGCCGATGAATCCGCATCCCCCGGTGACCGCAATCCGCACGGCTTCCTCTCCTTCGTCTGCTTCATCCCTGTCGGGTTCTCCCGGTCGGCGGGGCCGCCGGTGTCGTGTCATCCCGCGAAGCGGCGGTGGACGGCGCTCACCGCCTCGATCACCAGGTCGGTCTCGTCCTCGGTCATGTCGGAGTGGACCGGCAGGCAGATCTGCCGGGCGCAGACGTCCTCGGCGACCGGGAGGGCCGCGCGCCGGTAGGGGGCGAGCACCGGCTGCAGGTGCAGCGGCAGGTCGTAGACCTCGCCGGAGAGCCGTACGCCGTACTCCTCGGCGACCGCCCGCTTGAAGGCCGCCCGGTCGGTGCCGGCGGGCAGCAGCGCGACGTACTTGTAGTAGTTGCCGCGGCAGCCGGCCGGCTCGGTGACCGGGTCCAGCCCGTCGAGCGCGCCGAGCGCCGCGTCGTAGCGCTGGGCGACCCGGCGCCTGGTCTCCACGAACTCCTTGAGCCGGCGCAGGTGGACGGTGCCGATGGCGGCGTTCGGCTCGCTCATCCGCCAGGACGCGCCGAGCCGGACGTGGTGGTTGGTGGTGAACGAGCCCTTGCCCTGGTCGCGGTGGATGCGGGCCTCGTCGCGCAGTTCGGCGGACTCGGTGAGGATCATGCCGCCCTCGGCGCTGGTGGTGACCTTGGTCGGGTAGAAGGAGAAGGCGCCGGCCACGCCGAAGGTCCCGGCGGCCCGGCCCCGGTAGCTGCTGCCGTGCGCGTGCGCGGCGTCCTCGACCAGCGGGATGCCCCGGGCGTCGCAGATCGCGCGCAGGGCGTCCACCTCGGGGGTGATCAGCCCGCCGATGTGGACGAGTACGACGGCGGCGGTGTCGGGGGTGAGCGCGGCCTCCAAGGTGTCCGGGGCGAGCGCGAGGGTGGCCGGGTCGACGTCGGCGATCACCGGCCGGCCACCGGCGTGCAGGACGGCGCCGGCGGTCGCGTAGAAGGTCACGGCAGGGACGACCACGTCGCGGTCGCGGACGTCGAGGCCGCGCAGGACGATCTCCAGCGCGGCGGTGCCGCTGGCGACGGCGACCGCGTGCGAGGCGCCGTGCTCGGCGGCGAAGGACTGCTCGAACCGTTCGGTCCAGGGACCGAGGGTGAGCGCCCCGGTGGCGAGCATCTCGCTCACCGCCTCCGCGACGGCCGCGCGGTCGTCCTCGTCGAACACGATGCGGGCGGCGGGAACGCCCATGGGCACCTCCGGCTACGGGACGGGCTGTGGACGGGCTGTGCGCCCCTCGGGCCGTCGGAGACGCGGAAACCGTGAGGGCACATCGTTGCGAACCTGGACGAATAGTCCGGGCCAGGCACATCACGCTACTTCGCCCGCCGGGCCGCGGCCCGTCCGCACCTCCGCGCGGGTGACGCAGGGTGGCGCGGACTCGGGCGGCCGTCCCGACCGGCACCCCTGACAGCCACCCGGGAGCGGCCCTCGGCCGCAGGTCGGAGCCCGGCCCCGGGCCTCCACCCCGGGGACTACTCCGCCCGGGGTCGTACTGCTGCGTCCGCATTAGTCCGGAATGCCTGCACAGAGCCGACGCGGAGGAGGCCCCCGTCGACCCAGGATGGTCATGCTCCGGGCGTCCCCGGCCCACCGGCCGAGTGCGCCGCCCGGCCAACCCGACCTGCCCGCCATCCGTAAGGAGTCCGCTCTCCCGTGGCCACTTTCCTCTACCGCCTGGGCCGATGGTCCTTCCACAGGCGCCGGCTGGTGACCCTGCTCTGGGTCGCCCTGCTGGCCGCCGTCGGGGTGCTGGCCGCCAAGGCGCCGGCCGCCCCCGACGACGGTTTCGCCATGCCCGGCACGGAGGCGCAGAAGGCCTTCGACCTGATGGACCAGCGCTTCCCCGGCGCCACGTCCGACGGTGCCTCGGCCCGGATCGTCTTCGTCGCCCCGTCGGGCCAGAAGATCACCGCCGCCGCGAACCAGCAGACGGTCGAGAAGGCGGTCGCCGAGCTCGCCCACACCGACCAGGTGGTCAGCGCCGTCGGACCGTTCCAGGCCGGCGCGGTCTCCCAGGACGGCACCACCGCCTACGCGACGGTGAGCTACAGCGAGAAGCCCGGCAAGGTCAGTGAGACCGCCACCGAGGCCCTGAAGGACGCGGCCCAGCACGCCCGCGACGCGGGCCTGACCGTCGACATCGGCGGCACGGCGCTGATGGAGGTCGGCGAGGCGGGCGGTTCCGCCGAGGCGATCGGCATGGCGATGTCCGCCGTCGTGCTGGTGATCACCTTCGGCTCGCTGCTGGCCGCCGGACTCCCGCTGCTCACCGCCCTGATCGGCGTCGGCCTCGGCATCGCCCTGATCACCGCGCTCGGCAGCACCCTCGGCCTATCCACCACCACCAGCACGCTGGCGATGATGCTCGGCCTCGCCGTCGGCATCGACTACGCGCTCTTCATCGTCTCCCGCTACCGCGCCGAGCTCCTCGACGGCCATGAGCCCAGGGAGGCCGCCGGGCGTGCCGTCGGCACCGCCGGCTCGGCCGTGGTGTTCGCCGGACTCACCGTGATCATCGCGCTGGCCGGCCTCTCCGTGGTGGGCATCCCGATCCTCGCCAAGATGGGCATGGCCGCGGCGGGCACCGTGGTGATCGCCGTCCTGGTCGCGCTCACCCTGGTCCCCGCCCTGCTCGGCTTCCTCGGCCGCAAGGCGCTGTCCCGCAAGGACCGCAAGGGCAAGCGCGCCGCGACCGGGACCGACGGCGCCCGCCCCAACGGCGGCACCCGCTGGGCCCGCTTCGTACTGCGCCGTCCGGTCGCCGTGCTGGTCCTCGGCGTGGTCGGCCTCGGCGTGCTCGCCCTGCCGGCCCTGGACCTGCGGCTCGGCCTGCCCGGCGACGAGGCCAAGCCCACGTCGACCACCCAGCGCCGCGCCTACGACCACCTCTCCGAGGGCTTCGGCCCCGGCTTCAACGGCCCGCTGACCGTCCTGGTCGACGCCAAGGGCACGGCCGACCCCAAGGCCGCGGCCGACAAGGTCGCCGAGACCGTCAAGGCGCTGCCCGGTGTGGTCGCCGTCGCGCCCGCGATGTTCAACCAGGCCGGGGACACCGCGCTGGTCAACGCCGTTCCGGCGACCGGCCCGAGCGACGCGGCGACCACCGACCTGGTCCACGCCATCCGCGACAAGGCCCCCGAGCTGAAGTCCACCACCGGTGCGACCGTGCTGGTCAGCGGTGCGACGGCGATGAACATCGACGTCTCGCAGAAGCTCAACGACGCCCTGCTGCCCTACCTCGCGGTCGTCGTCGGCCTCGCGGTGCTGCTGCTCCTGGTGGTCTTCCGCTCGATCCTCGTCCCGCTCAAGGCCGCCCTCGGCTTCCTGCTCTCGGTGGTCGCCGCGCTCGGCGCCGTCGTCGCGGTCTTCCAGTGGGGCTGGCTCGCCGAACTGATCGGCGTCGAGCAGACCGGCCCGGTGATGAGCATGATGCCGATCTTCATGATCGGTGTGGTGTTCGGTCTGGCCATGGACTACGAGGTGTTCCTGGTCACCCGCATCCGGGAGGCCTTCGTGCACGGCGAGGAGCCCGGTGAGGCCGTGGTCACCGGCTTCAAGTACAACGCCCGGGTGGTCACCGCCGCCGCGCTCATCATGATCAGCGTCTTCGCCGGCTTCATCGGCATGAGCGAGCCGATGATCAAGATGATGGGACTCGGCCTGGCCGCCGCCGTCGCCCTCGACGCCTTCGTGGTCCGGATGGCGATCGTCCCGGCCGTCCTCGCCCTGCTCGGCCGCCGCGCCTGGTGGCTGCCGGCGAAGCTGGAGAAGATCATCCCCGACGTCGACGTCGAGGGTGCCAAGCTGCAGACCGCGGCGCCCGTCCCGGCCCCGGCCGACGGCCCCGACGCCGACCCGGTCCGCCACTCCGTGGGCGTCTGACATGGGCGTCTGACCCATCCGGCCCCGCCGCGGCTCCCACCCCCACGGGAGCCGCGGCGGGGCCGCGCCCGACCCGGCGGCGCGCCGGCGGGCAAAATGGTATGAACCGCATCCGTACTACCGTTCCAATGGTCGGTATGTACTGCATCTGCAGTATGCCCGCCACGTGCAGTACGTCCCCACTCCCCTCGCCGGATCGTCCGGGCCCGGCGAGGGGCCCGCCAGGGCAGCCCCGGACCGGGAGAAGCGAGCATGACCGAGATCTGGCTGCGCCGCGTACGCAGCCGCCACCCCCTCCTGCTCGACGTGCTGCTCGTGCTCGCCGTGTTCGTGGTCACCGCCGGGACGACCACCATCGACCGCCTCGGGAACCCCATCGCGCCGAACCCGGCCGCGTTGACCCTGGCGGTCCTCTCCAGCCTCGCCCTGTTCGGCCATCGCCGCCGGCCCTATGTGGTCTTCGGGGTCACCCTCGCCTGCAGCCTGGCCCTCTGCTTCGTCGCGACCCAGCTCAACGTCGGCCTGGTCGCCCCGCTGCTGATCGCGCTGTACTCGCTCGCCGTGCACACCGACCGGACCACCGCGCGCGCCGCCACCGCGGTCTCGGCCGTCCTGGTGACCGTCGCCACGGTCATCAACGAGCCGCACACCTCCATCAGCATCAAGATCGGCGTCATCGCCTGGGTCCTGCTGCCCGGAGCCATCGGCGACTCCGTCCGCGCGCGCCGCGCCCACCTCGCCGCCATCGAGGAACGCGCCGAGCGAGCCGAGCGCACCCGCGAGGAGGAGGCCCGCCGCCGGGTCGCCGACGAGCGCATCCGGATCGCCCGAGACCTGCACGACGTCGTCGCCCACCACATCGCCCTCGCCAACGCCCAGGCCGGCATCGCCGTCCACCTCCTGGACCGCCATCCCGCCCAGGCCCGCGAGATGCTCAGCCACCTCACCGACGCCACCGGCTCCGCGCTGCGCGAGCTCAAGGCCACCGTCGGCCTGCTGCGCAGCGCCGACGACCCGCAGGCCCCGCTCGAACCCGCGCCCGGCCTGGACCGGCTGCCGGACCTCATCGGCGCCTTCGAACGGGCCGGCCTGCCGGTGCGCCTCGCCGTCGAGGGCGAGCCGCAGCCGCTCTCCCCGGGCGTCGACCTCACGGCGTACCGGATCCTCCAGGAGTCCCTGACCAACGTCGCCAAGCACGCCGCCGGCACCACCGCCGACGTCACCCTCGCGTACTCCGGCAGCCGTGTCCTGCTGACCGTCGCCAACGGGCGCCCGGCGCCCGGCCCCCGCTCCGGTGTCGTCGCCCCGGTCGGCGGAGGCTTCGGCCTGATCGGCATGCGCGAGCGCGCCGCCGCCGTCGGCGGGCGCCTCACCGCCGACCGCCGGCCCGGCGGCGGCTTCCTGGTCTCCGCCGAACTGCCCCTGCGCACCGCCGCCCGAGAGGAACACCCGTGACCATCCGAGTACTGCTCGCCGACGACCAGACGCTGCTGCGCGGGGCCTTCCGCGTCCTCATCGACGCCGAGGAGGACATGCAGGTGGTGGGCGAGGCCGCCGACGGCCGCGAGGCGATCGACCTGGCGAAGAACCTGCGCCCCGACGTCGTGCTCATGGACATCCGGATGCCCGGCGTCGACGGCCTCTCCGCCACCGCCGCCATCTGCGGCGACCCCGAGCTCGCCGGCACCCGGGTACTCATCCTCACCACCTTCGAGATCGACGAGTACGTCGCCCAGGCCTTGCGCGCCGGCGCCGGCGGCTTCCTCGGCAAGGACGCCGAACCGACCGAGCTGCTCGCCGCCCTGCGCCGCGTCGCCGCCGGCGACCCGCTGCTGTCGGCCGCCGCCACCCGCGCCCTGATCGACCAGCTGCTCGCCCACCCGGAGCCGGACCGCGGCCCCGCCGCCGCCCCCGAACGCCTGGCCGCCCTGACCGCCCGCGAGCGCGAGGTGATGGCGATGGCCGCCACGGGTCTCAGCAACGAGGAGATCGCCGCCCGGATGTTCGTCAGCCCCTTCACCATCCGCACCCACATCCACCGCGCCATGGCCAAGCTCGACGCCCGCGACCGCGCCCAGCTGGTGGCGCTCGCCTACCAGACCGGCCTCGTCCCCACCCCCCGCCCCCGGGACTGACCCCGTCCGCGGGCCCGTCCGCGCGCCCACCCGCCCGCGTCCGTCCGGTGACCGTCCGCCGGGTGGGCGCCGGCGGCCCGCCCGCATCCCGCTGCACGGCTGCTCCAGTGGGACCGGCTGCTTCAACGTGCTCACGGCCGGGCCTGATTCAGGCACCGGAGGCGGCACCTGCCCCGCGGACCTGAAGGGTGTCCCGCTCGGCGCCGGCTTTCTGATGGCCACCGAACTGACCGACCGCGGTCCGCGCACCCGGACCCTGCTCACCTACGGCGAGTCGGCCGACCCGACCTCGCCGCACTTCACCGACCAGACCCGCCGCTACGCCGACAAGCAGTGGGTGACCGAACGCTTCACCGAGGCCGAGATCCGCTCGGCCCCGGGCCTCACCGTCACCACCCTGCGTCGCTGACGCCCCGTCGATCCGTCCGTCCGGGCCACCGCCGTTCCCCGAACAGCGGTGGCCCGCAGGCGTGTTCGGGGGCGCGCGGACCTCGCGAGGGGCGTGCGGAAAGTGCGAGTGCATCAACGTCTTGACGCTCCGTCAGGTTCCCTCCGTGGTGCGCAGGCCGAGGCGGAAGGGTGTGTGCCGTTCATGGCAACAGGATGTTAACCAGATCGGCACATTCTGAGCCCTGGACGAGCTTTTGCCGACCCCATACCCGTGTTTTACTTCCCCTTGACGCGTCATCAGGTCACCGGGGGAGCACCGAGGGTCACCGACGCGGCTGCGCGGCGCGCCATCGACCCGCCGCGGCCGCACCCACCCGTCCGGGGGCATCTGGTTCCGACGTGCCTGCCCGTCCACCGCCCCTCCCGGCCGACGCCGCGAGGGTCACCGAAGGAGGCATCCACCACCATGGAACCGCTCATCGACCGGGCCCGGGCGTTCCCGCAGCGCGCGGGCGACACCGGCCGGGAACTCACCGCACTCGCCGCCGGCCAGGCCCCGCAGGCCCTGTTCATCACCTGCTCCGACTCCCGGGTGGTGCCCGCGCTGATCACCGGCGCCGATCCCGGCGACCTCTTCGAGCTCCGCACCGCGGGCAACATCGTGCCCGCCTACCGGGCCGACGCCGCCTCCGGCGAGACCGCCACCATCGAGTACGCCGTCGAGGTGCTCGGCGTCCGCGACCTGGTGGTGTGCGGACACTCGCACTGCGGCGCGGTCGGAGCCGTCGTGCGCGGCGAGGACCTCAGCGTGGTGCCCGCCGTCCGCTCCTGGCTGCTCCATGCCGACCGGGCCACGCTCCGTGCGGACGGTGCCGACGTCTTCGACCCGACGGTGGCCGGCCCGGTGCAGCGCCACGTGCTCGCCCAGCTCGACCGGCTGCGCGGCTACCCCGCCGTCGCCCGCCGGCTGAGCGAGGGGCGGATCCGGCTGCACGGCTGGTTCTACGAGATCCACACCGGACTGGTGCTCGCGCACCGGGCCGACGCCGGCCTCTTCCTCCCGCTGTGACTCCGCCGCACGGTCCGCCACCGCACGGTTCTCCACCGCACCGCCCTTCCCCGCACCGCCCCTCCACCGCACCGCCACCGCACCGTCCACCGAACCCTCCGCACTCTCCCGAGGACCCGATGACTCGTCGTCCCGCCCTTCGGCTGAGCACTCTGCGCTCCGACCTCCCCGCATCCCTCGTCGTCTTCCTGGTCGCCCTCCCGCTCTGCGTGGGAGTCGCCGTCGCCTCCGGCGTCCCGGCCGAACTCGGCCTGGTCACCGGCATCGTCGGCGGCCTGGTGACCGGCCTGATGCCCGGCAGCAGCCTTCAGGTGTCCGGCCCCGCCGCGGGCCTGACCGTGCTGGTCCTCGCGGCCGTCCAGGAACACGGCCTCGCCACCCTCGGCGTCATCACCGCCGTCGCCGGCCTGCTCCAGCTCGCCCTGGGCGCCGCCCGCCTCGGCCGGCTGTTCCGGGCGATCTCCGTCTCGGTCGTCCAGGGCATGCTGGCCGGCATCGGCCTGGTGCTGATCGCCGGTCAGCTCTACGCGCTCGCCGACGCCAAGGCGCCGGCCGGCGGCCCCGCCAAGCTCGCCGGAATCCCCGGGCTGGCCGCCGACGTCGCCGGGGACCCGCACGCGGTGGCCGCGGCCGCCATCGGCGCCGGGACGGTGGCGGTCCTGCTGCTCTGGCCGCGCCTGCCGGCCCGGGTCCGGGCAGTCCCGGCACCACTCGCCGCCGTCGCGGGCGCGACGGCCGTCACCGCCCTGTTCGACCTGCCCGTCGCCCGGGTCGAGGTGGCCGGACTCACCGGGGTCCTCCACCTGCCCGGAGCCTCCGACCTCGCGGCGCTCGGCAGCCTCGGGGTGCTCGGCACGGCCGTCGCCTTCGCGCTGATCGCCTCGGCCGAGAGCCTGTTCAGCGCGGCCGCCGTCGACCGTCTGCACGACGGCCCGCGGACCGACTACGACCGCGAACTGCTCGCCCAGGGCGTCGGCAACACCCTTTGCGGCCTGCTCGGCGCGCTGCCGATGACGGCCGTCATCGTCCGCAGCGCCGCCAACGTCCAGGCCGGCGCCCGGACCAAGGCCTCCCGCGTCCTCCACGGCCTCTGGCTGCTGCTCTTCGCGGCCCTGCTCCCGGGCTTCCTCTCCGCCATCCCGCTCGCCGCGCTGGCCGGCGTCCTGGTCCACGCCGGGGCCAAGCTGGTCCCGGTCCGCACCCTGCGGCCGCTCTGGCGGGCCGACCGCGGTGAGGCGGTGATCCTGGCCGCCACGGCGATCGCGATCGTCGTGACCAACCTCCTGGAAGGGGTGCTGCTCGGGCTCCTGCTCGCGGTGCTCAAGAGCGCCTGGGACACCTCCCACCTCCAGGTCGCGGTCACCGAACTCCCCGACGGCGCCGTCCGGGTGAACCTGCACGGGAACGCCACCTTCCTCCGGCTGCCCCGTCTCCTCGAAACCCTCGAATCCCTGGAGGAGCTGCCGGCCGACCGTCCCGTGCGGCTCGACCTCGCCGGTGTGCGCCACCTCGACCACGCCTGCCGCAGCGCCCTCGAACTCTGGCAGGAGCGCCACAACCGCAACGGCTCCGCCGAACTCCTCGGACTGCCCGCGGCCTCCGTCTGACCCGCCCGGGGACGGGGACGGGGCGGGCGGGGGCCACGAACGGCCTCGCCCGCGACGAACTCCGGATGACGAACTCTGGGACGATGAGGTCCGTCGTCGACCTCGCGGCACGCGCGGCCGCGGGGTCCGGCCTGCTCCGACGGTGTCCGCGGGATAGGCCCCGGCCGGACCGACCCGCCCTGGAGGCACATCGTGGAGCGGACACCGGGGGAGCGCTGGGTCGCCGGGGTCGACGTCGGCGGCTCCGGGATCCGGCTCGCGCTGGCGCCCGCCCGGTGGCCGGACGGGCTCGCGGGGGCACGGACGGCCGAGCTGGCCGCGCCCGCCCGGGTGTCGGCCGCAGCCGGCGGCCAGGACGCGCGGGCGCTGCTCGACCACCTGCTCCCCGCCCTCCGGGGCCTCGCCGGCGGGCTGCCGGACGGCGCCTGGATCGGGGCCGTCGCGGTGGGTGCCACCGGCATGGCCCTGCTCGGCCGTGACCTCGCCGCCCGCCTGCCCGGTCCGCTCGCCCGCGCCACCGGGGCCCGGCAGCTGGTGCTCGCCGGGGACGCGATCACCGCCCACGTGGGCGCGCTGGGCGCGGACGCCGGAGTGACGGTGGCCGGCGGCACGGGGCTGGTCGCCATCGGCTTCCACCCCGGATCCGGCTGGCGGCGCGCCGACGGCTGGGGCCAGCTGCTCGGCGACTGCGGCAGCGGCGGCTGGCTCGGCCGCGCCGGGCTGGAAGCCGCGCTGCGGGCGTACGACGGCCGCCCCGGCGGCTCGGCCCCGCTGCTGGCCGCCGCCGAACGCCGCTACGGCCCGGTGACCGACCTCCCGGCCGCCCTGCAGCCGCGCCCCGACCGCGCCGCCCTGCTCGCCGCCTTCGCCCCGGACGTCGCCGCCGCAGCCGAGCAGGGCTGCCCGGTGGCCGCCGGACTGCTCCGCCGTGCCGGTGAGGAGATCGCGGCCACCGCGACCGCCGCCGCCGCGTCGGCCGGTCTCCCCGCCCCCGACCTCGCCCTGACCGGCGGCCTCTTCCGCCTCACCGCCCTGCACCGCGCCACCCTCGACGCCCTCACTGCCCGCCTGCCCGCCGCCCGCCTCCGCACCCCCGACGGCCCGCCCCTGCTCGGCGCCCTCCGCCTCGCCGTCACCGCCCCCGACCTCCCCTGGCCCCTCCACCCACCGCTGCTCACCCTCCTCGCCACCTGAGGACACCACCCGACGGTCACCACCCGACGTCGGAAAAACGGCTTGAGCAGCGAGCCGGAGCCTGTCTAGCGTGGCGGGCATGGAGAAGATCACCGCCCCCGCCGACTGGCTCGCGGCCAACCGTGCCAGCTGGGACGGGCGCGTCCCGGTCCATGTCGCCAGCAACTTCTACGACGTGCCCGGCTTCGTCGCGGGCCGGGAAGCGCTGCGGGACTTCGAGCTCACCGAGGTCGGCGATGTGCGCGGGAAGTCCCTGCTGCACCTCCAGTGCCACTTCGGGCAGGACACGCTGTCCTGGGCCCGGCACGGGGCGACCGTCACCGGGCTGGACTTCTCCCGGCCGGCCGTGGAGGCCGCCACCGAGCTGGCCGCGCGGATCGGCGCCGACACCGCCCGCTTCGTCGTCTCCGACGTGCACGACGCCGTGGACGCACTCGACGGGCAGCGCTTCGACGTCGTCTACACCGGCCTGGGCGCGTTGAACTGGCTCCCGGACATCGAGCGCTGGGCACGGACGGCGGCGGCCCTGGTCGCCCCGGGGGGCTTCCTCTACCTCGTGGAGTTCCACCCCTTCGCCGACACCCTGGCCGAGGACGGCCGGACGGTGGAGCACGACTACTTCCACCGCGAGGCCATGGTCTGGGACGAGGCCAGTACCTACACCGACGGCGAGCTGCCGCCCACGGCGGCGAGTCTGACCGTCGAGTGGCAGCACGGCGTGGGCGAGGTCGTGAGCGCGCTCGCGGCGGAGGGCCTGCGGATCGAGTTCCTCCACGAGCACGACTTCACGCTGTACGCCCGCTTCCCGGTCCTGGAGCACGACCGGGTCTTCCGCTACCCGGACGGGCAGCCCGGCGTCCCGCTGATGTACTCGATCCGCGCGAGCAAGCCGGCGTAGCCCGCTCCACCGGTGTCACGGCTTGCGGGCCACCGCGCCGTACATGCTCACGCGGTCGGCGCCCTCGGGCAGGGCGCCGTCGGGGCGCCAGAGGGGGACGGTGACGACCCCGGGGTCGAGGACCTCCAGGCCGTCGAGGAAGGCGCGCACCTGGTCCCGGGTGCGGCCGACCAGGGGGGCGGTGGCCTTGCTGTAGACCCCCGTCACCCGGTCGCGGACCTCGGCGGGCAGGAAGTCCGCGGTGCCGTGCGACAGGATCAGGTGGCTGCCGGGCGCGAGCGCGTCCAGCAGGGTGCGCACCAGCTCGTAGGGTTCCTCCTCGTCCCGCACGAAGTGCAGGACGGCGGCGAGCACGAGGCCCGTCGGGCGGTCGAGGTCGAGCAGCTTCTCGGCCCGGGCGTCGGCCAGCAGCTCGACGGGCGAACGGAGGTCGGCCTGGATGACGGTGGTGCGGCCGACGGCGCTGCCGCCCATCAGGGCGCGGGCGTGGGCGAGCACGATCGGGTCGTTGTCCACGTAGAGGACCCGGACGCCGGGATCGACCGCCTGGGCGATCTCATGGGTGTTGCCCGCGGTGGGGATGCCGGTTCCGATGTCGAGGAACTGGTCGATGCCGAGGCCGGCCACACAGCGCACCGCCCGGGTGAGGAAGCCCCGGTTGGCGCGCGCGGTGGACCGGAACTCGGGGTTGGCCGACAGGGCGCGCTCGGCGGCCTCGCGGTCGGCCGGGAAGTTGTCCTTCCCGCCCAGGTAGTAGTCGTACATCCGGGCGGGGTGCGGGATCTCCGGACGGAGATCGGCGGGGACGCCCGGCTCGCCCTGTTCCCACATCTCTTCGTAACTCACCACTGCCGCCCCGTCTCCGCTTCGGTGATCCGATGGTCCGTCGGCGGACAGCGTAGGTGTTCGAGTGGACTCCCGTGTGCCGTTGGCCGGTTCACCCCCGGTTGTGCGGAATGGGACGGTTGCCGCCGCTCGCCCGTCACGGCGGGGCCCGGGGACGGCCGCGTGCCCGCGCGTTCACCCGATCGGGCGAGCGGCGGCCCGGCGGGCGGTCTCGGCGCTCCCGGCGGACGATGGGAGTGTCCGGGGCTCTGCCCAACCGAGGTGCCGCCGCCGTGGGGCGGCTACGGGAGGTCGCCATGGCCGTCGCCGAGATCGTTCCGGCCGACATCAGGGAGTGGCGGGGTCAGGCCGTCCTCGACCAGAAGGGGCACAAGATCGGCAAGCTGGAGTCCGTCTACGTCGAGACCGCCAGCGACGAGCCGTACTTCGCGACCGTGACGGTGGGGCCGGCCGTCTCGGTCGGGCTGAACGTCAACAGCAAGCTGGTCTTCGTGCCGCTGGACGGGGCCGTGCTGGGCCCGGGGTACGTCAAGGTGGCGTTCGCGCGGGCGCTGGTCAAGGCGGCGCCGTCGATCGGCGTCGACGACGTGCTGCCCGCCGAGGCCGAGCCGGAGGTGTTCGCGCACTACGGCCTCGACTACGCCACCGGTACGGGCGGGGAACGGCGGCTGGCCCGCCGCTGAGCGCCCCGCCCACCCGGTCGCCCGCCCCCGCCGTCGACCACCGGGGCAGTGATACCCCACGGGGTACACTGGACAGTCGGTAGTCGACAGCGGAAGGCGGTCCTGAGATGCAGGTGGACGAGGAAGCCGTCGGTGCGGTCCTGAACCGGCTCCGGCGTGCCCAGGGGCAGCTGGCCGGCGTGATCGCCATGATCGAGGCCGGCCGGGACTGCAAGGACGTGGTGACCCAGCTGGCCGCCGTCTCCCGGGCCCTCGACCGGGCCGGTTTCAAGATCGTGGCGAGCGGCATGCGCCAGTGCATGGCGGGCGCCGACGCCGACGCGCCGCCGATGAGCGAGGCCGAGCTGGAGAAGCTCTTCCTGGCCCTGGCCTGAGAAAGTGTTGGGTAATCGGGTGATCACTCGTTCTTGAGGTCGTCGGCGAGGCGGCGGGCTGCTTCGGTCTCGATGGGGCCGCGTGGTTCGA